>DASSGZ010000557.1:0-2257 GCA_035693165.1 Chloroflexia bacterium | reverse complement strand
CGCACCTCACCGCCGCCTTGCTGGCGGACGGCCATGACGTTCTCATTCTCGATAACTTCCTCACCGGCAACCCGCGCAATATCGCCGCGCTGCGTGATAATCCCCGGTTGCGCGTGATCGAGCACGACATCAGCCGGCCCCTGCCGCCCGACCTCCCCGCCGCCGACCAGGTCTACCACCTGGCGAGCCCGGCCCACCGTCCGCCGTTAGTCCCCGCAACCGGCAATCGGCAATCAGTAGGAGGATCCTTTGCGCATCATTGTCGCCGGTGGGGCCGGTTTTATCGGCTCGCACCTCACCGCCGCCTTGCTGGCGGACGGCCATGACGTTCTCATTCTCGATAACTTCCTCACCGGCAACCCGCGCAATATCGCCGCGCTGCGTGATAATCCCCGGCTGCGCGTGATCGAGCACGATATCACCCGGCCCCTGCCGCCCGATCTGCCGGAGGCCGACCAGATCTATCACCTGGCAAGCCCGGCCAGCCCCGCCGATTTCAGCCGCATCCCGCTGGAGATCCTGGCGACCAACACCTACGGCACGCAGAACTTGCTCGAATGGGCCGCCCGGCATAACGCGCGCATCCTCTTCACCTCCACCTCCGAAGCCTACGGCGATCCGCTGGTCCACCCGCAGGTCGAAACGTACTTCGGCAACGTCAACCCGGTGGGGCCGCGCGCCTGCTACGACGAGAGCAAGCGCCTGGGCGAAACGCTGGTCACGACCTACGTGCGCGAGAAGGGCATTGACGGGCGGCTGGTGCGCATCTTCAACACCTACGGCCCGCACATGAACCCCCGCGACGGGCGCGTGGTGCCCAATTTCATCTCCCAGGCGCTGACCGGGCGTCCACTGACCGTCTACGGCGACGGCAAGCAAACGCGCTCCTTCTGCTACGTCGAGGATATGGTGCGGGCGCTGCGCGCCGTGATGGACGCCCCGCGCGAGGTGGCCTGCGGGCGCGTCTACAATGTGGGCAACCCCGACGAGCGCTATATCATCGACTTCGCGCGCATCATCCGCGACCTGGCCGGCGCCGACGTGCCGATCGAGTTCCGCCCCGCGCTGACCGAAGACCCCACCCGCCGCTGCCCCGACATCACGCGCATCCGCACCGAGATCGGGTGGGAGCCGCGGGTGAGCCTGGCCGACGGGCTGGAGCGCACCCTGGACTGGTTCCGCACGGTGGTCACGCCCGGCGACGCGACGGCGCCGCAGCCGGTGGGCGGCACCTCGCTGGGCAGCTAAAGGGCGCCGATGCGGGCCACTGTCCTCGCCCTCTCACGGGGCGCCGCCGCCGATTGGCGGCGCATGCCCTGGTGGTACGCCCTGCTGGTGGCGGGCGCCGTGAGCGTGGCCGTGTTCCTGCCGCCGCAGGTGGGCCTGGGGCTGGCCGTGCTGCTCGTGGGCGGCGTGCTGGTCTTGCAGCGCCCGGCCTGGGGCGTCTACGCGCTGGTGCTGAGCGTGCCGGTGCAGCAGGAGATCACGCTGGGGGGCCGGGCCACGCTGACCCAGGCCACCATGGTCGGCCTGCTGGGCGCCTGGTGGGCCTGGACGGCGGTATCCGCCCGCCGGCTGGTCATCCCCCCGTTCGCCGTCGCGCTGGGCGTCTACCTGACGGTGATGGTCGCCAGCCTGACCGTGGCCGGGGATGTACGCGCGGGCCTGGCCGAACTGGCCCGCTGGACAGTGGTGCTGCTGACGTATATCATCATCGCCAACACCATCCGCACGCGCCGCGAGATCATCGGGCTGGTGGCCTGCTTCTTCGCGGGGGCGACCGCCGAGGCGCTGCTGGGCATCTGGCAGGTGGCGACGCGGCAGGTGCCGCCGTCGTTCTTCGCCGGGCAGGGGGGCGACCCGGAAGACCTGGTGCCGCGCGGCTTCGGCACCATCGGCATGCCCAACTCCTACGCGGGCTATCTCAACCTCACCATCGCGCTCGGTATCGCGCTGAGTGTTTACCTGCTGATCCGCGCCGTGCGCGACCTGCGCGCGCGGGGATCGGGGGTCGAGCGCGACCGGCGGGCGCGGCTGGCCCGCCTGGCGCTCGCGCTGGGCGTGGGCGCGCTCACCGCTGTCATCCTGGACGGACTGATCGCCAGCCAGTCGCGCGGGGGCTATATCGGGCTGGTTTTCGGCATCCTGGCGATGGCCCTGGTGATGGGGCCGTACCGGGGCCGCACGCTGCTCGCGCTCGGCCTGGGCGCGGTCTTGCTGGTGGGGCTGACGGTGACGGGCGTGTTGCCCGCCGGGC
>DASSGZ010000556.1:0-2433 GCA_035693165.1 Chloroflexia bacterium | reverse complement strand
ACGGGCGATGTGCTCCCCAGCTAATCCGCCTAGCAGTTTGTCGGAGAGGAACAGCCGCAGGCAGGGCGGTGCGTGCTACACTCGCGGCGGGAGGTGATCAGGGATCGTGAGCAGGGCCAGTGGGGTTGGCGATGAGTAGGCGCTTCACGACGGTTGACTACGAGGCGACGCTCGACCAGACGGTGCGGCTGGGGGATTGCCTGCCGCCCGACCACCTGGCCCGCTTCGTCGTGGACGTGGTCGCCCAACTCGACTTCGCGGCGATCTACGCCCGCTACGGCCCGCGCGGCGGGGCGGCGTACGCGCCGGAGGTGCTGCTCGGGCTGCTGGTCTACGGCTATGCGACCGGCGTGTTCAGCACGCGCAAGCTCGAGCGGGCCACCTACGAGTCGGCCCCGTTCCGCTACCTCGCCGGGAACCTGCACCCGGATCACGACACCCTCGCCACCTTCCGCCGGACCTTCCTCGGCGAACTCAAGGGGCTGTTCGTGCAGGTGCTGCTGCTCGCGCAAGCGAGCGGGGTGCTCCAGTTGGGAACGATCAGCCTCGACGGCACCAAGATCCACGCCGACGCGTCCAAGAGCAAGGCGGTCAGCTACAAGCGCCTGCGCGACCAGGAGGCCCAGCTCACTGCCGAGGTCGAGGCGCTGTTCGCGCTGAGCGAGCAGGCCGAGCGGGGGGCGGTGCCGGAGGGGCTGGCCGTGGCGGACGAGCTCGCCCTGCGCCAAGCCCGCCTGGCCCGCCTGGCCGAAGCGAAGGCGGTCCTCGAGGCGCGGGCGGCGGAGCGCGACGCGGCGGAGCAGGCGGCGTATGCGGCGAAGGTGCAGGAGCGCGAGCGCAAGGCCCGCCGCACGGGCCGCCCGCCGCGCGGCAAGCCGCCTGCCCCGCCGACGCGCGGGCCGCGCGACAAGGACCAGTACAACTTCACCGACCCCGAGTCGCGGATCATGAAGCGCGGCACCGACCAGGGCTTCGACCAGCAGTACAACGCCCAGGTCGCCGTCGACCAGGCCAGCCTCCTCATCGTCGGGCATGCGCTGTCCAACCACCCCAATGACCAGCGGGAAGTCGCCCCGACGCTGGCGAGCATCGCGCCCGCGCTGGGGACCCCCGGTGCGGCGGCGTTGGACTGCGGGTACTTCAGCGAGGCGAATATCGCCGCCCTGGAGGCGCGGGGGATCGCCCCGTACATCGCCACCGGGCGCGAGGCCCATCACCGGGGCTGGCCGGCGTACTGCGCCGCCCCGCCCGCACCGCCCCCGGAGGGCGCGAGCCTGAAGGAGCGGATGGCGTACAGGTTGCAGACCGCCCTCGGCCGGGCCATCTACCGCCTGCGCAAATGCACGGTCGAGCCGGTCATCGGCCACATCAAGGAGGTGCTGGGCTTCCGGCAGTTCTCGCTGCGCGGGCAGGGCGCGGCGGCGGGCGAGTGGTGCCTGGTCTGCCTCGCCTGCAACCTGAAGCGGCTGCACCGGCTGACCGTGGCCTAACTGTGCCCGCCGGGGGCGAGCGGGCGGCCCCGCCGGGGGCACGACCGCCCAGGGCACCCGAGCGGGGGCGGCAACGCGGACATATGGCTCGCTATCAGGCAGGCGGCGACCGCCCCCGCCGGGCCTGGCCGCCGCTAGCCCGGTCTCTCCGACAGCCTGCTAGGCCAGCACCAGCAGCGCATCGACTACCGCCACCTCAGCTGGTCGCTGGTCCGGAAGCCCGGGGCGTTCGCCCAGTATCGCTACCGCGACGAGCTCTTCCCGACCCTCGCGTTCCGCCGGGCCTACGACGCGCTGGCGACGGCCCGCCCGGAGCGCGCCGACCGGGAGTACGTGCGGCTGCTCCACCTGGCGGCGAGCACCTCCGAGGGCGAGGTGGAGGCGGCGCTCACGCTGCTGCTGGAGCAGGGCGCGCCGCCAGCCTTCGACGCCGTGCGCGAGCTGGCGCAGCCGGCCACCCTGGCCGTGCCGGCGCTCACCCCGGCGGTGTTCGACCTGGGCGTCTACGACCGGCTGCTCGCGGGGGGGGCGACCATGCCTGACCGCCACGCCGAGCTGCTGGCGATGCTGCACACCCTCAAGCTCCCGGCCATGGCGGACACCTTCGCCGACCTGGCGCTCAAGGCGGCCAAGGGTGGGCTCACACACGAGGCCTTCCTCTATGAGCTGGTCTGCGGCGAGTGCGAGCAGCGCGACCAGCGGCGCACCGCGCGCCTGCTGCGCCAGTCCGGGCTCCCCGCCGAGAAGACCTTCCGGACCCTGCAACTCGCCCGCTTCCCCTCGCCATCCAGCAGCAGGTCGAGTGGCTGCGTCGCGGCACCTTCCTCGACGAGGCGGTCAACGTGGTCGCCGTCGGCCGGCCGGGCGCGGGGAAGAGCCATTTGACGGCGGCGCTGGGGCATGAGCTGGTGCAGCAGGGGCAGCGCGTGCTGTGGACCTCGAC
>DASSGZ010000555.1:0-12153 GCA_035693165.1 Chloroflexia bacterium | reverse complement strand
AGCGCGGGCGAAGTCGCGCGGCAGCATCATCGAGCTTTCGACATGCACGTGGCCGTCGATGAGCGCAGGGCCGAGCAGTTGCCCGCCCACGTCGTGCTGTTCGCGGCCCCGATAGGCGCCGGGCGGCCCCACCGCCGCGATCTCGCCGGCCAGGATCGCCACGTCCGCCGGGTAGACCTCGCCGGTGAGGACGTTGACCACCTGGCCGCCGGTGAGCACCAGGTCGGCGGGCTCGTCGCCGTGGGCCACGCGGATGCGCGCGGCGATGCGCGCCAGGCGGGCGGCCTGGGCAGCGGATTGTGCGTTATCGACCGGTTCCGGCGGCATGGGCAGATCCTCCTATAGGCAATGGGCCGGCAGTTCGCGGCCCGCGACTAACGGAATTCATAGCACCCGGCGCCCAGCAGGGCGGTGACTTCGTCGCAAAAGGCGTCCGAGGCATCGACAGTGCGCTTCAGGGGCATGTGCGTAGGCATGCCGACCAGCGGATCGTCGGGGAAGTAGAGCATCACTCCGGCCGGCCCCGGATGGCGCAGCAAGATCGCCTTGAGCCGGCGCATGCGCTCCTCATCCTCTTGCTCGCTGCCCAGGGGGTTGAGGGTGATCACGATCTGGCGCGGCGGCCCCGGTTCGGCGGCGGGCACATCCGCCTCGTTCACGGCGGGCGCGGCGGGCCGGGGCGCCTGGAAGTAGCGCTGCCCGCCCGCGCTATACTGCAAGGGATCGGGCGCCGGCTTGCGCGATTTGGCGGCGCCCTCGGCGGTGGCGGGCGCCGCCCGGCGCTTGATCGGCGTCACGTCGAGTTCCTGGGTCTCGCGCTCGACCTGATAGGGCAACAATTGTTCGCCGATGAGGACGATGCCCGCGCCGCGCCCCTCCCAGGCTTCGGCCAGTTGCACACGGGCCACCACGATGCGCGGGACATCGGGTTCCAGCAGGGCCTGGTGGCGGGCGTAGGCGGGCGGGAACAGGATCAGCGGCAAGGCGCCCTCGGCGTCCTGGGCCAGGGCCACGGCCAGGTTCGCGTCGGCCCCCTCCCCGGTGGGCACCACGCGGATCCCGCTCAGCACGGCGACCAGGCTGACCGTCTGGCCGACATGGGCCGCGGTCACTCCGCTCAGGGTGAGCCGGGCGATGGCCGCGCTGCCGCGCCCGATCCCACCCGCGCCCAGCACCGGCTCGGCGGACGGCAGCACGGTGAAGGTGTGCCCGATCAGGGTCGCCTCCCAGGCGCGCCACCCGGCCTTGTCCACCTCGACCGGGGTGGCAATCTCCGTCGTGCCCTCGACCGGGGTTTCCGTAGCGGCAGCGGCAGTGGGGCTTTCCGCCGGGGTCTCGGAGGCCGGCGCGGCCTCTGCCGGCGGCTCGACGGGGAACAGGCCGGCCTGGCCGCCCTGGGTCGCCACCTGCTGCGCGGCGTGGACCTGCCGGGCCTCGGCCACGGCAGCGGGCAAGGCGGCCAGCAGGGCCGGACGGGCGCCCAGGCTATCGCATGCCCCGGCGCGGATCAGCACGGCCAGGAAGCCGGGCGGCACATCCGCCGCCACCGCGGCCAGGCAGAGCGCGCCGAGCGAGGCGAACCGGCCCTCCGGCTGCGCGGCGCGCGCGGCAACCAGCGCCATAGCAGCGGGTAACGTGCCCCGCCCGGCGGCCAGCCCCCAGCGGATCGCGGGCAGGGGCGGCGGATGTGCCGCCCGGCGTGCGTTGCCCGGTTCGGCGGGCGGCACGGGGCGGGGCGCGGGCGCTTCCAGCGTGAACCCGGCGGCGCTAGTCTGAATATCGGGCGGGCGGAGTTCGATGCCGTGGCGGCGCGCTTCCAGCGTCAGCGCCGTTTCCGCCGCCGTGTCCCCGGCCGGCACGGCGCTCTCCAGCGCGGCAGCCAGGAACGCGGCGGGGTGCGTGACCTTGAGCCGCAGCGCCAGGTGCAGGCGCTCTGCCGCGGCCACGGCGGCGCTGTAGCCCGTGGCCCAGGTCTCGGCCTGCCCCAGCCACTCCTGCACCTGCATCAGCGCCTGCGGCGGGATGACACCGTCCTGGCGCTGCAACAGTTGCAGGATCGCCAACTGCTCGCAGTACAGGGGCAGGCCCCAGGTCAGGTCGAGCGCGGGCGCCAGGTCCGGGAAGCGGTAGGTGACCGGAACGCCGCCGACCCGGCGCCGCAGGTAGGTACGCAGCCAGGGATGCGGGCCGCGGGGACTGTACAGCAACGCGCCCAGCGCCGCCCAGCCGGGCACGTCATCCGGGTCGGGCGGCAAGAGCGCCGCGCAGAACGCGGCCAGCACATCGGGCGTCGTCTCCAGGCCGTCGGCGCTGTCCTCCGCTACCACGGGCAGCGGCAGCCCGGCAATATCGCCGGAGGAGAGCAGCAGGCGCATGGAGTCGGTGGGCACGGCGGGCAACGGTTCCCCGGCCAGATCCTGCCCGCGCTGCAGCATGTCGAGGCCGGGGTCGCCCCACAGCCGCACGACGCCAGCGCCCAGCGCCTCGCAATCCGCCGCGCCCCAGGCGGCGGCGCGCCCGCCCGGCGCATCGGGCAGCGCCACCACCGGCAGGCAAACGTCCGGCGGCACCAGCAGCAGGGCTTCCGCGTCGGCCAGCGGCGGGCCGGGCGCCTCGGCCAGCGCCGTGACGATGCGCAACAGATTCTCGGCGGCTTCCGGGGCCAACTCGGGGGCCGCGTCCTGCCAGCGGCGAGCGCGGACCGCGGGCGCGGTCTGCACCCAGGCGGTTTCGAGCGCCGCCCGCGTGGCCGGGACCAGGTCGAACGCGCGCCCCGCGGCGGCCAGCGCCCCGACCACCCCCAGCGGGCGGCGCCCCCCGGCGGGCAACAGGTCGGGCGCCGGGGTCGCGCGGGCGCCGCCGTCGCGGGCGTGCAGGGCCGCCACCAGGCCAGGACGCCGCCCGGCGGGCACGGCCAGCGCGGGGGTCCAGGCGCCGGGTCGCGCATCGGCGGCCAGCCAGCGGGCCGGAGCGCCGAACGGGTCGGCGGGCGCGAGGCCCAGCAAGGCCGGCAGGCGGCCCTCGGCGATCAGGCCGCCGGGTGCCCCCAGCAACAGCCCCTGCCCGCGCGCCGTCGCGGCCACGCGGCGGGCCGCCAGCAGGGCATCGGCCAGGCCCAGGCGGCGCACGGCGGCCAGTTCCGCCGCGATATGCGCATCGCGCTCGCGCCCCGCGGCGGCCACGGCCTCGTCGACGGCAGCTTCCAGCGCGGCCTGGGCGGCTACGCCCGCCCCCGGCGTACGTAGATCGGCCAGTTCGGCCCGGCACGACTCGACGACGGCGGCGACCAGCCGCAGGGCGTCAGGATGCGCCGTGTAGCGTTCGGCCAGCCGGTCGGGCGGCTCGATGTGGTGCGGCAGCACGGGGGCGGTGACATCGGCGGGCGGCGCGCCCTGCGTGGCCGGCGTCGGGCGTTGGGCGGCGCGTAGCACGGCATGGGCGGGCGCGGCATCCTCGGTGGGATAGCGGACGGCGGGCAGGGCGAGAGCCGGGAGATCGGCGTCGGCGGCCAGTTGCGCGAAATAGTCCTGTTCCGGCCCGACGGGCAGGCCGCAGAGCAATGCCTCGGCGCGGGGTAAAGCATCTGTCAGGCGGCTCACCGCCGCGACGGCTGCCTGCCGGGGCAAGGCCACCAGCGGCGACGGCGCGTGATCGCCGGAAGGCGGCAGGATGAGCCAGAGTCCGGCGGCCAGCGCCGGCAGATCCGCGACCGGCAACAGCGCCCGCCCCTCGCGGGCCTCCAGCCGGTTGTGGATCTGGACAAGGTTGCGCAACCCCTGCCCCGTGGCGGCCAGGGCCAGCAGCGGCCAGGCTTCGCCGGGCACCTCGCCGGCCAGGGTCAGGTCGAACGCGAGGCCGTAGATGGGCTGGATGCCCGCTTTACGGCAGGCGCGCTCCCACTCCGGCCAGGCCGCGACCGTGCCGTAGTCGGTGCAGGCTAGCGCCGTGTAGCCCTGCGCCGCCGCGGTGTAGGCGGCAAGCGCACCCGGCCCGCCACCGGGACCGTAGGCGGTGCGCAGATGCAAGTAGGTGAATTGGGCCGCGCCGGGCGTCTCGTCGCTCATGGGGGCGTCTCGCGTTGGGATTGAACACGCTAGAGTGGATATGTCACCGTGGCGCTATTATACCATAGATGGCGGCTCGCTTCGACCTTTTTGCCGGGCATCCGTTCATGATCACCGCCGAGACGCAGAGGACGCAGAGATCATTGAATTACTACCTATTTATGGCCTTTCTTGGGACTAAAGCGATTCGAGCCGCGTTACACGCCTTACTTCGGATCTCATTCCATCCGAATCTCTGCGTTCTCTGCGTCTCGGCGGTGCGAAATCTCGATCAGGAACGGATGCAGGTTATTGCGCGGCAAACGGCAGCCGCAGCACCGTGCCGGGCGCGGGCGCGAAGTCGCCCAACCGCCCACCGTCGAGCGAGAAGTCGTAGACCGGCAGTTGCGCCAGCAGGTGGTCGCCGGCAAAGAGGTTCAGCGTGGCGTGGAAGTCGCCGCCGCGCGGCGGCCCCTGCCACATGAACACCTCGGCGCCGCCGCCGTTCAGCGTGGCCGTGGCCGTTTTCGCCGCCGGGTCGAGCGTGAGGCTGTAGCTGCGGCCTTCGGCCCCGGCGGGCAACGGCAGACTCCAGGTCCCCAGGTGCCCGTCGGGGTGCGTGCCGAACGGTTTCTGGTAGATATCCAGGCTGAGCGTGAACGGCTGGCCGCCGGGGTGCCGGGGGACGATGCGCCAGTTCGTCGTCACGGTCCCGGCGCGCAGATCGGCGGTGCTGGGCTGCAAGTCGAGCACGAGCGTATCGGGCAGCGGTGCGCCCTGGCCGCTGCCCGGCGCAGTGCCATCGGCGGCAAGCATGTCCACGGCGAGCAACGCGGCGGAATCGGCGCCGGAGGTCGTCCGCAAGTCCAGCCCGTCTCCGGCAGGGCCGCGATACCGGGTGAGACCCGGCGCCAGGGTCAGTGGCGCGCCGTTGACCGTGATCTCGGTGGGGGCGAAAGCGGCGAACAGCAAATCGGCCACGCGGGCCGCCGATCCCTGGGCGGCGGGGAGATCGAAGCGCGCGCCGCCCGCCGGGATCGCCAGCCCGTGCGGCGCGTAGGGCGAGGCGGGTGCCGTCAGGTCGTAGTGCGCCTGGAGACCCGCATCGCGGCGGTACAGCGCGGCCAGGGGGTTTTTGTAGAAGCCCGCGCCGGCCCCGGCCCCGCCGCCCCCAGCGGGATCGCCGGCGGGGGCCAGGGCTACGTCGGCAGGGCGCCCGTAGGGCAATGGGGGCAACGGCTTGTAGCCCAGGATCAGGTTGCCGGCGACATGATCGGCGGGCACCGGCAGGCGGGTTGTGGGCAGGCGGTTGTATTTGAGCGCATAGGCCAGGGCTTCGAGCGCGGGCGCGCTGTTCGTGCTGCCCCGGTCCACCCAGAGGTAGCCGTCCGCGGGCAAGGCCGTGGCAATCCGGCGCGCCCAGGGGTCGGGCGCGATCTCATAGATCACGTCGCTGCCCTGCGCGTAGACCTGGCGCAGCGCGGGCGTGCTCTCGATCCGTTTGCGCAGCCCCGGCTGGCCGGCCAGGGGGAACTGCGAGTAGCGCACCACCACATGGCGCACCTCCAGCCCTTGCAGCAGCGCCAGGCTCGCCGGGTCGGGGAAGGCCGCCATGGCATGAGCGATCTCGACGGTGCCGGGCGGCACGAAGCTGCTGAAGCCGTTGACCAGCGGCTGCCAGTGATAGGTGGCGCCGTAGGTGTACCAGACATCGGCGTCGCTGCCGTACATGGGCAGTTCGATCACCGGCCCCGGATGGCCCGCCAGATAGCTGTAGGGACCGGAGGCCGGGGGGCGCATGTCGCGGTGGTTGCTCAGGTCGCGCACCTGCACGTATTCGAGCGTCATCAGGGCCAGCAGCGGCACCCAGAGCAGTGCGGCCCCGCGGGGCCGGCGGATCTGCGCCAGCAGCCAGGCCAGGCCGTAGCCGCCCAGCACGGCCAGCGCCAGGTTGAGCAGGGCGGCGAACCGCACCGGCACGCGCAGGGCGCTGAAGCCGGGCACCCAGTCGTAGAGGAAAGCGTAGGGCAGGGGGATATCGGTGCTGGTTCCGGGCAGGCGGATGCTCATGCCGAAGGTGAGCACCAGCGCGACCAGCCCCAGCAGCAGGTAAAACCAGCGTTCGCGCGGATAGGCGACCGGCGCGGCGGAGGGCGAATCGCCCGGCGCCGGCGCGCGCCGCCACCCGGCAAACAGCAGACCCGCCGCGGCCAGCACGCTGATGATCAGGCCGGGGAACAACTGCCGCTCGCCGCGCAGGCCGATCATATCGGGCACCAGCGTGGCCCAGAGCCAGTTGGTCGCCAGCACGTTCCAGAAGTACCAGGGCCGGGCCGCCCAGCTTTGCACCTCGTAGACCGAGCGGTTGAAGCCGAGTTCCTGGTTGACCTGCACATACGGCAGGTAGAACGGCAGCAAGACGATCCCGGCCACGACCCCGGCCAGCCCCAGTTTGGCCCACAGCGGCAGGCGCGAGCGCCGGGGCATGGGCGGCGCATCCGTGGCCGGGGCGGGCCGGTCGATCAGCAGCCACCAGGCCAGGTAGAGGCCGACCAGGATCGCCAGGAAGAAGATGTAGTAGACGCTGAACAGGCCCATGCCGATCACGCCCGCGGCGGCCAGGGCGATATACCCGCCGTGGTTCCAGCGCAAGCCGCGCCGCAGCGCCCAGAGCGTGAAGGGGAACCACTCGGTCGCCAGGGTCTGCATGTGGCCGCTTTGCACGAAGCGGTACCCGGCGAACGCGTAGGCGATCCCGGCAGCCAGGGCGGCGATGCGGTTGCCGGTCAGGTCGCGCACCAGCAGGTAGGTGGCGTAGCCGGTGAGCACGAACGAGAGCAGG
Source organism: Chloroflexia bacterium (assembly GCA_035693165.1). GTDB lineage: Bacteria > Chloroflexota > Chloroflexia > QHBQ01 > JAICKM01 > JAICKM01. The sequence goes on along the minus strand of DASSGZ010000555.1, from coordinate 5,268 downwards.
AAGTTGAAGTTGTGGGCGGGGGCCGGGTCGCCGGTCAGCCAGAGGATGGGCAGGGCGACCAGCGTTTCGCCCACCAGGTGCTCGGAGTAGGCGTTGGTGTGCGCGTAGGGGTAGAAGAAGGGCGCGTCAAACAGGCCGAGCGGGTTGGTCGCCAGGGCGTGGGCGTCCCAGGTCATGGTGGTCATCTGCACCACCACATCGCCGAACGCGTTGATGGCCTGGCCGAACAGCGCGGCCACCGGCCAGGTCAGCACGATGGTGAGCAGCGCGAACCCCGCGAGCACCAGGACGTGCTCGCGCCAGGGCCGCGCGCTCACTCGTCGTCCCCAGGGCCGTCCATTCCCTCCAACCCCACGGCGATCAGGTAGCCGCGGGCGCGTTCGGTGAGCGGGTAGCGGTTGACCAGCTTCCAGAAAGCCGCCGAGTGGTTGGGCTGGACCAGGTGGGCCAGTTCATGGACCAGGACATAGTCCTGCACCCAGCCGGGCATGGACGCCACGCGGTCTGATATGCGGATGGTGCGGTTGGCGGGGGTACACGAGCCGTAGCGGCCCTGCTGGTTCGTCACCCACTCGATGGAGTCGAGTTGCAGCCGCCCGCCAAAGTAGCGGCGGTTCAGTTCGGCGGCGCGCTCCGGCAGCTTGCCGTCCTGGTTGAGGTCGCGCCGCCGGGCGCCGGCCCGCACTTTAGCGACCAACTGGCTGATCAGGCGCTGCTCGTCCGCCGCGTCGAGGTTGGCGGGCAGGCGCACCAGCACCTTCTTGCCCGGTTCGACCCAGCGGGCGCTCGCGGTTTTGACGCGCCCGCTGGACCGGATCACTTCGATTTCCAGCGCTTGATCGTCCAATTAGCCCCAGTCCTGCTCCCCGTCGGCTTGCTCGGCATCGCCCGCGTTCAGATCGATCTCGCGCCAGGGGCCGTGGATGCCGTCTTCGGTAACACCGTAGTAGACGCGCATACTGCCGTCGGGTTCGCGACCCACCAGGTCATAGCGCAGCACGTTGGCCCGGCGCACTTTGCGCCACAGGCCAACATCGCCCGCCCACTCCACTTCCTGCGGGTTGGGCGGCCCCGCCTCGTGACGCATGATCGCGTAGTACCACAGGCGCCGCGCCGAGTAGCGCGTGACGTTGTGCACGATGCTGCCGTTGCGCAGATCGCGCATCGAGTGATAGGGCACGTCGTTGCGGATCTCGGTTGAGACGACCTCGACGCCGGTGCGCGGTGCCGGGATGGCCGGTGGCGGCGCCGCCGCCTTATTGGGGACGGGAACCGCGGGCTTCGTCGCCAGACCGGTCCGGGCGTTCGCCTTGGACGACGGCACGATCTCGCGGCGGCCGCCGCGCGGGGCAGGGGCGACGGGACGCGCCGCCTCGCTCACCGCCGGGGTGGCCGGCACGATCAGCCCGGCGCGCGCCTTGGCCCCGGACAGTTTCTCCCCCGGCAGCGCGCGCACCAGCGGCACGCCCGGCGGCGGGGTCACGGGCGCCGGTTCCGGGGGCGCTGGTGCCTCATTCGAGGCAGGCGCGGAGACCGGCTCCGGCGCGGGCGGCGCGGGGGCCGGCGCTTCGGCCACCGGCTCCGCGGGTGCGGCGGCCTTAGCCGATGTTCGGCGCCGGCCGCGGCTGGCCTTCGCCGGGGCGGCTTCCGGCGCGGGGGCCGGTTCCGGCTCCGGTTCGGGCGCGGGCGGCGGGGGCGCAAGCTCCGCCGCCGACTGGAACCGGCCGCCCGGTCCGCTGCGGGCGTTCAAGATGCTGTCGTTCAGCGTCGCCTTCGAGCGGCGGCGCGCGCTCAGCCCTTCGGGCAACACCGGCGCGGTCTCGTCCGGCAGCCAGACCTGGTTGCGCTCCAGCTCGAACATGCCTTCGGGATTGGCGGCGCGGATCTCCGGCGTCAGCAACTCGCCCGCTTTATCGGCGTAGAGGCCGGCGCGGCGCTCGCGCAGGGCGTTGCCCACCTCCGGCTCGCCCAGGTCGCTGCGGTACACCTGGTACAGGTGGCCCTTGCGGCGCGGGCGGGGCGCCTCCGGCTCAGCAGCAGGGACGGCTTCCGGCTCCGCGGGAACCGCCTCCGCCCCAACCTCGACGGCCTCGGCCACCGGTTCCGCAGCCACCGCCTCGGCGGCAGGTTGCGCGGCGCCATGGCCCCGGCGGCGGCGACCTCGCGCCGGCTCCGGCGCGGCTTCCACCGGGGCGGACTCTTCTTCCGGCGTGGTCCAGCCGGCGGGCCAGGCCGCCGCCGCGGCGCCGGCCACATCCTCCAGCGCCGCCACCTCGGCGGCTTCCACATCTGCGGCGGTGGGTGCCGGCTGCGTATCTTCGGGGCCTTCCCAGGCCGGGGTGGTATCCCAGGCGGGCACCGAATCGAGTTCGCCTTCCACCGGCGTCTCGGCGGCCGGGCGGCCTTCGCTACCGCGGCGGCGGCGCCGCTTGCGGCGATGGGCCACGTCGATGGGCACCGACGCGCCCTCGATGGCCGCCTCGACCATGTCGCTGCTCAGTTCGTCGGCCTGTTCCAGCGCATCGGCGGTAGCGATGCTGTCGGAGGTCGGCACCGAGAGGGCCGCCGCCGCCAGTTCTGCCGTCACCCGCTCGCCGTGCGACTCCAGCACCAGGCGCACGATATCGTCGCGGGTTGCCACGACGGAGTCGGACTCCTGGCGGATATAGATCTGGCCCGCCGGCTCAAACATATAGGGCCGGTCGTCGCCGCGCGGCACCTGCAACAGCAGCACCGGGCGCCCTTCGCTCATATGGGTGGCGAAGGTCACGTCGAGCGGCGGCACAATGCTGCGCTGGATGTCGAAGCGCAGGATATTGGTCGTGTCATCGATGTTGTCGATGCCGCGCACGGGCACGGCCTCGTCCGGGCTGACCCCGACATAGATCGTGCCGCCGCTGGTATTGGCGAAGGCGGCCACGTCCTTGAGGATGGGCCGGCTGCGGCTCGTCTTGCTGGTGGCCCGCTCATGGAACGCCTGCACAATCGACGGCCCCTGCGAGCGCGCCTGGCGCACAAAATCATAGGTGGACACCTGGCCGGGGCGGTAGGGCCGGATGCGGTCGAAGTCGCTGCTGGCGAACAGGTCGCGCAGGGCTTCAAACGTGGCATCGGGCAGCAGCAGTTCGGTGCAGCGGTCGCCGACGCCGAGGCGCTTGTTGGCGCCCTCGCCCGGTTCCTTCTCCAGGCTGTGGGCATCGCTGCCCTGGATGCAGTGCATGCGCCGGGGATATTCAGGCTTGGAGCCGTTGAAGAAGGACTCGGTCGTGCGCCGCCCGGTCTGCTCCAGGTCGGTCACTTCCAGGCAGGCCAGGGCCGGGTGCTGGGTGTAGGCGATCTTGGTCTGCCCGCCGAAATTGAAGCCCTGCATCGCCACGCCGTTGGAGGAGTTGGCGTGCGCGGCAATCGGCAGCCCGCCGGCCTCGGCGATGGCTTCATAGGCCTCGATCACGTCGCTGGTGGGGCCGGCATCGGGCGCGCCGGCCAGCATCTTCTGCTCGGGCACGTCGAGCTTGAGCAGCAGCAATTCGAGCTTGCGCAGCGAGGTGCCGGGCGGGAAGATGCCCAGGATGTGGAAGCCGAAGGTGGCCGTGAACTCGAAGCCCGGCAGCACCAGCAGGGTTTCGCGCAGGCGGCGATACTCGGCCAGGTCGTGGGCTTCCTGCTCGTTGAGGCGGCCCAGGCGTTCCAGCAGTTCGAGCGTCTCGATCTCGCGCAGCATGTGGGCATAGCCCTGCACGCTGTTGTGGTCGGTCAGGGCGATAATATCGAGGCCGCGCTCCTCGGCTTTCTGCAAAATCTTGAGGTAGGTGGCGTCGGGGTCGCGGTAATCGGCGGAGGCGGGGGTATGCAGGTGCATATCCACGCGCACCCAGTGCAGGCCCGCGCGCTCGGCTTCCCGGCTGTCGCGGACATCGCGTGGTGCGGCCACGGCGCTTGACGACCGGGACCGGCTATCGCGGCCATCGCGGTCGTGGCTCCGGCCGGAACCGGAGCGATCTCTTCTATACATAGTCAATCGTGTAATTCCTTAAAGGTGGGGCGGAAGGCGCGCAGGAGGCAGGGCCGGTCGGGTCACGACCACGGGCGGGGAAGCAAAGGGATGCCGTCACAATGCCGGGATCACCCGGCGGGCACCACACGGCTTCACAAAGGCCCGCGCTCGACCGGCCTTTGTGCCGTTAGATTCGGTTCGCGCTTACAATCCGCTTCAATCGTATACTTGCTGCGAGGCCGCTAGCCCGGCGGGGTGCACCGGGAGCGAATAATCGGAACGGGGGCACGCCCGGCGCCACCATCAGGGCACCGGGCGCTCCCGTGTCAGGCCGAGGGCTGGAGATTGGAGTGGGCCGCCTGCGGCGGCACCTCCTGGTGCGACTCCACGGAATCGTCGGGCGCGGGCGTGCCATCCGGCTGATCCGCCGGCACCACCGCCGCCTGATCGGCAGCCGGGGCCGGGGCCATGATGGCGGCCAGCACCTGATCCATATCCTCGACCCAGATAAACTCCAGATCCCGGCGCACATTGCGGGGCAGTTCGAGCAGATCGCGGCGATTCTCCGCCGGCGCGACCACGCGCTTCATCCCGGCGCGATGGGCGGCCAGTACCTTTTCCTTCAGCCCGCCAATCGGCAGCACGCGCCCGCGCAACGTGATCTCGCCCGTCATCGCCGTATCGTGGCGCAACGGGTGGCGCGTCAGCGCCGAGATCAGTGCGCTCGCCATCGTGATCCCGGCCGAGGGGCCGTCCTTCGGGATGGCGCCCTCGGGCAAGTGAATGTGCAGGTCGGTTTTCTCCTGGAAGTCGGGATCGATCTTCAGCGCCGTCGCCCGCGAACGGGCAAAGCTCAGGGCGGCGCGCGCCGATTCCTGCATCACATCGCCCAGGCGCCCGGTGATGGTCAGGCTGCCACGCCCCGGCATGGTCGCCACTTCGACCGGCAGCAGTTCGCCGCCGTGCTCCGTCCAGGCCAGGCCCAGCGCCACGCCAACCTGCGCCACGCCGATCGGATCGACCTCGGTCGACAGCCGGCCCGGCCCCAGGAATTCTTCCAGGTTATGCGCGGTGATGCGCACGCGCGTGGTGCGCCCCTGCACCACCCGGCGCGCCGATTTGCGGCAGATCGCCGCCAGCTTGCGTTCCAGGTCGCGCACCCCGGCCTCGCGGGTGTAGGTGCGGATGATGGTACGCAGCATCTTTTCGGGAATCTCCACCGCGCCGGGCTGCAGCCCGTGGGCTTGCAATTGGCGGGGCAGCAGGTAGCGCCG
>DASSGZ010000554.1:0-2672 GCA_035693165.1 Chloroflexia bacterium | reverse complement strand
CGCGGCGCTGCTGGCGTTGCGCGTGGCCGCGCCCGCGGAGCGGGGCGCGACTGCCCGGCTCGTGGCCTATGCGGCCCTGGTCACGGCGGCGCTGGCCGTGACCTATCACCCGGCGCTCACGGCGTGGGTCGCCATCGCCGGGGCGGGTGGGCTGGCGGTGCTGCTGGGCAGCGGGCGGCGCTGGGGCCAGGTGCTGGGCGCCGGGCTGGCGCTGGGTCTGGGCACGGTCGTGCTCAGCGCGGTGGCCCAGTGGTTGAGCCTGGGCGGCTTCCTGGCCCAGTATGCCGAGCAGACGGCGGGGCTGGGCCTGACCAGCTTCACCGCGCCGACCGATAGCCTGGGCCTCTCGCTGTCGTTTCGCAGCCTGCTGGCGGCGGGACCGGGCCAGGCACTGCTGGCCCGCGCCGTGCAGGCGTATAGTCTGCTCATCCTGGCCGCTGGGCTCATCTGCGTGGCGCTGGGCGTGGTCTGGCTCTGGGGTCTGGTGCGCGAACGGCCGCCCGGCGCGTTGGTCCAGGCCACCACGGCGGGCGGCGGCCTCATCTACATGCTGCTGTTCCTGCGCCCGCTCGACTATGTTTACGGTTGGTTCAAGGCGCAATCGTTCGTCGCCTTTGTGCTGGTGGGCGCGGTGGTAGGCGGGCTGGTCTATCTGGGGCGGGTGTTGGCCGCCAGGCGTCCGCTGCAAGACGGGCGGGGCGCGGCCCTGGCCGGGGCCTTGCCCACGCTGGCCTTGCTGACCACGCTGGGCCTGCTGCTCTGGCAATACCACTGGCCGCTGCGCTACAGCGCGGAGATGATGGAGGCGCGCCGGGTGTATGATTACGTGCGGCCCGGCGATACGGCCCTGGTCAGCAGTAGTCGCCTGATGCCGGGGCGGCTGTTCAACGGCGTGCTGGCCTATTTCCTGCGCGACAGCCGCATCTACGGCACGTTCCGCACGGCGAACGCCGCCTGGGACGAGGGGCGGCCCACGGGCGTCTATACCTGGGCGGTGGTGCCCGCGCACGAGCCGGCGCAACTTTACGGCTATCGCCCGGCCAACCGCGTCTGGGGCAACGCGCTGCTGAGCCTCTACCGGGCGCCGGGTGACCTGCTCTATACCCAGTCCTGGGAGCGCAAGGGCGATTATCCGCGCAGCACCGGCGGCGCCCCGCTGGTCTGGCAGGTAGATCTGGACACGGCGCAGCAGGGCGCAGCGGCGCTGCCCGCCGGGTCGGGTAGTGAGCCGCGCAATCTCGACCTGGGGCTGGCGGTGTTCGCGCCGCAAACGCTGGGCCTGGAGGTGCAGCCCGCGGCGGGTGCGCCGATTTCGTATACCGTGCAACTCGCGCCGGGCCTGCAGGACCTGGCCTTCGACCTGCCCGCGCCCGCGACGCTGACTTTGCGCCCGGCGGCGGATACCGGGTTGCTGGCCGTGCGCTGGGCCACGCTGCACGAATCGCTGCCCGGCGGCGCGCCCCACGCGCCCGTCGCCGCCCCGCCGATCACCGACGTGCTGATGTTGCGCATCACCGGGCAGGCCCAGGGCGACACCGTGGAGACGACCATCGGGCGGGTCGATACCCATGCGCCCGACAGGCAGGCCGACCGGGTGGTGCTCGACATTTATCGCAGCGGCGGCGCGGGCGGCGAGGCCGACCATTTCGGCTACTGGTCCTTCGCCCTGACCGGCGACACGGCGATGTTCCGCCTGCCGCTGGGCGGGGGATCGCCGGAGGCCGGGCCGGGCGCGCAGCCCTTGCCCGACGCCAGCCGGCGGGGCGCCGCGCAGAGCGGCCGCTTCACCGCCTCGCTCACCTTCTACCACGGCGCGACCGTCCTCGACACCGTGACCGACATCTACACCTTCGCGGCGCGGCCCGATTCCGGCGGCGCGCTTGCCGTCGACAACATCGCCGTGCGCGCCCTGCCGCTGCTGTTCTATTAGCCGGACGGCGGATCGCGCCGCTCAGGGTTGGGCTGTGCGACGGCCCTCAGTGAACAGCAGCACAGCGGCCAGGAGCCAGCACGGCACGGCGAGCGCGTACCAGGTGTTGATGTAGAACAGCAGCATCGCGCCCAGGCCCAGCAGCCCGTCGATCACCAGGATCACTGCGGCCACGCCGGGCCGGGTCCGGGATAGCGCCGCGCCGCTGGTGGCGGAAATTGCCAGGATCAGCGCGGCCCAGCCGAACACGGCGCGATCCTGGTAGACCGGTTGATTGCCGACCGTCATAAGCGCCTGGATAGCCGATGCGACCCCGATCACGCCACCCAGGATGGCGATGAGCAAGCTAACACGCATTGGTGTTCCTCTCCCCAATAAACTAGCTGCGGGCACCCTGCCTGAGCAGGATACCCGCAGCCATTATACAGGGTATGGCGCGCCGCCGGGTCAGGGCGCGCCCGTGAAATCGAAGCCCAGCGCGTAGAGGTCGCGCCCACGGTGGTTGGGGCCGCTGTCGATGGTGAAGGCGACCACGTTGCCCCGCGCCAGCGCCCAGGCTTGCGTCATCTGGAAGACATCGCGCACCGGGGTAGTGACCTGCGCGGTATCCATATTGTAGGCTTTGATCGACCAGAACTGCGGCGATCCTGGCGCGCCAATCGGCCCTTCGGTCCAGACCACGGTGCGATCCTTGACCAGCGGGTGCAGCGCCGGGCCGGCGGTCAGCGCGCGGCTGGTGCGG
>DASSGZ010000553.1:0-4814 GCA_035693165.1 Chloroflexia bacterium | reverse complement strand
GCGGGCAGCCGCGCGGTCGCAGATCGCCCCCGGCATTATTATCGCGTACGCTGGGGATCAGGACCGGCAAGGGAAGTCCACGCCCAGTAGCGGTTCCATCACCGGACCCGGTGCGCGCTGCCGGCAAGAGACCGCCGCGCCGTGAGGTACGGCGGCGTGCTTGAGGTGTGCGTTTACCCGGCCGGCAACAATTCGGGGATGAACAACAGGCCGGGGCGCGCGGTGTTCGTCGAGCGCGGGATGATCGGCGAGGGCGCGGACAGGCGGGCGGTCAGCGCGGCCCAGGCGTTGGGCGGCGGCTCCCGGTCGTAGGCGGCGTGGAGGGCGCGCCGCAGGAAGGTGTCCAACTGCGCCTCGGCGCGCAGCGCGGGTTCGCGGAACATGGAGATCGTCCTACTTTCCAGGCGCACCAGTATGCCGGGTACGTCAATGTCCCGGTGGCTTCGACGTGCGCCCCATCCCTATACAACCGCGGTGCCTGCGCGGTTTAATGAGCCGGCGTTAACGGCGGTATGCTGTTCTTGGTGAAGCCGGGCGAAGGCGCCTGCCCGAGGCGCCGCGGGGCTACTTTCAACAGCCCGGCTGGCCGGGGTGGCCGCAACAGTCCTGCCGGGTCTGGACGCGGATCCAGAGGTTGCGGTAGAATAGGCGCCACTTCCGCCCCAGCGGCATGGGCTGGCGCAGATTGGCCCAGGCTTTCGAGGGAGAAGGTTGTGGATCTTGATTCTCGGGTTTATTGTCCACCGTCATGCCGGTGCGTCTCCTTTAGCGATTGGATTAGCCGCGCGACTACATATTACCGTACCGTGCCCGTGTATAAGCGCGATAGGCTGCATCCAGATTTAGCACGTTTCAAGCCGGGGATTCGCACTGCAGGCGCTTTCCTTGACGCTCCCGTGCGCGGGTGGTAGAATGGATGCACCTAACAAGCGTTAGTTTTCTGGAACGGCGGGATCATGGACAGTACGGCGCGCAAACAACAGATCTTCCAGACGGCAGGCTCGATGTTCAGCCGGCAGGGCTACCATGCCACGACGATGCGGGACATTGCCCGCGAGTTGAACATGCAGGGCGGCAGCCTCTATGCGCACATCGACTCGAAAGAGGACATGCTCTGGGAGATCGTCGAGCAGGCGGCGGGGCAGTTTCTGGCGGCGGTGCGGCCGCTGACGGCGCTGCCCGAGCCGGCGAGCGCGCGCTTGCGGCGCATGTTGCGCGCGCATGTGGACGTGGTGACGCGCAACCTGGATAACGCCACCGTGTTCTTCCACGAGTGGCGCTTCCTGAGCACCCCGCGTCGCGCCCAGATCGCCGCCCAGCGCGACGAGTACGAAGCTCTGTTCCGCCGCGTGATCCAGGACGGCATCGACGCCGGGGAGTTCCCGCAGGCCGACGCCCGTATGGGCGCCCTGCTGGTGCTGTCGGCGGGCAACTGGCTCTACCAGTGGTTTCGCCCCGACGGTGCGCTCTCGGCGGACGCCGTCGCCGCACAGATGGCCGATGTGCTGATCGCCGGGCTGCACTGCGTGCGCCCCGGCGTCGATCACTCGCCCGATCCGGGCTGCTGACGCCCTCAGCGTCCCTGTAGCCGGTTAGAGGAGGTTTCTATGGAAGATACCGAACGCACAGCCGAGTTTACTACCTACGTGCAGAACGGCGGCAAAGTGGAAGCGGGCGACTGGATGCCCGACGAGTACCGCACGCAGGTGCTGCGCTTTGTCGAGATGCACGCCAATTCCGAGTTGATGGGCGTGCTGCCGGAGCGCGAGTGGATCAACCGCGCCCCCAACCTCAAGCGCAAACTGGCGCTGACGGCCAAGGTGCAGGACGAGGTGGGCCACGCCGAACTGCTCTACCGGGTGGCCGAGGACCTGGGCAAGTCGCGCGAGGCGATGCTGGCCGACCTGCTGGCGGGCAAGACCAAGTTCCACAACGTCTTCCACTACCCGACCTACTCCTGGGGCGACGTGGCGATCATCGCCTGGCTGGTGGACGCCGCGGCGATCCAGTCGCAGAAGGCGTTGCTCGATTGCAGCTACGCGCCCTACGCCCGCACCATGACCCGCATCTGCTGGGAAGAGTCGTTCCACATCAAGCACGGCTACGACTGCGTGGTCACGCTGGCGAGCGGCACCGACCAGCAGCGGACGATTCTCCAGGACGCGCTGAACCGCTGGTGGACCCCGCTGGTCCACTTCCACGGCCCGCCCACCGATCCGGCCAAGGACCGCGACCTCTACTGGCGGATCAAGGCCAAACCGAACGGCATGCTGCGCCATGAGTTCCTCGACCGCTACGTGCCCAAGATCCTGGAGCTGGGGCTGACCATTCCCGACCCGTCGCTGCACTTCAACGAGGAGAGCGGGCACTGGGAGTTTGACGAGCCCGATTGGAGCCAGTTGAAAGCCGTCGTCACCGGCCACGGCCCGCGCTCCGCCGAGCGGCTGACGCTGCGCCGTATGTCCTACGCCGACACCGAGTGGGTGCGCGACGTGGTGCTGGCCCACCGCACGGCGGCCTAATTGTCGCGACGTATGGCCGGGGCGCGGGCTAGCTGCGCCCCGGCGCCATGCCTGGGGGAGAGCAATGGCTGACACGGAAATGCGCACGGTGGCGCAGGACGCGCGCCCCGTCCAGGTGCGCCGCCCAGCGGGCGGATCGGGCGCCACCTGGCCCATCTTTGAGGTGTTCCGGCAGGAGCGGCCCGGACAGCCGCTGCAACACGCGGGCAACCTGACCGCGCCCGACCCGGATATGGCCGAACTCTACGCCCGCGAGTTCTACGGGCGGCGCAACGAGAGCATCCGTATCTGGGTGGTGCCCCGCGCCGAGGTGCGCGAGATCGTGGACGCCGACCTGCTGCACCCGCCCGCGGTGGACCGCTCGTACCGGGTGGTGCAGGGCTACACGGTGCGTGACAAGCTCGACCAGGCGCGCGCTCACGGCGACGAGAGCATTCCCGGCTCGCCCGGTCGCAAGCCGCGCGCCCCGCGCAACGCCATGGAGATTCCCGCCGATGTCTGACCCGACCAAGCCGACGGACGCCGCCCGCGAGGTGCCGCGCTTTTCGTCCGTGACCACGGCCACCGACGACGCGCTGGCCGAAGCCGCGCGCCAGGGCGTGGAGGCGGTGCCGCCCAGCCCCGCCTTCGACGTGCTGCCCACGCTGGACCTGCCCGCGCCTGGTCCGGCGCCCGCGCTGCCCGCCTGGATTGCCCAGATGGACGCGGCGGCGGCGACCGATGTCGAGCAGGCGCTGAACGGCCTGCTGCTGGCCCTGGCCGACGACGAGTTTGTGCTGGGCTACCGCAACTCCGAATGGACCGGCATCGCGCCGATGCTCGAAGAGGACGTGGCTTATAGCTCGATGGCCCAGGACGAGATCGGGCACGCGCGGCTGTTCTACACCTTGCTGGCCGAGCGGGTGGGCATGGACGCCGACGCGCTGGTCTATGGCCGCCCGGAGGCGGGCTTCCGCAACGCGCAGTTCCTGGAGATGCCGCGCACCAACTGGGCCTTCACGCTGGTGCGCCAGTTCCTCTACGACCAGTACGACCAGGTGCGGCTGGAGGCCCTGGCCGGATCGCGGCTGACCGCGCTGGCCGAGGTCATCGGCAAGATCCAGCGTGAGGAGAAGTACCACGCGATGCACGGCACGGCCTGGATGCACCGCCTGGCTGGGAACACGCCCGAAGCGCGCGTCCGGCTGGACGCGGTGCTGCCCGCCGCCTGGGCTGCCACGGCGGGGCTGTTTGAGGCGCTGCCCGGCGAGGATCTGCTGGTGCGCGAGGGCTACCTGGGCCAAGCGAGCGCCGATCTGCACGCGGCCTGGACCGAGCGCGTCGGCGGCTTGCTGGGCGAGCTAGGCGTGGCCGTGCCCGATGTAGCGCCAACCGGATTGGGCGGGCGCTATGGCCGCCACTCCGCCGACTTTGCCCCGATGTGGGACGAGATGACCATCGTCTACCGCATCGATCCGGCGGCGCGCTGGTGAGCCGATGACGCCGCAAACCGCCACGCCGCGCTTGAGCCGGGGCCTTGCTTGGCTGCGCACGCCGGTGGGCCGCGGCTTCCTGCTGCTGATCGTGGCGACCGCCGCGACCGGCTTCGCCATGGCCGCCCAGCAAAACATCGTCGCCAACTACTTCGAGGGCGTGCTGGGGCTGGACGGCGCGCAGTTCGGCTATATCACCGCCATCCGCGAGATCCCCGGCTTCCTGCTCATCTTCCTGACCGCGTTGTTCTACCGGCTCTCGCTGCCCCGGCTGACCGCGCTGGCGCTGCTGGTGCTGGCGGTGGGCTATGGCCTGTACGGCTGGTCCAATTCTTTCTGGACCGTGGCGCCCTGGGTCATCATCAGTTCGATGGGCTACCATACCTGGCTGCAAACGCAGTACGCGCTGGGCATGAGCCTGACCACGGAGGCGCGGTCGGGCGGCATCCTGGGCCGCCTGTCAGCGATCAACAGCGCGGGCGGGCTGGCGGCCATGGTCGTGGTGCTGGTTGGCTTCGGCCAGGGCTGGCTCGACTTCCGGCTGACGTTCGTCGTCTGCGGGGTGCTGGCCCTGATCGCCGCGGTGGCGATCTTCGGCTTCCCGCACGTGCACAACGGCGAGGTCCAGGCCGCCGCCGCGCGCCGCCAGCCCATCGTCTGGCGCAAGGAGTATCGCTATTACTATCTGCTCAACCTGCTCGACGGCGGGCGGCAGCAGATCTTCTTCTCCTTCGGGCTGTGGGTGCTCGTGCATCACTTCGCCCTCGACGTGCCCACCGTCTCAGCCATCTTGCTGACCGTCACCTGCCTGAGCATGGTC
>DASSGZ010000552.1:0-20783 GCA_035693165.1 Chloroflexia bacterium | reverse complement strand
ACCGACGAGGATCTGGCGGCGCTGGCGGCGCTGCCGCCCGGCCCCGACCTTGTGCCGCTGGCGCTGGGGCCGGGCGCCGACTTGCCCGGCCAGGCGCGCCGCCTCTTCGCGGCTCTGCGCGACCTCGATCAGGTCGGGGTCGATCTGATCATCACTCGCGCCCCGGCGCCCGCTGGGCTGGGCCTGACCCTGCGCGACCGGCTGCGCCGGGCCGCCTCGGGCCGCGTGCGCCGCGTGGAATAGCCCGCCTGCCCTGATCGGGACAGGTCGTCTCTCAACGGGCCGGTTTCAAACCGGCCCCTACAACGCGAAATTAGCGTGGCGGGCTACCGGTTGACGGTCTCCCTACCTACGCGCTGTACGGGCCGGTTTCAAACCGGCCTGCCTGCCATGGACGATGTACGGGGCGATGGCTAGCAGCCCAGGGCCGCGCGGCGCTCGTCAAAGCGGCGCAGCACGTTGCGGCGATAGTGGCCGGTGTGGCCCTTGCACTGGCTGGGAGTGCAGGCTACCTCGCCCTGGCCCGTCGGGTCGGCGCCCAGTTTGCGGCGCAGGCGCTCCAGTTCCCAGCGTTCCCAGCCATCCAGCACCCGCGCGCTTAGGACGCGCTCGGCGAGCCGTTGCAGCGGGTGGGGCCGGTCGCGCCGGGCGACCGGGGCCGGCCAGGGGCGGGCGTTGGGCAGATAGCGCCCCAGCCAGCCGTTGGCCGCGAGCATCTCGGCGTAGACGGCGTGCCCGCCCGCCGGGCGCATCTGCGCCAGTTCGTGGGCGATGAACAGGTCCTGCTGCGGCAGGGCCAGGCTGTCGGCGGCCAGGATGAAGTTAGGGCAGATCTCGTCCCCGAACACCCGGATGCCGCGCACGGCCAGGATCAGCAGGCGGCGGCAGATCCAGACCCGGCCCGGCGCGCTGATCACCAGCAGGTCGATATCGGGGTTGCCCGCGACGTTGTCCATCGCCAGGGCGCCGGTGACGGCCAGCATGCGCACAAAGGGGAAGTGGCGCAGCAGCCGGGTGTAGCGCGCGGCGCGCGGCCAGAGCCGGGCCGAGGCCGCCGCGCGCTTCCGCCGGGTGGCGACCACCGCCTCCCGCCCGCGCAGGAAGTAGAACCCGTCGCGGCTATCGATGTGCCCCACCAGGTACGCGTCTTCGTGCAAGGCGCGCGCCGTGGCCGCGGGCGTGGCCGCGCAATCCATCAAGTAATGGGCAATTTCCTCGCAGGTCAGCGGGTAGTCGAACAGGTCGGCATAGATCAAGGTGCGCAGGATCGCCCGGCCCAGGACGCTTGGCGTGGCGGCCGCCACGGGTGGCGCGGTATCCGGGGGCATAACGCTGCTGAGATCCGGTTCGGGGAAGGGGAAGTGTGGGATGGTAGACATAGTACGCCTCTGTTATCGGTTTCTGGAATAGCAGGACGGCGTCAATCAGGGCATGCGGGCTGGCGGCTCATTAATTTTTCAGGATCAGCCCGTCACGGCAACCCCATTGTAGGCGATTTTCTCGGGAGATGCAACCACGCCCCGGCGCGTATCCGTGGCCTGCTACCTCGGTCCGCGGGCGCGCCAGGACGTTTCTACTCCCCACAACGCCGGGGATCGGGCAAAAGTAGCGGCTTCGCCAGGCAATTTGCCGCGATTTTTCCAGCCTGTCCGGGGTGCCGGGCTGGCCTGGATTATGCTCCAGCCCGCAGTATCCGCCGCGGCATGTGAGCAAGGAGGCACCGGTGACTTTCGAGGAAATCGTGCGTATCGTCACCAGTTGGCTGGCGAACCTGGCCGATCTCAGCGGCGCGATCGTGGTCGGTGTGGCTGCTGTCCGCGGCTTGCTGGCATTCCTGACGGCCATCGGCGGCCTGGTGCTGCGGCGGGGCGCCGTGACGAGCGGCAATGAGATACCGAAGGAGGAGATCCGGCTCAGCCTGGCGCGCTCGCTGGCCCTGGCGCTCGAATTCGAGGTGGGCGCCGATATTCTGCGCACGGTCGTGACGCCCAGTTGGAACGACATTGTCTTGCTCGGCGCCATTATCTTGCTGCGCACGGTGTTGAACTATTTCTTGCAGCGGGAACTCGACGCGGCCACCAAGCGGGCGGCCGGGATGCTCGCCACGGCGCCGGTCCGCGACCAGGTGGCGCGCGACGGCAACCTGCGGACCGTCCCTGCCGCGGCGGTGTCCGAGGCCGCGCCGCGGGGCAGAGTCGGAGGGTAGGGCCGGGGTGCACTAATCGGTGGCATACTAAATGGTAGCGCGGCCCGTATGACGGCCCAGCAAGACATAATTTGAAGGAGGTAGCCAAACCCCCATGCCCAGTTCCATGCAGCACCTGGTGCTCAAGGAAGGTGACATCTTCATCGTCACCGACGAGTACGGCAACATCCCCGAGAACACCCCGCTCGGTCTGTATTACCATGACACGCGCTACCTCAGCCTGCTGAATCTCAAAGTCAACGGCAGCGATCCCGAACTGCTCAATTCGACCAGCGGGCAGAACTTCATGAGCAACCTGCAATTCGCCAATACCCTGTTCCACCTGGACGGCGGCACGGTAGTGCTGCCCCAGACGATCAGCATCCGGCGCAACCGGCTGGTGCGGGGCGGGTTGTACGAGCGGATCGGCTGCATGAACTACAATCGCTTCCCGGTCACGCTGACGTTGCTGCTGGAGATGGGCGCCGACTTCCGCGACATGTTCGACGTGCGTGGCTTCGCGCGGGATCGCTGGGGTGAGTTGCGCCCGCCTGTGCTCGACGACACCGGGCTGCACCTGAGCTACATGGGGCTGGACGGAGTGGAGCGGCAGACGCATATCCGGTTCAGCCGCCCGCCCGACAACGCCGAATTGCGCGCGGCACCCTCCTCACAGCCAACGAGCAGCGAGGAGGGCATTATGATCCCGGTGGTCGATAGCGAGGGCCAGCATCCCGTGATCCAGGCGCCGCGCGCCTTGCTCACCTGGCGCATCACCCTGGCGCCACAGCACCCCTTCGCCTTGAGCTTGCACATCTACCCCGAGAACCTGGGCGCCATGGAGCCGGAGCCGCCGTTCGACCAGGCGGTGCAGCAGATGCGCCGGTCGTACAGCGGTTGGCAGGCGCACAGCAGCGAGATCACCACCTCCAGCGAAAGCTTCACCCGACTGCTGGCGCGCAGCAGTTGGGATCTGCGCGTGCTGTCGGAGGAGCTGGAGCAGGGCTATTTCCCCAGCGCCGGTATCCCCTGGTATGCCTGCCCGTTCGGGCGCGACAGCCTGATCACCTCCCTGCAATCGCTGATGCTCAATCCGGGGCTGGCGGTGGGCACGTTGCGCGTGCTGGCCAGGCATCAGGGCAAAGTGGTGGACGCCTGGCGCGAGGAAGAACCGGGCAAGATCCTGCACGAGGTCCGCTTCGGCGAGATGGCTGGCTTGCACATGGTGCCGCACACGCCTTATTACGGCACCGTGGACGCCACCCCGCTCTTCATCATGCTCTTTGTCGAGACGATGCGCTGGCTGCACGACGAGCAACTCTATGCTGATCTGCTGCCCAACGTGCTGCGCGCCATCGACTGGATCGACCAGTACGGCGACAAGGACGGCGACGGCTTTGTCGAGTATGTCGCCAGCCGGTCCAACGGCGGCATCCGCAACCAGATCTGGAAAGACAGCGACGACTCCACGCAGTTCCCCGACGGCACGCTGGCCGAGACGCCCATCGCCGCCTGCGAGGTGCAAGGCTATGTCTACGCCGCCAAGCTGGGCTTGAGCGCGTTGCTGCGCGAGCACGGCGACACGGCCCGCGCCGACCGGCTGGCCGCCGAGGCGGCGACCTTGCGGGCACACTTCAACGAGCGGTTCTGGATGCCCGCCGCCAATTATTATGCTCAGGGCCTCGACGCGCGCAACGTGCAGATTCCAACCATCACCAGCAACCCCGGCCACTGTCTCTGGACCGGTATTTGCGACGAGGACAAGGCCGAGGCCGTGGCGCGCCGGCTGATCGCCCCCGACATGGCCTCGGGCTGGGGCGTGCGCACGATCAGCAGCCGCAGCCCGTCGTACAACCCGATGAGCTACCATAACGGCTCGATCTGGCCGCACGACAATTCGATTGTCATCGCCGGGCTGCGCCGCTATGGCCGGCGCGATGCGGCGTTGCAGGCCGCCACGCAACTGTACCAGGCCGGCCTGCACTTCCGCTACTATCGCCTGCCCGAACTGTTCTGCGGGTTCGACCGCGACGACCGCTACGGCGCGGGCCCAGCAGAGTATCCGGTGTCGTGCAGCCCGCAGGCGTGGGCGGCGGGCGCGCCGCTGCTGCTGATCCAGAGTTTGCTCGGGCTGGAGCCGGGGCCGGCGGGGGAGCCGCCGCGCCTCGATCCCTGGCTGCCCGCCTGGTTGACCCAGGTGACGATCCGCCATCTGCGGATGGGCGCGCGGCGCTTTCGGGTGGAGATTCAGGGCGGCCCGGACGCGCCGCCCGTCGTACACATAGGCGAGAGCCTGGAGGAGAATGACTGAGTCCGGGTTCTTGACAGGCGTCGCGGGTTCTGCCATAATGAGAATATCCAAAACCTTTTCGGCATGCGCCGGTGGGCGCATGTTGCTGCCACCACGAGGCGGCTTGTGTGCAGACCCTGTGACGGGAGTTGACGAGCATGGCGACGATCTTCGACGTTGCGGAAAAAGCGGGGGTGTCGATTACCACCGTGTCCCGTGCCCTCAACGGCTATAGCGACGTAAACGAGGAAACGCGCAAACGGGTGGCCGATGCCGCGGCGGCGCTCAACTACTATCCGAGCGCGGCGGCGCGCAGCCTGCGCGGCAAGCGGACCAATACGATCGTCTTCGCGCCCCACCTGCGGGCGCGGGCGGAATCCGAGCCGTTCTTCAAGGAGTTCACGGGCGCCCTGGCGCTGGCCTGCTTCAAGCACGACCTGAGCCTGCTGGCGACCGCCGCCGACACCGCGAAGGAGACCCGCGCCCTCTATCGCGCGCTGGCCGGCAGCCGGCGCGCCGACGGCATCATCATTGCCGACGTGACGCCGCACGATGAGCGCATCGCGCTGCTGCAAGAGATCAACATCCCCTTTGTCGCCTTCGGGCGCACCAGCAACTATGCCGACCTGTCCTATCCGTTCGTCGATGTGGACGGGGCCGCGGGCGTGCGCGCCGTGGTCGCCCATCTCTACGAGCAAGGCCACCGGCGCCTGGCGTATCTCAGCGGCCCCGTCGATACCTCGTATGCGCAGCATCGCTACAGCGGCTATCAGGAAGCGCTGCGCGGCTATGGCCTCGTCGAGGACCATCGGCTGGTGCGCCGGGATCTGCGCGGGCGCGAGGAGACGCAAGCTGTTGTTGTCCGCTTGTTCGCGCTGCCGCGGGACCAATATCCCACCGCTATCGTCTGCAGCAGCGACCGGCTGGCGCTGCATGTGCTCAATATCATGCAGGAGCAGGGGTTGGCCGTGGGCCGCGCGCCCGGCCAGATCGCCGTCACCGGCTTTGACGACCTGCCGTTTGCCGCCTACCTGCGCCCACCTCTTACCACCGTGCGCCAGCCCATCGACACGACCTGCGCGGCACTCCTCGATGTGCTCGGTCTGGTGATGAAAAACACCGAGCCGGCACCCGCCCCGGAGTCCCGGCCCGGCGTGACGTGGGTCGGCCCGCAACAGATTCTGCTGGAACCGGAACTTGTCGTCCGGGACTCGGCGTGAAGCAAAGGCGACCATGATGCTGGACAGTCTTGTCGAATATGTTGAGGATGGCCTCGACCGGCCCTTCGCCGTGACCGGGCGGCACTGCTACCTGGTGGGCGCGATGAACGGCGCCTTCCCCGACCTGGGCCACCACCTGCCCGGCGAGATGGGCGGCCTCTGGACGCCGCCGATCAAGCTGGCCGACGGCTTCTGGTTCGGCCTGACCGGCAGCACCCCGGCGGGCGCGCCCCCTGCGGAACCGGTCTGGCTCTACGGCGCCAACTGCCGCCGCTTCACGATGACGCCGGGCCGCGCTGAGCGCGAGTTCGCTCTGGCCGTGGCGGGCGCGGATGTGCGCGCCACGCAGGAGATCTTTGCGCCGGATGCGCTGCCGGGCATCCTGATTGGCCTCACGCTGGAGAGCGGCGCGGGTCAAGATCTAGACCTGACGCTAAGCTGGCTGGTGCGGTTCGACATCCAGGGCGGCTGGTGGAGCAACTGGCCCGACCGCCCCGATACGGCCACTTTCGACCCCGCACTGGGCGGCGTGGTGGCCCAGGACAGCCTGCACACCGAGTGGGCGGCGGCTATGGGGGCCGACCGGACGCCCACCGGCCATGCCGTCGGGCCTGATCTCTGGGCGGCGGAAAGAACGAGTTCGCTGAACGGAGCGCGGGACGCGGCGCGCGGCATCCTGCGTAATCCGGAGGAACTCCAGGGCCAGGGCATTTCGGCCCGCCTGGACTACACAGTGCACTTGCCTGCCGGGGGGCGCACGACGATCTGGTTTGCCCTGGGCGGCGGCATGGAGGGCAGCGCCGGCGCCGCCCAGGCGGTCACGGATCTGCTGGCCCGCCGCGACACGCTGCGCGCGGAGAAACTGGCCCGCCAGGCGGCGCTGCTCGCGGCGGCGCCGGTGGTCGCCTCGCCCCGGCCCGACCTGGACCGCGTGTTCGCCTGGTCCACGGTCGCCATGGATATGCTGACGCTGGATATGCCGGGGATAGGGCCGGTCATCATGGCCGGACTGCCGGGCTTTGCGTGGTTTTTCGGCTGCGACACCTATTACACGCTGGGTGGCTTGCTGGTCAGCGGGCAGGCGGCGACGGCGCTGGACAACCTGCGCCTGCTGGCGCGCTATGCCCGTGCCCAGGGCGGGCGCGTGCCTCATGAGATCGTGCCCTCCGGCGACCTGTTCAACCCCGGCAATACCGTGGAAACCAGCGAGTACGTAACCGCGGTGGAGTGGGCCTACCGCTGGACCGGCGACCGCGCGTTTCTCGACGCGGTCTACCCGCTGTGCCGCACCGGGATCTTTGACTACCTGCTCGGCGCCTGCGACCCCAATGGCGATCTGCTGCCCGACGGTCCCGGCATCCTCGAACTGCGCACCGCCGAGCACGGCAAGAAACTCGACGTGGCCTGTAGCCTGTACCAGGCGTTGCAGTCGCTGGCCTACCTGGCCGATGTCGTGGGGGATAGCGATACGGAGGCGCGCTGTGCGGCGCTGGTGGGCCAGGTAGGTGAGCGCATCAGCCGCTACTTCTGGGTCCCGGCGCGCCAGGAATATGTTTGGCGCATCGAACCCGATCTGTCGGTCGACCCGGACGAACCCGCGCACAGTTATGCCGTGCTCGAAATGGGCGTGCTCGGCGCGGCACAGGCCGAGCGCATCGCCCACCTGTTTGCCACCGTCGAGGGGCCGGCCCACACCGGGCCGGCGGGCGTGATTCACCCCGGCACAGCCGACTTCGTCATGCCGATCCAGAATGCCGTCGTCGCGCTGGCCGAGTTTCGCTATGGCCGGCCCGATAAGGGCCTCTGGTACCTGGAGCGCATGGCCGATCTCTGCGGCTATTATATGCCGGGCGCCATCCCCGAATTCGTGGGGCCGGAGGCGTGCTTCCTGCAAGCCTGGTCCAGCGCGGCCTACAACTGGCTGCTGGTGCAGGGCTTCTTCCGGCTGAACCCGGACCCGGCGCGGGGCGTCGTCACCGTCCAGCCCCAGTTGCCCGACGGCTGGGACTTCCTGGAGGTAGATAACCTCACCATCTGGGGCGTGCCCTGGCGCCTGCGCTTACAGCGGACGGCATCCGGCACCGACTTCACAGCAGAAACCGGGGCGCCCGGCACCCCGCTCACCTTCGAGGTAGCCGGCGATGCACCGGTGCCGGTGCGCTTCGTGTAGGCTCCGCGCGGTTCGCAGTTCCTCAGTCATCATCTCCGCCCGCGCTGCCCATTGACAGACTTCATTTTTGGTGCTATTATCCGAATTACCCAAAACGTTTTGGATAGTTTTTCGTTGTAGTGCTTGGACCCGCGCCATGTACCTATTGCATAGCTTTACGGTCTATGCCGGCATGGCGACCCGCCCGCCGGCGGACAGCTTTACGGCACAGATTTTGCTCCAGTCGTCGGTTAAGCTTGTCTGTCGGCTTTCACCCGTTGTTCGCGAGTGGTTGGGCGACGTGGCGACCACATTCGGCTATCTCGTCTGTGCGCACCACGGCGGATTGGGTGACAACACCCAGGCGGTCATTCGCGCGGCACCGGGCAAGAAAGGAGGAAGCGCTCGTCTAAGACTCTATCGATCCATCAGTGCGGCTGGGGCTTTACCCCGTGAAGTCTAATCAGCGATGCGGCCACGGGAGCGTGGTTCGCAGGAGGAGGAAAGCCGAAATGGTCAAATCGACTCGATGGATGTTTCTAATCGCGCTGCTCGTGATCAGCTCGATGCTGCTCAGCGCGTGCGGCGGCGAAAATCCCACGGCGACCACGGGCACCGGCGGCGGCGCGGCGGCCGCCACCGATACGCCCGCCGCGGCGGCACCCGCCGCCACTGATACCCCCGCCGCCCCTGCGGCGGCGGCCACCGATACCCCGGCGGCTGCGGGCGCGGCGACTCCCACCGAAGCTATGGCCGCGACCCCGGCCAGCGGCGGCGCGGCGGGTTCCACTTTCGATCCCAGTGCCTATAAGAAGAATGCCGTCGAAGACGGCGCCACCCTGCGTGTCTCCAGTTGGGGCGATACCTCTGAGCAGCAGGTGAACCGCGACGCCATTGCCCGCTTCAACCAGGTCTACCCGAACGTCAAAGTCAACTACGAACCGCAGCCCACGGATTACCAGACCAAGCTCAAGGCGCAGGTCAAGGGCGGTTCGGAACCCGATGTCTTCTATATCGACCCTGGTCTGGCCTTTGAACTGATGCCCGCCGGTATCCTGATGGATCTCTCCCCGGCGCTCCAGGAAGTGGGCCGCAGCAAGGACGATTACTTCCCGTCCCTGATCAATACGTTCATCCTGGACAACAAAGTCTATGGGCTGCCGAAGGACTTTGGTTCGCTGGCCGTCTTCTACAACACCGATATGCTGGCGAAGACGGGTGCGACCGAGCCCAAGGAAGGCTGGAGCCAGGACGATTTCAAGAACTTCGTTGCCAAGTCGGTCCAGGGCACCGACCCGAACAGCAAGATCTACGGCACCTCGGTCGATCCCGACCCCGAGCGCTGGATGGCCTTCGCGCTGGCGAACGGCGCCAAGATTCTCGATAACAACAAGTGCGCCATCAACAGTGACATCGGCGTCTCGACGCTCGATTGGTGGTATGGCATGTACAAGGATAAGACGGCCACCATCCCCGCCGACGTTGGGGCCGGGTGGTCGGGCGAAGCTTTTGCCAAGCAGCGCATCGCGGCCACCGTCCAGGGTGGCTGGCTGATCCCGTTCATGGCCGACCCCAAGGGCGGGTTCAGCAACGTGAAGTATGACGTGGCGCCGCTGCCGATGGGCAAGAGCGGCCAACCCGCCGACCTGCTCTTCTTCAACGCCTGGGGCGCCTCGGCCAAATCGAAGTACCCGAAGGCCGCCGCCGCGCTGGCGCTGTTCCTCGCCAGCCGGGAGAACGAAGGCGCGATCCTGCAGACCGGCTTCGCGCTGCCGACGCTGAAGGGCTTCGAGAACGATCCCTTCTTCCAGGGGACCGGCGTGGTCAACAAGGCGTCCAAGCTGCTCTACGCGACCGCGCAGTACGGCGTGCCCGACTACTATGGCGGCATCAACGACCCGAAGATCAAGAAGTCGCTGACCGACGCCACGCAGCGGGTGTACGCGAACCAGCAGTCGTCGAAAGACGCGCTAGACCAGGCCTGCCAGGAGATCGATCCGCTTCTGGCGGGGCCGTGAGACCCGCGCGCCGCGCTGCATCGAGCGGGCGGCGCGCCTTCATCCCGGTAGTTACCGGCCCGCGGCGCCGGGAAGCGCCGCGGGCCGCCGAGGAGGAGCGTTATGGCAACTCAAGTCCAGGCGGCCCCCAGCCCCAAGGCACCGGGCATGTCGCGTAAGGCTTCCGAAGCCTTACACGCCTACCTCTTTGTCGCGCCCTGGATCATCCTCTCGATCGTTTTCACCTTCGGGGCGATGATCTACGTCTTTTATTTGAGCTTTACGAATCTCCGCCTGTTTAATACGCCCGAGTTCATTGGGCTGACCAACTATACCGCGGTGTTGCAGAACAAGCTGTTCTGGACGGCGGTGCAGAACACGCTGGCATATGCCGTCGTCGTCACCTTCTTCCAGACCTGGCTCGCGCTCATCCTGGCGGTGATCCTCAACGCCAAGATTCCCGGTAAGCAGTTCTTCCGCATCGGCTGGTACATTCCCAGCGTCACGTCGTCGGTCGTGATTTCGCTCGTCTTCGTGTGGGTCTTCTTCAAGCAGGGCATCCTGAACTATGTCCTGGTGACGCTGTTCGGGTGGACCGGCTTCCAACCCGTGGCCTGGTTGACCGATGCGGGCGCGCATACGGCGCTGCCGGCGCTGATGCTGCTGAATATTTCGACCACGGCGCCGACCTTCATGCTCTACTTCCTGGCTGCCCTGCAGGACATCCCGGAGGAGATCTACGAGGCCGCGAGCCTGGACGGCGCCGTCGGCGTGGCCCGGTTCTTTAAGATTACCGTCCCGATGCTGCGGCCCATTATTTTCCTGGTGGTGGTGCTCGGCACCATCGGCACGCTGCAACTCTTCGACCAGGCGCTGATTATGACGGCGGGTGGCCCGCTCAACCAGACGACCACCATCAACTTATTGATCTACCAGGCGGCGTTTACGAACTCGGAAATGGCGCGGGCCTCGGCCATGGCGTTCATCCTGTTCGTGCTGATCTTCGTTTTGTTCCTGGTGCAACGCCGGTTCCTCGGCAACACGAACCAGTAGTTTGCGCCCCCTGGGGGTTCTGATGGAGGCTTAACGATGGCGACAAAAGCGACAACTCGCCCCGCGGCGATGCCGGTCACGCAAGCGAAGACCGTTGAGCGCGAGCCGATGTACTACGTCATCTTGACCATCCGCTACGTTGTGCTGATCTTGATGACGATCATCTTCCTCGGCCCGTTTGTCATGGCGCTGCTGGGGTCGTTTAAGAGCACCGCCGAGGTGGTGGCTTGGCCGCCGACCTTCCTGCCCAAGGATTGGCGGTTCCAGAACTATGTCGATGTCTGGAATGTACTGCCGGACGAGAACGGCAATTCGTACTTCCCGCGGTGGATCCTGAACAGCTTCATCATGTCGGCGAGCATCGTGGTGGCGCAGCTCTTTTTCTGCTCGCTATCCGCCTTTGCCTTTGCCCGCCTGCACATGCCGGGGAAGGGCTTCATCTTCGCGGCGATGCTGTCCACGATGATGATCCCCGGCATGGTGTTGATGATCCCCAAGTACCAGATCCTGAACGCGCTGCATCTGGTCAACACCTACTGGGCCATCATCATCCCCGGCGTGGTGAGCGCGGCGATGATCTTCATGCTGACCCAGTTCTTCCAAAGTATTCCCAAAGACCTGGATGAGGCGGCGCAGATCGACGGCGCGGGCATCTTCACGACCTACTGGCGGGTGATCCTGCCGCTGGCGAAACCGGCGCTGGTCACGCTGGCGCTGCTCACCTTCCAGGGCGTGTGGAACGACTTCCTGAACATGCTGGTGCTGCTCAACACGCCCGATATGTTCCCGCTGACGGTCGGCCTGGCCTTCTTGCGCGGCCAGTACGGCACGTTCTATAATGTAGTGCTGGCGGGGTCGATGTTCAATACTCTGCCGATGGTGTTGTTGTTCATCATCTTCTCGCGCTTCTATGTCCAGGGGGCAACCTACAGCGGCGTGAAGGGCTAGAAGCAGCACGGGAGCGGCATGGGCATCGTACGCATTGCCTTTACACGCGCCATCCAGGACTGGTGGTACGCACTCATCAACCTGGCCATCCTGAACCTGATCTGGTTCGGCTTCGTCGTCACAGTGGTCGCCGGTCCGCCGGCGACCGCTGCGCTGCTGGTGGTGGCGCGCGACGCCGCGGTGGGCCAGGGCGCGGAGTTCAGCACGTTCTTCAGCGCGTTGCGGCGGCTGTTCTGGCGCGCGTGGAAGCTAGGGCTGGTAACGGCGCTCGGCACGCTGATCCTGGTCTTCGACATCTATTTCTACGCCGATCGCCTGGGTGGCAGCGGCTTACTCTACACCACGGGCATTGTCTTCCTGCTCTACGTGCTGATCATCTGGATCGAGATCCAGCTCATCGCCTGGCCGCTGCTGGTGGACCGCCCGGAGATGCAGGTGCGCCATGTGGTGCGCAACGCCGCCGTCGTGACCCTGCGCATGCCGGGGGCCAGCTTCCTGCTGTTCTTCCTGGTCGCCGTCCTGGTGATCGTGTCGGTGTACCTGGCGCCCCTCACGGCGCTGGCTCTCGGCGTGGTGGTGGCGCTCATGGTGCAGCATTACCTCCACCTGGCCGCGCCCGTCCTGGCGAACTTCCCCCCGCGTCCCGGCGAGGGCTTTCCCGACGCGCCCCCCGTCTCCGCCGAGTAACGACGCTCTCCACGGCAGAGTAGCAGAAATTGACATAACGTGGGCGGACCTGCCGGCAGGTCCGCCCCGTTTGCATTTGCCGGGCTTGCCGCAGATCTACAGCCGCAGGATCAGCCCTTCGTCGGCCCCGACTTCTAGGTTCGTCAGGTCCACGGTGCCGGCGCGACCGGGCAGGGTGGACAGCAGGATCTCGGCGGATGCCGGGCCGGGCTGCGACTGGAATGTGTGCGGCGCGTGGCTGAGGTTGAGCACCACCAGGATCTTTTGCCCGGCGTGCTCGCGGGTGAACGCGAAGAGATCGGACGAGCCGGACGGCGTCTCGGCGTAGTTGCCCACGCTGAGGGCGGGCGTGGTCCGGCGCAAGGCGAGGAGGGCGCGCACAAAGGTAAGCATCGACTCCGGGTCGTCGCGCTCCGCCGCCACGTTGTAGGTCTGATAGTCGGCGGCGACGGGTAGCCAGGGTGTGCCCGTGGTGAACCCGGCGTGCGGCGAGGCGTCCCACTGCATCGGCGTGCGCTCGGGGTCGCGGCCCAGGCCCAGCCCCGGCTTGCCCAGTTCTTGCGGGTCGCGCACCAGATCGGGCGGGATCTCGCCGTCCACCATCGCCAGTTCGTCGCCGTAATAGCAGGTGGGCGTGCCGCGCAGGGTTAGCAGCAGCATGGCCGCTACCCGCGCCTGGGGGCGGCCCACCCGCGTGGCGATGCGGTGCTGGTCGTGGTTGCCCAGCACCCAGTTGGGCCAGCCCAGTTCCGGCAGCAGCGCCTCGTAGGCGCTGACGGCGCGGCCAATGATCGTGGCGTCCCAGGGCAGCAAGATCAACTGGAAGTTGAAGGGCAGGTGGACCTCGTCCAGGTTCGCCCCGTAATATTTCATCAACTCATCGGGGGACAGATAGATCTCGCCGATGATGACCCGGTCGTCGTAAGCGTCGAACAGCCGGCGCATACGGCGGGCAATATCATGCACTTCGGGCCGGTTGTAGCTGTAGACGGGGATTTGCGTGCGGGCCGGGTCCTGGCCCGGTTGAAAGTCCGGGTTGGGCGGGTTGTCGCGGAACAGCGCGTCCTTGACCATGTAGTAGATGACATCGACCCGGAAGCCGTCCACGCCCTTATCGAGCCAGAAGCGAATGGCGTCGAACACGGCAGCCTCGACTTCGGGGTTGCGCCAGTTCAGATCGGGCTGCTCCACGGCAAACGAGTGCAGATAATACTGCCCGGTCGCCTCGTCCCACTGCCAGGCGCTGCCGCCGAACGCGCTGAGCCAGTTATTTGGCGGCCCGCCGCCCGGCGCGGCGTCGCGCCAGATATACCAGTCGCGCTTCGGATTATCGCGCGACGCTCGCGACTCCTGGAACCAGGCGTGCTCGTCGGAGGTGTGATTGGGCACCAGGTCCAGGAGCAGCTTCATCCCCCGCCCGTGGACCTCGGCCAGCAGGCGGGCGAAGTCGGCCATCGTGCCGAACATTGGCTCGATGCCGGTGTAGTCGGCCACGTCGTAGCCGAAGTCGGCCATGGGCGAGGGATAGATGGGCGATAGCCAGACGGCATCGATACCCAACCATTGCAGATAGTCGAGCCGCGCAGTGATGCCGGGCAGATCGCCGATGCCGTCGCTGTTGCTGTCCATGAAGCTACGCGGGTAGATCTGGTAGATCACCCCTTCTTGCCACCATAGATGTTGCTTGGACATATTGCTCCTCACCTTGCACAAATGAAACTGGCCCGGTGCGTGGTACCGCCCTCTGGGGCGCCGCCTGGTTCGCCCGGTGATCTTCGCACCATAGAACGAGGAGATCCGCCAGGCATGATTGTGGACGGGGAGCTCTACATGTACGAGATTTGCTGCGTGGTGGTGGCGGCACAGGCCGGTTGCAAACCGGCCCCTACACGGGCTGTGCGGTGGGGTTCGGCACGGGCCGGTTTGAAACCGACCCCTACACGGGCTGTGAGGGGGGGCCGGGGTCTAGAGGCCGATGCGCTCCAGCACGCGCTGCACCACCCAGATAATGATCGGCAGGAGGAAGGCCAGCCCCAGACTGCTCACGGTCTCCGTCCGCCACGGCCAGGTGCGCAGCTTCTGGATCACGCCCTGCTCGGTCAACAGCCCGTCGAGCACGCCCTTCAGCGGTCCGTAGTCGTCCAGTTTGCCGCTGTCGGCGAGGTGGTGCAGGGTAGCGATGGTCGTTTCGATCCGGCCCGCCACGTCGTCGGCGAGTCGCTGCTTTTCCTTTTCCAGCAGACTATGCGCGCCCAATAGCGGCCAGATGAACGTACCAATGATCATGATGCTCAGAAAAGCTGTGCGGATAACGTTTGAGGTGTCTACTCCGGGCATGACTGAGCTGTTGGCCTGGAACCACAGGTAGGTCGGTATCCCGATACCGATCGCCGTGCGCGCCGTCAAACCGGACAACGAGTAGAGGGGGCCAAGCTGAAAGAGGTTGATGCGGGTGTGTTTCGTATAGATGGTATTGACCATACGCAACTGGTGTAGCGTATGGTAGACTGTCACTGCTACCAGCACATAGATCATGATGTCGAAGACCTCGATCATCACCAGCACGACCGGCGACCCGGCAGCTGCGTTGGAGGTGGGAGCAGTCACAGTAATAAGCAGTCGCGCAACAAAAGTGTAGATGATGCCAAGCCACGTAGCGATCCAGACGGGGCGGGCCGGCAGCGTGGTGAGTTGATAGCAGAGTTGGTTGTACTCGTCCTCATCGGCTGTCATTACCGGGCGAAATCGGTCCAGTGCCGCACCGGCCGCGTCATCCAGGTAGTGGATCAGCCCTGGGATATATGCGCAGGTCATGCCGTTCAGGAAGCTGTAGAGCACGGCGGTAGTCAGAGACAGCGTGCCGCTTGACCACAGGGCGGACGGCAGGAGGGTCGCTATGTACAGCAGAGTCAGAACCAGCCCTACTCCCAGGTAGACGATCCAGGCCGGTAGCGGCAGGCGGCGCACCCATTCGGTCAGCCGATCGATCCAACTGGGCGGGTAGGGCCGGTGCGTTGTGCTCACCGCTTGCGCGGCGGGCGCGCCTGGCTTGGGTTGCCCGGCGGCCTCGGTCGCCACCGGTTCGCCACCGGGGCGCGAGTACCCGGTGTCCATCGTTTCACCTCCATCGACCCTCGACCAGTGGGCGGGTCACTCCTGTATGCCCCGCCGTTACATGGCCTCGGCCGGTCAGGGGCTGAGCGCCCAGAGACCTTCCACGTCGCGGGCCAGGACCGTGTCGGCGGCGCCGTCGAGCGTGCGCACATGCAGCACAGCGTTGGCGTCGATGAACGCGGCGAGCGATCCCCCTGGCGGCAGGGCGAACGTGGGCAGCGTGCGGTCGTAGACGCGGCGCGCCTGGCCCAGGAAGTACGGTTTGGCATCGGCGGCGGGCGGGCTGGGCACCGTGAAGAGCGATTCGGTGGTGCCCTGGTCCAGGCCCGCCGGGTTGCGCATGCGGTAGACGACGAACCCGCCGCGCGGGTCGAACCAGCTATCGACTTGCTGGTTGGGCAGGGCCATGATGTGCAGCATCTGGGAATCGGCGTCGCCCTGCAGCGGGATCCAGGCCAGGTAGGGCCGGTTGCCCGCCTGGGTGCGGACGGCGAACGCCTGCCCGTCGCGGCTCACGCCGCCCAGGTCAGGCCGTTCATACAGGTCGGCGCCCGCCCATAGCGTCACACGCGGGCCGTCGGGCAAGGTGTACCGCGCCACCGTGTCCACCTGCCCGTCCTGGCGCTCGACCAGGACTTGCGGCGGGTTGGCACCCGGCAGGAACGTCGCGCGCAGGCGGGCGGCGAGTTGCACACCCTCCCAGGCCATGTGGTCGAGAGTCTGCAGGCCGAGGTCCGGCGCGTCGAGGTTGAGCAGGTAGAGCGTGCGGGCGATGCCCTGCGACACGTCTTCGGCAAGGACCGCGGCGTAGGGGCCGGACGGACTCATGGTCACGGTCAGCAAGAAGCCGGGCACGCCGGCTGCCCGCGTGGTTAAGCCGGCGGGCGTCATCTGTTGCAGGCGGGTGTGGGTCTGCCCGGCGGAGTCCGGCGCGGTGTTGGCCAGCAGCAGGCCGTCATGCGCCGCGTCCACGCCTACCACACGACTCCCCGGCGGTGGGGCGATGCGGACAGTGGTGGTGCGCGCCGCGTCGTAATATTGCAGCCGGTCATCGGGCATGAGCCCCCAGACGCCGTGATTGGTGAGCCAGACGGGGGCCTGCGGGTCGAATGTCTGCGGAAGCACGCGGCCCGGTTGGCCGTCGGTATTGTCGCCGCTCAGCGCCAGGCGCGGCTGCAGTTGATCGGGCGGGCGCAGGCGCTCGGCGCCGGGCTGGCAGACCCCGCTTTCGCTGTCGAGCAAGGTCTGATCGACATCATAAAGGAACCGCTTGCCATCGGGGCTGACGGCGCGGACCTGGCTGGTGCTGCTCGTGCCGAACAGGTAGAGCGGCGCGCCGTCTGCCACCGTTTGATACAGGCCGGGCAAGGCGCCCTTCGCTTGCAGATAGATCAGCCCAGCAGCGCCCGGCCCGAAGAGCGCATGATATGCGGCATCCTGCCGGGCCGCGATGTCGCGGTAGTCGGGCTGGATGTGCGCCGTATCCTGGGCCAGGTGCCAGGCCCGCAGCCAGTCCCCGGCGGCGGTGGCCGCCTCAAGCTGGGCGTACTGCGTCGCCAGGGTCGCCACCTGCTTGGCTGCCTCTTGCGCGCGGATAGCCGCGTCGGCATAGCCGTTCGCCGCGCCAAAGGCCGCCGCCGCGGCTTCCCAGTGCTTGGCTGCCGCCGCCGCCGTTCCGGCCTGGTAGTCGTGCAGCCGGGTGGCCTGGTGGTACCAGTCGCCCAGGCCGAACAGGCCAATCGCGCCCAGCAAGACAATCGCGATCAGCGTCTCGCGGTGGCGCAGGCGGGGCGGGGGCGAGAGCGCCGGCTCTCCGTCCTCGAACCGGATGCCGGTGGATGACATATCCAATCGGTCCATACCATTCCCTGGCCTTTCTCTACTCGTCGCTGCCCGGTCGCAAGGCGGCGAGCGCGCGGCGGATGCGGCGCGGGCTTAACAACCCTCCGTGCTTGCCGTCGCGTTCCTGGTGCAGCAAGCGCTGCAAACTCCGGCGCACCCGGCGGGTCCAGCGACCGTACTCGGCGTCGTAGCTCATCACCGCGGTCGTCGGCCCCACCGGGTGCCCGGCTTCACGTTCCAGATAATAGCGATGATCCATAATCCAGAGGTAGAGGTCCGCGGCGGTGCGCCCCGGAAAATCCTTCAAAATGCCGGTTTCTTCGATCACCTGGATCAGCGGGCTGTAGACATGGTCGTACCAGTCGAGCACCGCCTCTTCCCAGGAGATCTCGCGCTGCTGGTCCACGCCCATATACCAGCGATGGGCGGAGATGTGCTCCAGCAGCACATCGTAGCGGCCCAGCGTGGTGAACTCGATATGCATGCCGGGGCGGAGCCGGTCGAGGCGGGTCTCTTCGAGGAAGCGCGCATACTCGCCCAGGCGCAGCAGGTCGCGGGCATCGTTCTGCGAGGTGATCGGCACGTTCGTGGGCCATTCGATGACCTCGGCGTCGATCATTTCCTGCCCGCGTTCGCGGGCAACGGAGACGCGGTGGTTGCCGTCCTTGACGAAATAGATGTCACCGACCTGGTACAGTTGCACCGGGGGCAGCGTTTCCTGGGCCAGCGTGGCGCGGTCGATCGCTTCCCAGCGCGGGCGGGTGTGCGTCTGCACCGGCAGGAAGTTGCGGTTGAAATCCTGATAGCGGTCGACGCTGCCCATGATGTCGGCCACGGGCACTTGCCGGATCCCGCGGTAAATCTGCCCCTGGATTGGCAGCGCCCGTTGCACCTCGTCAAACGACATGAGGTCGTTGGGACGGCGGTGCAGGAAAGCCTTGATCTCGTCCATAAACGCCTTGCGCCGGGCGCGCTCAAAGTCGTCGCGGGCCGTGTTGTTCAGATAGTTGCTGCTAACGTCCATCAACGTCTTCCCCGCTATGGAGCCGCACGGGATCTCGCGGGAGATCCAGCAGCCGGTGGCCGTAGGCGTTCACAATGGTGGTGTGGTCGAACCGGGTGCGAAAAGGCAAGGTGTTGATATAGCGATGGGTATGCCCATGAAGCAGATATGCCGGACGAAACGTGTGAATAAACCGGAGAAAGCTGCTGAAGCCGCGATGGGTGATGTCGGTGTCGTCGTGGATGCCGCGCGGCGGGGCGTGCGTCACCAGGATGTCCAGGTAGCGTCCGGTGCGCAGATAATTGATCAGCAACCGCGGCACCAGGCGGCGCAGTTCCCAGACCACCTGCTGCTCGCTGTACTGGTGCGGGCCGCCGTTGTACCAGGGGCTGCCTTCGATCCCGGCCAGCAACAGCCCGTCGGCGTCCACGGTGCGCATGTGCAGATCGACGACGCCTGGATAGGCGTCGGGCGAGCACCGGTTGCTGCGCGAGGGGCCATGCGGCGCGAAGCAATGGTTGCCGATCACGTGATAGCACGGTGCGTTCAGGGTGGACATGAGGAATTCGAGGTAGCTGACGGGCAGATCGCCACAACTGATGATCATGTCGACCGGCCCCATCCATTCGGCGACCCGCGAGTTGTAAAGCTGGGGTTCGACGATATCGCTGATGGCGAGGATACGCCGCGTGTCGGGTGGGGCTTTCGGCACCCTTGCTCTGGTCTTCATGCCTTATTATAACGCTTGTGCAAAAGGGGTGTAGCGAGACTCAGCTCACAAATTGCCACCAGGTTGCCGGATCGGGGAGTAACAAATCGGCGGCGGCGTAGTTATCTAAAATGACGCAAGCACCCCCACGCCGGGGGCTACCAACTGTATATTCCCTGCCGGGTCCTCCACCGGCGCTCTCCCTCCCAGGTTCTCGCCCCGGCTGCAAAGTCGGGGCGAGGCCCTTTTTGGGCGCCTACTTTTGCTGCAGCGCCGCGACCAGCGCCGCCCGCCCGATGGGCACGGCGACCCGGCTGCCCTCGCCGCCCTCCTCGACCATGGCGGCCACGGCATACTGCGGGTGGGCCGGGTCTTTGCCCGCGAAGCCGATGAACCAGGCGTGCGAGGTGCCCCGGCCCGTTTCGGCGGTGCCCGTCTTGCCGCCGACCACGTAGCCGGGGATGGCCGCCCCGTTGGCCCAGCCCTTTTGCACCGACGTGATCATCATCTGCGTGAGCACCGTGGCCGTGGCCGGAGAGACGGCGCGGCCCAGCGTGCCGGAGCGGGTCTGCTCCACCGTGTCGCCTTTGGGATTGACGATTTTGCTGACCAGATACGGCTGCGGCAACTCGCCGCCATGGCCCACGGTGGCGGCCACCATCGCCATCTCGAACGGCGTGGCCTGCACCTGGCCCTGGCCGTAGCTGGTGGCGGCGATGCCGTTGGGCGTCTTGAGGAAGTCCGGGTCGCCCAGGCGGCTGGCGGCGACCGGGACGGCCAGCATGGGGTTATTCTCGTTGTAGTCGCGGCCAAAGCCGAAGCCCTGCGCGTAGCGCACCAGCGGGTCGGTGCCCAGGTAGCGCGTCGCCAGCTCGGCGAAGACGACGTTCAGCGACCACTGGTAGCCTTCCATGAGCGTGAACAGGTCGCTGGGGTGGCCGGCGGGCCGGCAGGTCGAGCAATCGACATGGAAGTAGTTCCCGGCCTCGACCTTGATCCGCCCCGTGTCGGTGAACACAGTGTTGGGCTGGACCTTGCCCAGGTCCAGCGCGGCGGCCAGAGTCACCGTTTTGAAAGTCGATCCCGGCGGGTAGAGGCCCTGTGTGGCCCGGTTGAGCATCGGCAGGTCGGCGCGCGCGGTGGCGGTGTTCCAGTAGTCGATGATGCGCTGGTTCTCCTCGGTCCAGTCATTGTCGGGGTTGAAGGCCAGGCCGTTCGGGTCGATATGCGGATAGGCCACCAGGCCCAGGATGGCGCCGGTGGGGATGTCGATGACGACCACGCCGCCCTTGCGCTGGCCCAGCGCCTGGGTGGCGGCATTCTGGATGGCGGGCACCAGCGTCAGGTAGACATCCGAGCCGACGGTGGGGCGATGGAGGATACGGTCCTCCTCGGCCACAATCGGGTTGCTGCCCGCTTCCCCGCTGAGGTAGGGATCGAGGTTGGCTTCCATCCCGGCCAGGCCGTAGATGGTCGGGTTGAAGTAGCCGAGCAGGTAGCTCATGTTGGGCGCCGGGTAGGTCCGCTCGACATAGCCCGTGTCGGAGTAGACCGTGCGCCCGGCGATGACGTTGCCCGCGGCGTCG
>DASSGZ010000551.1:0-3004 GCA_035693165.1 Chloroflexia bacterium | reverse complement strand
GTGCCCCCCGCGCGGCTAGCCGAGATCCGCGCCAAGCTCGACGCGGCGCAGTTCTTCACCCTGCAGGACCGCTACGATAACGGCCGCGTGGCCGACGACATCTACTACACGATCACCGCGACCGAGGATGGGCAGACCAAGAAGGTCACGGTGGCCGAGGTCGGCGGCAAGGAGAGCACGCCGCAGGCCGTGATCGACCTGATCACCAACCTGCGCGAACTGGAGGGCACCGTCCGCGCCAGCCTCACTCCGGCGCCCGCCGCGGCCCCGGCGACGCCCCTTCCGCCAGGATCGGAAGTAACCGTGACCCCCGGCGGTCCGGTGCTGCCGACCTATACCCCGGAGGCTACTCAACCGCCTACGGCCCCCGAGACCCCAACTCCGCTTACTCCCTTCCCGCTGAACGCCACTCCCGCGCCCCCGGCGGCTACCCGCACCCCGGTGGCCGGGACGCCTGAGCCCGCTGCCGCCACGGCCACCACGGAGGCCGGGACCGTCAACGAGGGCGCCGACCTGATTATCTACCGTGTGCGCGGCGGCATCGCCGGGCTCGACACCGCTATGTTCATCGGGCGGCGTGGCACGGTCACGTTCCAGTCGCGCGGGCAGGAGACGGGGCGCGCCCAACTGACGGCCGCCCAGGTGGGCGAATTGATCGACCTGTTCGACAGCAGCGGCTTCTTCACCTTCCAGGACCGCTATGCGCCCGCCGCGGCCCCGGCGGACAGCCAGGAACTGAGCGTCACCTACAACCACGGCGGCCAGGTCAAGACCGTGACCGTCGCGACCGAGGGCCAGCCGCCCCCCGCCTTGCAGACGATCCTGGACCGGCTGGCCGCGGTGCAAGCCGACTTGCAGAAGAAATAGGCCCCCGCACCGCGCTAAGCCGTGTTAATTCACCGCGAAGGCGCGAAGGACACGAAGATTGTTTTTACTAGTCTTCTTCGTGTCCTTCGCGCCTTCGCGGTGAGTTTGCTGCGTCCTCCTCCAGAGCCTGGCACGCGATATGCGACGGTCTCGGCCTTGGCGCTAGATGCGAAGGAGAGACCCCTATGGCCGACCGGTTCCTGGTGCTGCCCGACGACAGCATGATCCCGTTGCTCGCTGCGCTCGCGGCGGCGCAGCAGACCATCGACATCTACGTTTTCACCCTCAGCAATCCCGACATCCTGGCCGCGTTGCGGGAAGCCGTCGCGCGCGGGGTGCGGGTGCGAGCCGTGGTCGATCCGGCGCCCAGTGAGAACGCCGCCGCCGGGCACGCCGCCATGCGTGCGCTGAACGAGGCCAATGTCCAGGTCCGCCCGCGCCCTTCCTATTTCGAGCGCGTCCACGCCAAGAGCTTCGTGGTCGACGGCGCCCACGCCCTCGTCTCCAGCATCAACTTCCTGGACGACTGGATGCGCACCCGCGACCACGGCGTGCTGACCTCGAACCCGGTCGTGGTTCAGGGCATCATGCAAACCTTCGCCGCCGACTGGGCTGCTATCCCCGACGACTCGATGCCGGCCCCGCCCCTGGTGCTCAGCCCGCCCAACAGCCGCGCCACGCTGGCTGACCTGATCGACGGCGCGCAAGCCTCGCTCTTCCTGGAGGAAGAGCAGATCACCGACGACGCCATGGTCGATCTCCTAGCCGCGCGCAGCAACGCGGGCGTCGCGGTGCAGATCGTCACGAACGCGCTGCAAACCAAGAATCGACCCTGCCTGGAGACCTTGCAGGCGCGGGCGCCCCAGGTCCAGGTGCGCTACAGCACCCAGCTATGGCTGCACACCAAGCTGGTCATCGCCGACGAGCGTCGTATGCTGGTGGGCAGCGTGAACCTCACGCCGACGAGCCTGGACAAGCGGCGCGAGGTCAGCATGCTGGTTGACGACCCCGCCGCTGTGGCCCGCGCCGTCGCCGTCGCGCGCGATGATTTCGCGTCTGGGGCTGCCACGCCGCCGGACCCCGACGCCGCCCCACCGCGCCCCGCCGACCGCCCCGGTGGCGGCAAAGACTGATCCGCGTGGCATATATGACAACGGATGTCAGGAAGCGCGGCGTATACTGGAGATCCACCCGCGGAAGACGTACTATCTCACTATACCTAGTGTCACTCTGAGCGGAGCGAAGAGTCTCGTCTCGTAAGGAGGATAGCCAATGCCTGAACAAACGCAGCAACACGCGCCCATGACTCCCCAGGCCGACCGCCCGTACATGCCCGCCGGCTACGGCGTCCCGGCGACCGGCGAAGGGATGCTGCCCTGGAGCCACGCGAGCAACTTGCTGGAATCGGCCATCAACTACTGGATCGGCACCACCCGCCCCAACGGGCGCCCGCACTCCGTCCCGGTCTGGGGCGTCTGGCTGGACGATACGTTCTACTTTGAAGGCGGGCCGGACACCCGCCGGGGCCGCAACATCGCGGCGAATCCCGCCGTGGTCGTGCATGTGGAGCGCGACGACGATATCGTGATCGTGGAGGGCGACGCGGAGGATATTCCCCATCCCGATGCCACGCTCGCCGCGCGGCTGGTGGAGGCTTTCGGCGCCAAGTACGGCCCGAAGTACAACTACCGGCCCGATCCCGCCAGTTGGGAAGGCGGCGGCCTCTACCGGGTCCGCCCGCAGGTGGTCCTGGCCTGGTACCACTTCCCCGGCGACGCCACCCGCTGGCGTTTCCCCTCCGCCTGACCCGCGCCGCCGCCTGGCCCGGCCCAATCCTGGCATATTTCGACCCAAAACCCTATAATGGGCCGAGATGTTGCCCGGCGGGACCGGGCCGGGAGGATACCGGGATGGACAGCACGGCGCCGGGGCGCGGCCATTTCATCGTTCTGGAGGGCACCGACGGCTCAGGGCTGAGCACCCAGGCCGCGCTGCTGCGCGATCACCTGCTCGCCGCCGGGCACGCCGCCTACCTGACCAAAGAGCCGAGCGACGGTCCGGCGGGCGCCATGGTCCGTCTAGCGCTCACCCGCCGCCTGGGCTACGCCCCGCACACCAGCCACGCCACCGGCGCCGA
>DASSGZ010000550.1:0-10920 GCA_035693165.1 Chloroflexia bacterium | reverse complement strand
TTGTTCCTGTTGGTATAGCGGCAGCACCTGCCGCGGGTCCTGCGTCTGCCTAATATGGGTGAACCCGGCGCGTTGCAGGGCGCGCTCTAGATAGCGCAAATTCGCCATCTCGTCGTCTACCAGGAGGATTCGCGCCTGCGGGATCGGCACAGCATCCATTAGTCGCTTGCTCCTTTGTCTAAGATGTCCTTCACCGTGGCGAGAAAT
Organism: Chloroflexia bacterium; assembly: GCA_035693165.1. Classification (GTDB taxonomy): domain Bacteria; phylum Chloroflexota; class Chloroflexia; order QHBQ01; family JAICKM01; genus JAICKM01. The sequence continues at coordinate 10,713 of DASSGZ010000550.1, read as the reverse complement.
GCGTGCACCTCCAGCGGTTTCGTCAAATACCCTTGCGCCCCGGCCGCCAGTAAGGCGGCCACTCGCTTGGGCACGACATCGGCGCTAATGACGATCACTGGAATCGTTCGGGTCGTGGGGGCGGCCTGGAGCCGACGGAGTACTTCGTCACCTGGTAGATCGGGCAGGTGCAGATCCAGCAGAATCAGGTCGGGGTGGTGCCGTTGCGCCAGTTCCAGGCCGCGCTGGCCCTCGGGGGCTGTCAGGAGTTCCACGTTCGATGCCCGCCGTAAGATATGCTCCACCAGTTTCAGGTTGGGCAAGTTGTCTTCGATGTAGAGGATCCGCCCAGCCGTCGACACGGGGCCGACCGAATGATCCACTGACCCCGCTGGCTGCGGGTCGCCGTCCGTCGCCAGCGGCAGCTCGATCCAGAAAGTGCTGCCTTGCCCCAGTGTGCTCGCCACTCCGAGCGTGCCGTTCATGGCGGTAGCCAGGTGCCGGGCCACCGTTAGCCCCAAGCCTGTGCCTTCGATCTCGCCGTATTCCGCCCCCAGGCGATCAAAGGGAATAAAGAGCCGATCCTGGACGTCGGTCGCGATACCCGGTCCAGTATCCTGCACGGCGATGCGCAGGCGGCTGGCCGATCCCGCCGCGCAGCTGATCAGAACGTGGCCTGCTTCCCGGTTATACTTGACTGCGTTCGATAGCAAGTTCAACAAAACCTGCTTGAGTCGCTGGCGATCCGCCTGGACTGCCTGCTGCTCATACCCGCCATAGGCAACCTCCAGTGTAATCGCTCGTTGGCTGGCCAAAGGCGCGACCATTTCCCAACTCTCGCGCACGACATCGCGAATCGTGATCGCGTCTAAGGCAAGATCCAGATGCCCCGATTCGATGCGCCCCAGATCCAGCACTTCGTTAATCAGGGCCAGCAAGTGCCGCCCGGCCTTAATGATATCCGCGAGGGCGTCCTGTTGGTCGCCGGTCAGTTCGTCCATCGCCAGTAATTGCGAGAAGCCGAGGATCGCATTGAGCGGCGTGCGTAACTCGTGGCTCATACGCGACAGGAACTGGCTCTTGGCGCGGTTCGCCGCCTCTGCCGCCTCCTTCGCCTGGCGGAGCAGCGCTTCAGCCTGTTTGCGCTCGGTAATATCCCGGATAATCAGGCTATTTTGTTCAAGCCCCGCCTGGTTCTTAAAGCTCGCCAGCGACACCTCACCGGAAAAGACAGTGCCATCCTGGCGCTGGAACTGGAGTTCGCCCTTAAAGCGGCCCGTCCGCGCCTGCTCGGCAAGGGCAGCGACTGTGCACGGATCGGTGGAGTCTAGCAGGCCCTGCAATCCGATCCGGCGGATCTGATCTTCGCTGGCCCCGAAAATGCGACTGGCTTCCGAATTGGCCGCAAGCACATAGCCGTTCGGAGCGGTCAGCAGGACGGCATCAATACTATAGTCAAAGAGCGAGCGATAGCGCTCTTCACTTTCGTAGATGGCGGCTTCGGCAGCACGACGCTGGGTGATGTCGGTGAGCGCGCTCAGCGTACCGGTAATCTCGCCGTTCATATTGCGTAAGGGAGTCGCATGAACGTCGGCCCAGAAGGGCGTGCTATCCTTCCGATTCATGCGCACGGTATAATGGTCCGCGATTCCAGCGCGGCACTGGGCGATCCGGGTCCGGACCGCTGGCCACTCTTGGGGTGGGAGCAAGAGCGGATAGGCTAATTGTCCGATCAGTTCCTCGTATGTGTAGCCGGAGAGTTCCATGATGCGGGCATTGGCATAGAGCACACGATCATTTAGATCGGTAATCAACAACCCTTCGTCGAGGCTTTCGACGATAGTGCGAAACTGGGAATCTGATTGGCGGCGGGACGCCTCGGCAGCTTCGTGCTCCGTGATGTCGTTGCCCACAGAGATAAAGTACTTGACTGCCCCCTGCGGGTCGCGCAGTACGTTGGTCGACCACTTGACCCGCCGATGGGAACCATCCTGGGTCAGCAAATTGCCCACGTAGTCAACCGGAAACTGATCGGGCTGCACGCTTATCAATTGCGCACCAATGCCCGCCCGGTCCTCCGGTCTGACCAAGATATCCAAGAAGAGTTGGCCCTCTACATCGGTGAACCGGTAGCCAGTCGATTTTTCGCAGGCTTCGTTGAAGCCTACGATATGCCCCGCCCTATCCAACACGACGCTAAGACTACCAGCCGTATCGAGGATCGCGTTCACAACGTCGCGCTCCTGCATCAGCCAATTCCGCTCACGAACGACTGCGGCGTCCGCGCCGGCGACCTGTAAAAGGGTTCGTTGCAGCGCCGACTGCAGCATGATCTGGTGGGCCACGTAGGCCAGAGCCTGCCGTTGCTCAGAAGTCAGTGTGCGCGCCTGCTGATCGAAGACCCCGAGCGTCCCGACCCCGCGCCCCTCCGCGGTTAGAAGCGGCACCCCGGCGTAAAAGCGCAAGGCGGGCGCCCCGCGGACCAGGGGATGGTCGGCGAAGCGGGAGTCCTCTCGGAGGTCCGGCACGACGAGCATTCCGGATTGAAGAATCATAGCGCCGAACATCGCCACGGCTTCCGCGAGTTCCGGCCTGCTGAGACCCACCTGGGATTTGACGCGCGCCGAACCTTCCTCCACCAGCGTAATTACCGCGATGGGCACACGGCAGATGGCCCTCGCCAACTGCACTAGATTATCGAAGGAATCTTGGTACGTGCCATCCGAACTCGCCTCGGAGGGCGGTGCTGGGCGGTGCTCCGCTTCGGTTTCTCGAACAGAGATAGGCATCACGTTAATATCTGAACTTTCTGCCATCGGGCACTTACATCTCGGCGTGTCTGCCGCCCCCGCCGGACCGCGGCTGGCCGTCTTGTCCAGTATATGTGTAAACGCTGAATTTTCTCCGAATTCTCGAACCGCTGCTTCATCCGGGCTTGGTTTGCGGCGGCACATCGGGCGTGCGCGCCAGTTCTGCAGGCAGGCCCAACCAGTCAAGCATGCTCCTTGCCGTAGCCAAGAGTTGTGATCCTCGTGCCGGATCGCCGTGGGTCTGTTCGTAGGCCGCCCAAGCGCGCAGGGTCCGGGCCTGCTCGGCGGGTAGATGGGCGGTGGTGACAACGCGCAGGCTCTCGTTAAACGCCCACCGGGCATCGCAGGACTGCCCGGCAAACACCAACGGCCCCGTGATGTCTCCCAGCACTGCAGCCAGTATCCGCCAGGCGATCCCGATACAGCGGATATTGCCCGCTTGGTATCCCAGGTCATAGGCGCGGCCCAGCGCTTGCAGCGCCCGACTCCGCTCATCCTGGGCAATGAGCGCCTCCGCCAGCACCAAATAGGCTTCGGGCAGCGTAAAGGGCGGCTGGGCCGACTCACTGCGCGCGATCGCCTGGCGCAGAAACCTAGCGGCGGCCGTATAGTCGCCGAGGCCCCCATATGCTTGACCCGTGCCTGCCAGGGCCAGGATCGCCCCTTCCTCGCTCTCGGTTACCTGGGCCAACTCCTGTGCCTCCTGGTAGGCGGCCAGCGCCGCTGCGTAGTCGCCCCGCCGGGTAAAGGCGGTACCCATGTTGATCAAGAGGCTGAGGGTGTTGCGGTGATCGCCCTGGGTCCGGAATAGGGCCAGTGCTTGTTGATAATACGAATCGGCCTCTTGCGGCAAGCCCAACTGTTCATATGCGGCGCCGAGTAGATTCAGCCCGGAGGGGCGCAACGTCGGATCGCTGCCGCTAGCTGCATCATGGGCCAGCGCTTCCTGGCCGAGCGCCAGCGCCCCCGGCACCTGGCCCCGGTGAAAATAGATCCAGGCTTGGCCGAGTAAGGCTTGGTTCAGCAGATCGTACACACCCGGACCCCCCGCGCGCGCCACCCGCTCGGCTTGTTGATAATGCGCGAGGGCGCGGGTCTCGTCCCCGCGGTAGGCGGCCACGACCCCTAACCCGGTTTCGGCCCGGGCCTGGGCCGGGCCATTACGGTGTTCTGCGGCTAGCGCCGCCAACGCCTGGTAGGCCGCCTCCGCCTCGTCGTAGCGATGCTGCCGGCGTAATACGTCACCGAGATTTGCGTAAACGGCCAGCCGGTCGCCCAAGTCCGCGGGCCCGGTCAGCAGCGGGAGCAGGCGGGTATAATAATCGACGGCGGTGGCATAACTGTAGGCTGCCTGGGCCGCAGCGGCCGCGCGCCGAAAATACTCGCGCTGCTTGGCTGTGTTGCCGGTGCGCTCGTAATGGTAGGCTAGCTGGGTGATCAGCGCCGGAGCCGCCGTATCGGGATTCGGCGGCTCCAGGGCGGCCGCGAGGCGTCCGTGCAAAAAGCGCCGGCGCGCGGCCGACAGCGTCGCATAGATCGCGGCGCGGATCAAGTCGTGGGCAATGACATACGAATCCTCACCACCCTGGGTTTGCAAAAAGCGCCGCGCGAGGGCCGATTCGAGTCCATCCAGGGCCTCGGCTTCGTCCAGCCCGCTCACCGCCACGAGCTGATCAAACGGGGTTTCCGTGGCCGCTACCGCCGCCACTTGGAGCACTGCCTGGGCCGCCGGGCTGAGGCGGCCCAGGCGGGCCAGCACCACCTTCTGGACGCCGTCCGTCAGCGGTAGGGTCGTAGTCGGCAGGGGCGGGCCGGTTTGATACCAGCCGCCGAGCGCCGAATCCGGGGCAACCAGCCCCGCATCGTGCAGGCTGCGCAGCAATTCCGCCAGGTAAAACGGGTTGCCGCCACTCTGCGTATACAGCCAGTGGCTGAGGCGCGATCCGGCGAGCGGTTGGCGCGGTTCCACAATCGCCTGGACCTCCACGGGGGTCAGAGGGGCCGGAGTGAGGGTTGGCACTCCAGCCCGAGTGAGCTCCGCCAGAGCCCGGGCGACCGGCGCTGCGGCCGCTAGGTCGTCGGGCCGGTAGGCCGCAAGGATCAGCAACTGGGCCCCGGTCAGGCGAGGCTGGATGTGGCCGAGGACTTGCGGGGTTTGCGGGTCGGATAAGTGGAGGTCATCGAGAACCAGCACCGCGGGTCCACCGGACGGCGCGCCCAGAGCCAGGACTGCCGCGCCGACGGCACCAATCAGTTGCGCCTGGGCTTCGGCCGGCGGCAGTGGGGCCAGGGGCCGCAAACCCGGCAAGCGCGCGGTCAAGCCCGGCAAGACCGGAACGAGGGCCGCCGCCGTAGCCGGGCCGAGACGCTGGAGTACTTGGGCCGGGGCCAATATATCGATTAGCCAGCCGGCCAGCAACCGCGCCAGCGGCCCAAACGGGATTTCCCGGTCGAACTCATAGGCGGCGCTGCGCAGCGTCCGTACACCTTGGAGGCCAGCCAGCGCTTCTTCGATCAGCCGGGTTTTGCCCATGCCCGCCATGCCGCTGATCAGCACGAGGCCGCCCTGGCCCGCCCGCAGATCCGCGAGCGCGGCCTGAAGCATAGCCCGCTCGGTGCCCCGGCCGGCGAAAGCTAGCTGGACCGGTCCACGAGGAGCGGCCGCCCCTTCCGGCAACCCGGCGGGCGGGGAGCTGGCTGTGGGCAGGTCTACCGCGCGTAGGGGCGAGTCCTGGGCCGCCTCCAGTACCTCTGCATGTGCTTCATAATGGCGCCGCGCGGCATCCCGTTGCCCAGTCGCTAACAACAGCTGGATCAGCAGGTTGTGAAGGGTTACGTCGAGTGGATCGTGCGCGAGCAGGTGCTGGGCGAGTTCGATTCCTACCTCCCATTGGCGGGTGTGCAGGTAGCTGCGGATCAGGGCTGTGCCCGTATCTAGCACTCGCTGTCGCAGACGCTCTCGTTCGGGGATACACCAATCCTCGTGCCAATCTTCGAGCAGGTCGGCCGTATATAGACGGAGCGCGGCCAGCTGTTGCGCCGGTGGCGTGCCGGGGACCAAGCCACTCTCCAGCGCGGCCACATCGAGCCAGGCGTGCCCGAGATCGAGTTGCACGGCAAAACGATCAGTATTGAGGACAGCTCCGGTGGCGGGCAGCAGAGCGCGGATGATTTTAAGCGCTGTCGACAGGCTGTCACGCGCGCGATCCTCGGATACATCGCCCCAAAAGAGAGTCGCCAATTGATCGCGGGTGTGGCGTTGCCCGCGGTATAATAACAAATAGGCTAGCAAGCCTTGTGCTTTGCGCAGCCGAGGCAGATCCGGCGCTGCCGTCTCCCCTGGCGCCACGATCCGCAAACGGCCTAATAAGTAAAATTGCATTAGAACCTAACTACTAGACTCACTTCATAATAAGGACTACTAGATGTTGTGTGCTAACTTCGTATTTAGACACTACATATTGTGGTTCAACCTTATTGTGAAGGATGTCTACTAACTAGCGGGGCCGATCCCGCTCCCGTGCGTTGCTCAGGGAACTGGCTGCTTGGCCTGCAGTTCGCTGATAAGCGCCAGCAACTCATTGAACTCCTGCGGCGCTAGCGCTTCTGCTGCCAGGGAGTCTGCTTCCTGATTCACCCCGGCCTGGCGGTCGCCGGCAGCCATTACGACGATGGCCACCGCCTGCGTCTCGGCTCCCGTGTGCAGGAGTTTATAGGCACCGAGTCCGTCCAGGATCGGCATTCGACTCAGATTCAGAATCGTTGCGCTCTGTTCTTCGCTTCGGACTAGTAGTCGTGTTTCTTCCAAAACGTATCCTTACATTAGATCGGTATAGAGTCTATGTCCGCCAGGGGCGAATGACGTGCTATGTTCAGCAAAGCGTTTACCTATGTGGCTCTCCTATTGGACCTTCTAATCGCCGCCGGCGACTCTTTGAGATGGAGGATGCTGAGTGGTTGACGCGGCGCGCCTTGGGTTAGGTTGCGTAGGGCTAACCCCTGGTTATCCTGGGAGATCTGATTCTGATATCGAAAGTATACCGTAGTCGGCACCGATAATCAATCGAGATTCTCACCAAATCTTTAGCCGGATATTTGCGTACTGAAGCGCGGCAAGTCACGTGGTCAGGGAAAGTCTCCACGCGTCCCAGAGGTGCGGCGCGCCTTCTGGTGGTTCACTACCTGACGTTCCCTGATTCCGGGTTTGCTGCATATGATTGGCACTTCGTAGCGTAAAGGGTCACGACACTTGGCGCTTGGATCGGGAACCCGTGCCCAACATAGGGCGGCGATTCAGGAAATGCTGGCCGTTGCCTAGCGGTTTCATCGGGCATCTCAATACCCCGCCGCCAGCAGCGCGGCGATTCAGGAAATGCTGGCCGTTGCCTAGCGGTTGTTAACGAGCGTGAGTGCCTAAGAGCTGGTGAAGGTCTGGCTGGCATCCCAATCCGAATTGGCGGCGCGACCCTAGGAGGCGCTGATTGCGACTCGCCCACTCGCATAGCGTCTGAAGCGCCACGCGCTCCCGATAGGACTGTCTAATTCGGAGCAAATTCGGACTTGTCTCGTATAGTTGCAATAACGCGTAACGCGCAAAGCGGAGTCGAAATCTAAAGCGATATTTAACCAGCGTTTCATACGAAGGAGATCTTTTATGACTTCAGCGGTGACCACAACGACCGTTACTACCGTGAACACACTCGCCTTGGCCGGGGCCTTAAGTCTGGTGACAGTAGCGACGTTGGTTGGACTACTTATATATAAGCAACTTCTGATGACCAGCCCTGCCGCCGGCACGACGAATCTAGCAAAGGTGCTTAACGTGGCGATTGCGCCCTTAATTCTGGCGTTTGGCCTGATCATGGTAGCCAAGCTCGTGACCCTCTTCTAATTACACCCCTTCTATTCAGAACAGGCACCGGCCCTGGTGGGCAGCGGTGCCTGTTTGCCGTTGGAATTAGCGCAAGTGCGGCAGCACCAAGAACAGCAGAATATTGGTCAGCCCGTGCGCCAGCGTCACGCCCAGCAAGCTCCTGGTGCTTAGGACCAGGTAGCCGAACAACAACCCCACCCCGAATACAAACGCCACATCGAGTAACGATTGGTAGCCGATGTGTAAAACCGCGAACAGCGCAGCAACATACACAATGCCCAGGCGGCCAAGGGCCGCGTACGCCGTCCGCTGTAACAAACCGCGAAAAAACAATTCTTCGGCGAACCCTGTACACACCAACAGGATTACGGCGGCGCCCCAAAGCGCGTCTAATGTCAGAGCCGGGATAAGGGGTTGGGGGTGGAGAATCACATATTCCATCACCCCCAAACCGAAGCCGAGCAGCGCGATCAGGAGTTGCACGGGCAGATCCCCGACGCGCAGTCCGATTTCTTCCCGGCGCAGATTCAACAGCCGGATGATGATAAAAGCGGTCAAAAACAACGGGATACTGGTCAGGACAAACCACTGGATCAGGGCGAATTGCGTCAAGGGTAGGGTCAGGCTGAGGATGCGAATGAGCGGGGCAATGCTCAGACTCAACAACAGTTCATGCACCGGCTCGTGCCATACCCGCGTGGCGTGTACGATCAATAGCACCAACAGCATACTATGGATAATCACGCCAGCAACCGGGTTCACGAAAGTCGTGATCACTTCAGCGGCGGTAATTGCGATCAGGTACACCCATACGATGCCGTTGGTATTGCCGCGGGCTGGGGCAGATTCGGTGGCGACCGGTTCTTTCGAGATCATGACTACTCCCCCGCATTCAGAGTCAAAGTACGATAGGGTATATCGTCACTGTTGCGGTATAAGCGCAGCCGAATTCGGCCCGCCGCCGCGGGGGGCCGGCTGATGGGGCCGATCCATTGGGCTTCCGGTGCCAGCGTTACCGGCGGCAACCGCGTCGTCAACGCTCCCTGGTCCGCGATGATATAATAGGTTTCGGACTCTCCTTCATGATTTGTTATCGCGGCGGTGAGCACCGGTTGCTGAGACACCAGGGCAAACTCGGTATAATGGGTGGCCGGCGACGTAGGCAGCGGCAGCAGGATGATTACCGCGGCGACAGTGAGCGGGAGGAAAACCAATGCGAGCGCCTGGACTAGATGCTGCTCGGCTTCCGGCGGGGCTACTGCGCGCCTCATTAGCGCCCCGCCACTCAGGGCCAGGGTGATCCCACCCAGCACCCCTTCGATCAGCGATCCGGCGAACTGGTGGCTGACCAACCAGATCGCCGTGCCCACGATGGCCAGCAGGGCCAGACTAAAGGGCAGTGCCAACCCGGCTAATACGGGCAGGCCATAGCGATCCAACCCGATGAGCCGGGCGAAACTGTAACCGGGCACCGCCAGCAAGACGAGGCCCAGGCCCACACGTAGCAGCGGTACCGCGACCAGGGGCGCCAGCAACGCGTGGCCTACGAGGAGCACCCCGCCGAACAAACAGATCCAAAGATCTGGCTCGTGCGGAAGTTTCCTATTCCGCATCATGTTTGCGCCCTCCTTTGGGCTGGCGGCCGCCCCATGAACCAACCGCTGAGAACCGCCACCACCAGGCAACTGCCCAACCAGCTGAGACCGACGGCGACCAATCCCCACGCCGGCAGCAAGAGATAGCTCCCGAGCAAGGTACCGGCCGCTAACAGCGCGGCAGTACCGCTCAAGCAGAGATGCTTGCCGTCCAAGCGCAATTTGGTGAAGTTGATCTGGACGACGGCATACGGTAGCCCGGCCAGCGCCAGGTAGCGTAACAACTCCAGCCCGTTGCCTGCATACTCATGCCCGAAGATCGGCAGCACATAAGGCGCCCCGACCGCGACAGCCAGAGTAGCGGGCACCATAAAGAGCCCGGTATAGCGATATGCTTTGCCGATCAGGTGCGTGCTCCCCCCGCCCTGCCGTGCGCCCTCGGCCAGCAGACTGACGGCGAGGGCCGAGGGGCCGGTATTCACGAGAGTCATAATCATCCAACTGGTATAGAAATAGGCGGCCTCCCCGGCGCCGCCTCGTTCGGTCACAATCAACGGCAGGAGCCAGTTGGGTAGCCCGGCGATCAGGGCCGAGACCTGGTTGCCCAGGGCCGATCCAGCCAGCGAGGTGCGGATTTCGGCCACGCCGCTGTACATTAGCCGCCACCGCCAGGTCATCAGGTGGCGCAAGGGCAGCCAAGTAGCCAATAACCCGGCGACCACGCCGAGTTCGGTGGCAACGATGATCCCCTGCTCGGGGCCAACCAATAGCAATGCGACCGGCAAGGCGCCGAGCTTGATCAGCGAAAAGGCCAAGTTCTTACGCAGGATGGTGGCGCTGCGGCGGCTCACCAACAGGATCTGCTCCAAGACCAACCCCAGCCCCCAGAGGCCACAGACTGTCACAAACCCGGCAGCCATCGGCGGATCGTGCCAGAAGACCGACCGCGTTTCCGCGGCCACCCAGGGCTGCCCGATAAATGCCGCCGTCACCAGCATCCCCATTGCGGCCACGATCAGTAGGCTGCCCTGGATCAGGGCGTGGCGGCGGGCCGCGCTCTGCTCCTTCGGTAAGGCTAGTGTCAGTGCAAAATCCAGACCCAGGCGGCTGATATTGCCCATCAGGTACATCACCGAGGTCAACGCGCTACCGATCCCGACCGCTGCCGGCGGATAGAGTCGTGCCGCGGCTACCCAGAACACAAACCCCAGCACACCATTGATCATGAGGCTGGAAAAGACGGCGAGGGTGTCGGTCAGCAGGACCGACCGCGCTTGCAGCCGTGCCCAGCGAGTAGGGCGCGCGGGCGGGGATTGGGCCTTGGGGTCGGACGTTTGCATCAGGCTAATCCTTCGATCAGGACCCCCCGGTGGGCCGCCAACGGCTCCAATCCGACGATGGCCGCGATATCTGCCTGAACCGCAGCATAGGCGCGATTCCCATCCACGACCGGGGT
>DASSGZ010000549.1:0-33455 GCA_035693165.1 Chloroflexia bacterium | reverse complement strand
GCGGGATGCCCGCCAGGTCGGCCACCACGGCACGCACATGCGCCCCGGTGACGACACAGCCCGGCTCGGCGCCATCGGTGGGCGGCGGCGCGGGCTCGGACTCGGGCAGGCTGTCGAGCACGGCCCGCGCGCAGGCCAGTTGCAGCACGTCGATGGCCTTGTCGGGGAAGTGGCGATGGCGCAGGTACTGGCGGCTCAACTCCACCACCTGGCGCAGCACGTCGTCGCTGATCACGGTGCCGTAATGGGCGGCGAAGCGCGGGCGCAGCCGCTCCAGGATGTGCAGCGTGGCCTCCGCCGACGGCTCCTCGACCATCAGGGGCTGGAAGCGGCGCTCCAGCGCGCCGTCGCGCTCGATATAGCGGCGGTACTCGGCGATGGTCGTGGCGCCGATGACGCTGATCTCGCCGCGCGTCAGATACGGCTTGAGCACGTTCGCCAGGTCGCCGCCGCCCTCGGTGTCGCCCGCGCCGATGGCCGTGTGCATCTCGTCGAGGAACAGCACGGCGCGCGACTTCTGCGTCTCTTCCAGCACGCTCTTGAGCCGTTCCTCGAAATCGCCCCGGTAGCGCGTGCCCGCGACCATGGCGTTGAGATCGAGTTCGACCAGGCGGCGCCCGCGCAACTGTGCCGGCACCTTGTCGGCGGCCATGCGCTGGGCCAGCCCTTCGACCAGGGCCGTCTTGCCCACGCCCGGCTCGCCCACCAGCGCCGGGTTGTTCTTGGTCATCTTGCAGAGGACTTCCATCAGCGCGCGGAGTTCGCGCTCGCGCCCGAACAGCGGCGGCAGGGCGCCCTGGCGGGCCAGCGCGGTCAGGTCGCGGCCATAGCGGTCGAGGCTCGGCGTCGCGGTGGCGCTGCCGGCGTCCGGGCGGCGCGTGCCGTCGGCTGGGGCCGGCAGGCCGGGGTGCGCGGGCGCCGCCGGCAGCGCGGCCAGCGCCGCGGCCCCTTGCGCGGCCCACGCCGCGCTGTCCAGCCCCAGCCCCCCCAGCCAGGCGCGCTGATCCGTGCCCGCCGCCACGCCCTGCAACACCGCGGTCAGCAAATGCAGCGGCAGCACCTCGGGGTCATGGCGCTCGGTCATCAGCTTGCCGGCCTCGCGGATCGCCGCGACGGCGCCGGCGCTGGCCTTGATCTGGCCCTGGTTCGCGCTGCCGTCGGGCAAGGCGGCGGCCAGCCGCGTGGCCAGCGCCGGACCGTCGCCGTCCTGCCCGGCGGGCAGCGGCAGGTCGCGGCCCGTGCGCAGCACGCCGATCAGCAGATGTTCGAGGCCCAGCCAGTCGTGGTGTGCGGTGCGCGCCGCCGCTTGCGCCGCGTCCACGGCCGCCTGGGCCTGCGGCGAGAAGTGGGTGAACATGGTCATAGTCCGCGGCGGGCCGGGTGCGCGGGCGTCCAGAGTGGGAACATAGCCCATTGTACAAGAGCCGTCCGCGCCGTGTCAATCCGGCCCGGCATCTGCTTATGATCACCGCAGAGACGCAGAGAACGCAGAGGATTTTTAAAATTAGTGCTGTTCGCCGGTGGGCTATGCACATGCGAACAGCCGCCGGGTCCGGCCTGTCGCCGGTCGAAACGATAGGCGCCGCCAGCGCCATCCATCTATGAATCTCTGCGTCCTCTGCGCCTCTGCGGTGCCCATCCGGCTGTGCCCGGCGGCGGTCAGGCACAGCCGCGGGGCGCGCGCAACTATCCCCGGCCCGGCCCGTTTCATTATGCGCGATGTCTGCCGGATATTCTCCCGGCAGCGCAGTGAGTTTGCTTGAGAGGAGCAACTACCATCATGGATACGACCAACAACGAGTCGCGCGACAGCTACACCGGGGAGCCCGGCGGCAGCACCGGGCGACCGGGCGAAGATGTGTTCGACCTGCCGGTCGAGCCGCTGGAATCGGTGGAACCCGATTTTGCCGGCGACGTGGGGACCACCGATGTGCAGGAAGTGGTCGAGAACGGCGAGACCTATTTCCCGCCCACCGACCCTGTCGTGGCGCCGGTGGACGACTTTGAGGGCGTGGAGGTGCGCGGCGGGTTCGCCGAGACCTCGCTGGAAGAGCCGCGCGAAGCCACCCGCGACCCGGCGCGCATGAAGCTGAACGACGACGAAATCGCCGAGAACGTGCTCAACGCCATCCGCAACGACGCCTACACCACCGATCTCGACATCGACGTGACCGTGGAGAACGGCATCGTCTATCTGCGCGGGCGCGTCAACTCGCTCGACGATGTGGAGCAGGCCGAAGAAGTGGCCGGCAGCGTCGAAGGCGTGGTCGACGTGGAAGAGGAGCTGGAAATCATCTGATGAGTGTCCGTTTTGTCGATTTACACATGCATAGCCCGGCCAGCGACGGCTTCTGGACTCCCGAAACGCTGCCCCCGGCAGCCAGGGACCTGGGCCTCGACGTGATCGCGCTGACCGACCACGACGAAGTGGCCGGCGTGGCGGCCATGACGGCGGCCTGCCGGCCCTACGGCATCGCGGTCATCCCCGGCGTGGAGATCAGCACCCACTTCGAGAACGTGGGCTACCATATGCTGCTCTACGGAATTGACCTGCAAAACCCGAAACTGGTGGACACCTTCGCCACCGTGCGCCGCTACTACAACGACATGTGCCGCAACGCCGTGGCCGAACTGGCGCGGCGCGGCAAGCCGCTCGACCTGGAGAAGAACCCCGCCCTGCGCGGCGACGTGGTCAAGGTCTACCACCTGGTCGCCGCGCTGGTGGACCAGAAATATGCCGAGAACATGACCCAGGCCTACGCCATTTGCAACGAGGTGGGCGCCCACTATGGCTGGAACCTGCCCATGGAGGAAGCCATCGCGCTGGGCCGGCAGGCCGGCGGCGTCAGCGTCATCGCCCATCCGGGCCGCGCCGAACCAGGCTTCACCGCCGCCACCGGCCCCGTGCTCGACCGCATGCGCGCCATCGGCCTCGACGGCGTCGAAGCCTTCCATTCATATCACACGGCCCGCGACGTGGCCTTCTATCAGACCTATGCCCAGCAGCACGGCATGCTGATCGGCACCGGCTCGGACAGCCACGGCCCCGGCCAGAGTCCGCGCATGCTGACCGCCTGGCCCGCCGTGGAGTGCCGGGCGCTGCTGGAACGCTGCGGCTTCGCCGTCGCCGATCCGGCAATGTCTTAATCTGGTGTTCATGCCGCGGCCTTGCAGGAGACCATTACGATGCAGCAACCCGACAGCAACACCAAAAAGCTCACCCGGCGCTTGCCCGCCGTGCTGGCGATTGGCCTGGGCGCCAACGTGGCGACCATGTTCGTGCTGGGCAAGCTGACCGAGGGTCTGTTACACAGCGAAGTGAAAAAAGCCATCGACAACCCGCTGAAGGACGCCGCCCAGGACATGCAAAACAAGGCGCTGAAGCCGGTGATGTCCCTGTTCAGCGGGCTGGGCGAGCCCTGGACTCTCTACCCGTTCACGGGTTTCATGGCCCTGCGCTGGCTCAAGCAAGACCGGCAGGTCGACGCGGCCACGCTGGGGCTGGCGCTGGTCGGCAGCGCCACGCTCAATGAAATCCTCAAGACCGTGATCAAGCGCCCGCGCCCGGAGTTCCGCTTCCGCCAGAAAAAGTCCTCGGGTTCCAGCTTCCCGAGCAGCCACATCACCATGGCGCTGGCGACCTACGGCACGGTTGCGCACCTGGTCAGCCGGCGGCGCCGCGAGCGCGACACGGAACAGGACAAGGAGAAGCAGGAGCGCCGCGTACTGGCGCGCATCTGGGCGCCCGTACTGGCTGTCTGCGCGCTCATCGGCTGGAGCCGCATCTACCTGGGCGTGCACCATCCCACCGACGTGCTCGGCGGAGCGGTAGCCGGCGCAATCATGATCACCACCTGCGCCGCCGCCTGCAACTGCCTCACCCCGGACAAGTCCTAGCCCGGCCATCCTGGTTGTAAACCGGCCCGCGTCAGGATAAACGCACCGGCTGCCAAGCGGCTCGCGCCACAGCCTGTATCGCGCCGCCGCCCGCCCGGCCCGCTACTTTCCTCGCCGCCCCGGCGTTGTGAGAATCAAGGGGCCGGGCGGGCGAGGCCGCATCTCACCCGCCTCGCCACCGGCGCTACGCCCCGGCTCTTGTGCCGGGGCTAGCCGCGTGCTAGAATAGATGCGATGACATGCGGCCGGTGGTCCGCGGGCGCTGTCTCGCGCCCTGTGGTTATCAGGAGGGTACCCGATGCTACCTGGAGCGATTGGTCGGTTGTTCGGACGCTGGTCGGAACCCATCGGCGGCACCCCCGCCGGGCTGGCCGCGGTGTTGCGCTGGCTCGCCATTGTGTTGCGCTTCTACGCCGGGGGGCTGACCGGCCTGGTGCTGGGCTGGCTTGGGCTGCAAAATGTGGCCGTCCTGGGCAATATCGGCTTCATCCCCTACGGCTACGATAAACTGCTGGGCGGCAACGCCCGCTTCGGCATGGACGCCGGGTTCTTCCAGACCATCGGCGTGCCCTTGCCCGAACTGACTATGATCCTCATCGGCCTGCTGGAACTGTTCGGCGGCCTGGCGCTGATCGCCGGCCTGCTGACGCGCCTGTTCGGCTTCCTGCTCGCCTGCAACATGCTGGTCGCCATGCTGACGGTCGGCAACACCGCCGAGGAGTTGCCGCTCTTCATCGCCTGCGCGCTGCTCGTCTGGACGGGCGGCGGCATGTTCTCCCTCGACCAGGTCATCGACCAGCGCTTCGGCCACACCCCCGCCCGCATGGATACCGCCGACCGGCCCATACGAACCTAAAGATCGCTGCGCCGAACGCTTCGCTGCACGCTTAACACGACCCTGGTTTGCCCCGGCGAACCGGGGTCGCGTGCTAGCCCTCGGCCCGCGGCATATGCTCTGCTGATACGGCCCCGGATGCCCCACGCGCTACGGCCATAGCGCAGTGGGTAACCGATCCCGGACTAACAGGAGAGTTGGCGCATGGCCCGCACCACAACCCCACCTGCCTCTAAAGGGGCACCCGCCCCGCCCGCGGGCGCCTCCGCGCTGGAGACGCGCTTCCGCCTGCGCGAACGCGGCACTTCCCCGCGCATCGAGTTCATCGCGGGGCTGACGACGTTCTTCACCATGGCCTATATCATCTTCGTGAATACCGACATTATGAAGGTGACGGGCATGGATCCGGTCGCGCTGACCATCGGCACGATCATCGCCGCCGCCGTGCCCACGCTGGTGCTGGGCCTATGGGCCGACCTGCCCTGGGCGCTGGCGCCCGGCATGGGCTACAACGCGCTCTTCGCCTACACCATCGTGCTGGGCCACCAAGTGCCCTGGCAGGCCGCGCTTGCGCTCGTCTTCCTCGACGGCATCGCCTTCACCCTGATCGTCTCCGGGCCGTGGGCGCGCGCCATCATCGAGGGCATCCCGCTCAACCTGAAGCTGGCCGCGGGCGCGGGCATCGGCCTGTTCATCGCCTTCATCGGCATGGTCAATTCGGGCGTGGTCCAACTCAGCGTCAGCGCCGAACTCAAGCCTGGCGTGCTGCCCTTCGGCGGCAGCAGCGCGCTGCCCGTGCTCGGCCCGCTCAGCAGCCCCAGCGTGGTCATCGCGCTGCTCGGGCTGATCATCACCGGCTGGCTCATGGCGCGTAACATCCGCGCCGCCATCCTGCTGGGCATCGTGGCGACTACCCTGCTGGCCTGGCTCGCGGGCGCCGTCTCCGCCGATTGGCGCGCGGCCCTCGCCGTCCACTACCCCGCCGGCCTGGGCGACATCGTGCAACTGCCCGACCTGGCCCGCTGGCTCAACCTGGGCGTCTTCAAGATGGACTTCGCCGGGCTGAGCCACTTCACCACCGGGGCGCTGATCCTCTTCTTCCTCACCTTCCTGGTCACGGACATGATGGACAGCTTCGGCACCTTCAGCGGCCTGGCCGCCAAGTTGGGCATCCTGGACCGCAACAGCAACTTCCCCGGCTCGCGCCAGACCATGTTCGTGGACGCGGCGGCGGGCGCCTTCGGGCCGCTGGTCGGCACGGCCACCGTCGCCACCTTCATCGAGAGCAGCGCGGGCGTCGGCGAAGGCGGGCGCACCGGCCTGGCCTCGGTCTGGACGGCGATCTTCTTCCTGCTGGCGCTCTTCTTCGTGCCGCTGGTCGGCCTGGTGCCGCCGGTTGCGACGGCGCCCGCGCTGCTCGTGGTCGGCTTCCTGATGATCGAGCCGGTGCTCAAAATCAACTTCGCCGACATCACCGAGGGCCTGCCCGCCTTCCTCACCCTGGCCGTCATGCCGCTGACTTACAGCATCGCCGACGGCATGTTCGCGGGCATCGTCAGCTACGTCCTGCTCAAGCTGCTCACGGGCCGCGTCCGCCAGGTCAGCCTCACCATGTGGGCCTTCGCGATCCTGCTGCTCCTTGCCAAGATCCTCGACGCCGTCGTCACGTAGTGCATGCTGGCTATTCGTTCAGCCTCTGGTCCAGGGCGTACTCAATGGCCTGTTCCGCGGGCATGGCCCGGCCCTCCTGCCGGACATGCTCGTATTCTGCCGCCCCCAGCAGGTTCCGGGCGGAAACGACCGCCTGCTCATATTGCAGCTTGTCCAGGCCATCCAGCACACTCCTGATGCTCTCTAACAGCGCCTCCGCTGCCCCCAGCAGCTTCGCGCCTCGCTTCACCTCGGCCTTGACCCCTTCCTCTCCATCTCCCATCCCCGCTTCCGCCTTCGCGCCCGCTCTTGCCACGGCCCCGGCCACTGACAACGCACCCAGGCCGGCAAGCGATTGTGCGATGCCGCTTTTCTCACCCAGCTCTTTTCGCAATGCCAGGCTCCGCTCATACAAGGAGCGGGCTGCGGCGTAGTCCCCCTCCGCCTCGGCCACTTCCCCCAGACGGTAGAGGCCGAAGGCCATAAACACCTTGTCCTCAAGCTCCTCTCTCAATGCCAGGTTTTGCTCTTGCAAAGCGCGGGCTGCGGCATAGTCCCCTCGCCCCTTGGCCACTTCCCCCAGATTATAGAGCGACCAGGCGATACCTACCTTATTGCCCTGTTCCCGCATACGAGCCAGGCTTTCCTCCAGCAGTGAACCCGCAAGAGAGTAGTCCTCCTGTCGGAAGTGTATAATCGCTAACAGGCTGAGTGCGTAGGCGATGCCCACCTTATCGCCCAGTTCCCGCTCTAAACTTAGGCATTCCTCGTACAGTGAGCGTTCCAATGAATAGCGCCCCTGGCGCCCAGCCAGGATCCCCGCTTCCATGAGAGCCAGGGACCTCGCCGCCTTATGCGTGTATTCCAGCTCTTCCATCTGGTCGGTATCCGAGTCCGCCCCCTGGGTCGCTTGCTCGCCCGGTTCGCCTGCCCCCGCCCACAGGACCGGCCTGCGCCACCTGCTTGGAGTGACCCTACCCCCCTGGCCTCTGCTTGTGTTTGCGGCTTGCCCTGCCCCTACTCGCCTCACCTCTGATTGTGTCTGCCCCTCCTGCCGTGTCTTCTCCAGGTTATCCAGCTCCAACAAAGCGCGCAAGTATTCCAACCCCTCGCTGAAATAGCCACGGACGAACCAGAAGTTCCCAACCGCTCCTGCGATCCGCAGACCTATCTCAACAGCTTCGGCTGCCCCGCCTGCTTCAGCCGTCGTATCTTCATCTTCTACGGCTGGTGCGGGTTCCCTTTTCACCCCCTTCTCCGTCTTCTTCTCCCTGACCCCATTGGCGCCGCCGACCCTCATGGCCCAATATAGGGCAGCCCTGATGTTGTCGTGTTCCTCGTCAAGCCGGTTCAGCGACTCCTCCGTCTCCTTGCTCCAAAAGACGGACCCTGCTTTCTCTGCCAGTCGCATGAAGTAAAGCGCGTGCTCCCGGCGCAGGGCCGCGGCATCCCCACTCTCCGCTAGCTTCTCCCTTGCGTACTCGTGTATGGTCTCCAGCATCCAGAACCGCGGCTCGCCGTCTCGGCCTTCCCGCTGCTGTAACAGGCTGCTCTCGACCAGCCTCTCTAACCCATCCAACACGTCGATCCCCAGCATTCCATCAACGTTACAGACCGCTTCCAACGCCGCAAGCGCGCGGCCTCCCTGGAACACCGCCATGCGCCGGAACAACTGCTGCTCCCCGGCACCCAGCAACTCGTAGCTCCAGTCGATCGCTCCGCGTAGCGTCTGCTGCCGGGCAGCCACGTCCCTGCTGCCTCCCACCAGCAACTTCAGGCGGTGCTCTAGCCGGGCGCGCAGGGCCTGCGGAGGCAAGAGCCGGATGCGGGCGGCGGCCAGTTCGATTGCCAGCGGTAAGCCGTCCAGCCTGCGGCAGATTTCTGCCACTGCCCAGGCATTATCCTCAGTCACCTGGAAGTCAGGTTTGATGTCCCTGGCTCTCTCCACAAAGAGGCGCACCGCCTCACATTGGGTGAGTATGTCGAGTGGCGGCAACTGCCCTGGCATGTTGCCGGGCGTTTCAGGGGGAAGTTGTAGCGGAGGCACAGGATGCTCGCGCTCTCCCTTTATCCGCAGGGGCACCCGGCTGGTGACCAGCACCTTGAGATGGGGACACGAAGCGATCAGGTTGGCGACCTGGGGCGATGCCGCCACCACCTGCTCGAAATTGTCCAGCAGCAGCAGCAACTGTGTCTCGTGCAAGAAGTATTTGAGGCTATCGAGGAGAGACCGGCTCCCCACCTCCGGCTCACGAACGCCCAGGGTCTGGGCTATCGTGGAGACCACCAGGCCGGCATCGGTGAGGGCGGCCAGCTCCACGAACCACACGCCATCAGGAAAGCTGTCGAGCGTATCAGCCCCGACCTGCAATCCCAGGCTCGTCTTGCCGATGCCGCCCGGCCCGGTCAGTGTAACCAGCGCAACTTCGGGCTTCCGAATGAGCGCACATACCGCGGCAACCTCACGCTCCCGGCCCACCAGGGGCGTGGTCTGCCGGGGCAGGTTGTTGGGTTGGTTGTTCAGCGTCTTGAGGGTGGCAAACTCGGCAGGGAGGCCGCTCACAACTAACTGGTAAATGTGCTCCGGGCGGGTAAGGTCTTTGAGCCGGTGTTCGCCCATGTCCAGCAGAGTGGTATCCGGAGGAAGCGCATCGCGCACCAGCTCTTGCGTTGCGGACGAAAGAAGGATCTGCCCACCATGAGCGGTGGAGAGGAGGCGCGCGACGCGGTTGAGGACGGGACCAAGATAATCATCCCCCCGCTCCTCGGTGATACCCGTATGCAGCGCGATTCTCACCTTCACCTCACCTGTTTCCGGCGGCCACTGCTCAGCGTGAAGCGCGCGTTGCGCGTCAAGCGCCGCCTGCAAAGCCTGGGGAGCGGTGGGGAAAGCCGCCTGGAAAGCATCACCGACCATCTTGTAGGCATACCCGCCGTTTGCCGCGATAGCCCGGCGCAGGATAGCTTCCTGGCGGGCGAAGGCACGCTGCATGGCCTGGGGGTGAGCTTCCCAGTGTCGGGTGCTGCCCTCGATGTCGGTGAAAAGGAAGGTGACGGTACCGGTAGGGTGGGTGCCGGCAAGCCGCGAGGTGCCGGCGGGCGAAGGGGATGGCGAGTTGTACATAGCAGGGTACTCCTCCTCTCATAGGAACGGCCCGGCAAGGATGCACACTCGGTACGCGTGCAAAGGAATGTACACCAGTACAGCTATTATAGCAAGTAGCAGGTGCGGCAGGTCAATAGGAAAAGAAGAAAGTTGGAAGCCAAGCGGTCAATAGCGTAAGGCATTGTCACTCTTCGCTGCGCTCAGAGTCTCGTCTCGTTTATCGCAGCGCGATCTGCAAAGCCCACATCCCCGCGTCTCCTGACCGCCGCCCGCCTTTTGTCCGCAGCTGCGCGATTTATCACGCCGTACTCGTTTATCGCAGCGCGATCCGCTCCACCCGCCATCCCGCGTCTCCTGACCGCTGACCGCTGACACCTATCGGTAGAATACGCGCCATAGCAGCCAGAATAGCACCCCCAGCGCCACATTCACACCAATCGGCACGAGGAGCGTCACGATCAGCACCAGCCCGGCCTGCAACACCACCTGCCACCAGGCGGGCGGCAGCGCCACCTGCAACAGCGTGACGGCGGCCCAGGTCAGCACAGCAAGGACCAGCGCGACCAGCAGCGCGGCGGGCCAGTTCTTGCGGTCCACCGACGACGGCGTCATCTGATCGGCCACTTCGAGGATGACGAGCAGCGCCACCCAGAACCGCCAGGTGCCCACGGCGATGGGCAGCGCCGCCAGGGGGTCGCCCAGCCAGTCGAGGCCGCTGAGGGCCAGCGCGCCGCCCACCAGCAGCAGCCCGAACGGCAGCGGCGCGAAGCCGACAAAGGCGTCCTTCAGCCGCGTACCCAGCCGCCCGCGCCCGCCGGGGATGGCGTAGACCACGTGGCCCAGGCGCACCGGCCCGCCTCGCCCGCCGGTGACGGTAGTTTCGAGCATGTTGAACGAGACGATGCGCCCGCCCACCAGCGCCGCCGCGATGGCGTGGGCCAGTTCGTGGACCAGCACGCCGGGGCGCATCAGCGCGAAATAGACCCGGTTGGCCCGCCCGTCGTCGCGGGTGAGCAGCCAGGCCAGCGCGACGACCCGCGCTTGCAGGTAGCGGCTGGTCAGGTGCAGCACGCCCAGCACGCCGAGCAACAACAGCGCCAGGGCCGGCCCCTGCCAGCCCACCGGCCCCAACGGCCAGTCTGCCGGCACCGGCTGCCCGATCCAGACCAGCCCCAGCAGGATCGCCAGCGGCGGCCCCAGTTTGCCCAAGCCCGCAGTTCCCTTCCCCGGTGCGCCGGCTACATGCTGAGGTCAATCGCCACGGGCAGCGCCGTCGCTTCCCAGCCGGTGGTCTGCACTGTGTCGCGCTCGTAATACTTCTTGACCACCACCTGCCGCGCCCGCCGCTCTTCCGCGGGGTCGTCCACCACCCGCCCCTGGCCCTGGAAGATCAGCGCCCCGATGCGCACCGTCACCTCCGGGTAGCGCTGGAGATTGCGCACCCAGTCCGACCGGTCGCCGTTGCCCGCCAGCATATACAGTGTCTGCGGATTCGCGCCCGTCGCAAACCAGATCTCGATGGTGTGCGGGCGGCCCGTCCGCCGCCCCGTCGTCGTCAGATAACAATTCGCTTCCCGCACCAGATCCTGCAAATCGGCCATCGCGCCCCCTCCCCATAGGCCCCCGCTACCCCTTGTCACTCTGAGCGCAGCGAAGAGTCTCGTCTCCTCGGGGCACAAGACGAGATGCTTCACTCCGTTCAGCAGGACAAAGGAGACCGGACCGCCTATTGAGAATGACAACGATCCCCGCCCGCCCCGCGAACTATCATAGACAAAAACCGGCCCGCCCGGCAAACCGGACGGGCCAGCACAGTCCAACGTACTCCCGCACGCTTAACCCTCGGCGGGCGGCGCCTGCGGCGGCAACGACAGGCCCGTGTCCACGAACGCCGGGCTACCCATGGGCCGGCCCCCGGTCGCGGTGCGATAGAACAGCGTCCAACTCACAATACCCCAGGTCGCCGGCAGCGCACCCAGGCTGCCGCTGATCAGCCAGGCCACCACGCCCAGGCCCAGCCGCCGGCCCATGCCCGCCTCGGTGCCGGTAGCCCCGGCGAGCAGCGGACCGGTCAGCAGCCCGCCCAACGCATCGGCCAGCAACTGGCCCGCCGTCAGAGCCACCGAGATCACCAGCACGCCCAGCAGGTTCGCCCGCATCAGGCGCCACCCCATCGCCAGCGCGTCCCCGGTCGAGCGGTCATACAGCACCATCGCGCACTGCGCTAAATACACCACGGGCAGCAACAGCGCCGAGGCCAGCAGGACCGCCAGGGCCGAGGTCCCGAACAGCACAACCAGGAGCAGCGCGGGCACCAGCAGCAACAGCCCCAGCAGCAAACTGAGCACGAACAGCGACCAGATCCGCGCACGGCCCACCACCCACGCCTCGCGGAAGCTGGGGGGATTACCCGCCTCGCTACTATCCGCCGCATAGATAAGTCCGGCAAGAAATCCCAGGCTCACGAACGCGCCCACAATTTGCAACACAAGCAGGAAGCAGAGCAGCCCCCCGGCATCAGGCACGCCCTCGTCCATAAAGGCACGCTGCACCGTGGTCGATCCTTGCAGCAGGCTCATGCCCAGACCAAGCATCCAGAGCACGGAGTGACGGCGCACCAGGTGAAAAGCCTGGATCAGCAGCGCGACAACATTGATCGGCACGCGAACGCTCCTTCGATTCGCCCGCCCCCGGCGGCAACCGGCGCGGAATAGCAGTGAACCATCGGCACAGGAATCAGGTGAGACCTACCCGACCGGCGCGCCAAGGCGCGATCGATAGATCCGGGGAAAACCAAGCTTATCCTAGCACGATACGGAGTCCACCGCAATGGCCCAATAGTCCCCTCATTGCGGGGCCAATGGGCCATCATCAAGCGGTGTGTAGAGAGAGAAATCGCCTTTCCCCCCTTCCCGCGCCGGGAAGGGGGGCAGGGGGGTTAGGCCAGGCACGCGCCCCGGCTCACTCGGTCAGTGTAACCTTATGTAAAGTGCGCGGATGGTCGGGATCGTGGCCTTTGAGCCGGGTCAGGTGGTAGCAGTAGAGTTGCGCGGGCACGATGCTGACGATGGGCGTCAGCCACTCGGGCACGCCGTTGGGCAGCGGCAGCGCCAGCGAGGTCAGGGCCAGGGCTTCGGGCCGGTCCGAGATAACCAGTAGTTGCGCGCCGTAGTCGTCGCGCAGGCGCTGCAGCAGCGCCAACTGGTCGGCGAACACCGCGCCGTCGGGGGCCAGGGCCAGCACCGGGAAGCCGCGCTCCAGGATAGCGATGGGGCCGTGCTGGAAATCGGCGGTCGAGTAGGCATCGGCCAGTACGTAGGACAGTTCCTTCAACTTGAGCGCCCATTCCAGCGCCGAGCCATAGTTGTAGCCGCGCCCCAGCACCACGCAATACTCCATGGCCCGCTGCTGCGTGGCGATGCGCTCGGCCGCGGCCTCCAGGCCCAGCGCGGCCTGCACCGCCCCCGGCACGGCGCGCAACGCGGCCAGGTCGCCGTCGTCCTGGCCCAGCGCCGCCGACAGCGCCGCGACGGCCAGCAGTTCCGCCGTGTAGGTCTTGGTGGCCGCTACGGCTTTCTCCTGCCCGGCATGGACATCGAGCGTGAACTCGGCAGCCTGGGCCAGCGGCGAGTTAACATCGTTGGTCAGCGCCAGCGTCACTGTGCCCTGGCGGCGGCCCTCGGCGATGACTCCCGTCACATCGGGCGACTGGCCCGACTGCGAGATGCCGACCACCAGCGCGTGGTGCAGGCGCGGCGTCTCGGCGTACATGGTGAACAGCGACGGCGCGGCCAGAGCCACCGGCAGGCGGTTGCGCGCGCCCCACACATACTGCGCGTACACCCCCGCGTGGTCCGACGTGCCGCGCGCCGCCAGGAACACATAGTCGATGTCGTGCGCCCGAATGGCGTCCGCGATGCGGTGCACCGAGTCCATCTGCGTGTCCAGCCAGCGCTGCAACACCGCCGGCTGCTCCAGAATCTCGTCGCGTAGTCCCATGGCGCCCCCTCCTATGCTCCCGCCGCCGTGGCGACGGGCGCCTCGGCAGCCGTATATACCACCTCGCCCGCGACGATGGTGGATTGCACCTGAAAGTCCGCCGTCAGCAACACCAGGTCGGCGGCGTAGCCGGGCGCGACCTGCCCGCGCCGGCCCTGCTGGCCCAGCACCGCCGCGGGCACCGTCGTCACCGTCGCCAGCCCCGCTTCCAGCGGGCAGCCGGTGAAGGCGATCAGGTTGCGCACCGCCTCGTCGAGGCTGAGCACGCTCCCGGCCAGGCGCCCATCGGCCAGCCGGGCGCTGCGCCCGTCCACGATCACATCCCAGTCGCCCAGGCGGTACTGCCCCGGCGGCATGCCCAGGGCCGCCATGGCGTCGGTCACCAGGTTGAGCCGCGTGGCGCCCTTGGCCTGCCAGGCCACGGCCACGGTCGCCGGGTGCAGGTGGATGCCGTCGGCGATGACGCCGGTGGTGCGCGCGGGGTCGGCCAGTAACGCGCCGGGCAGCCCCGGCGCCCGGTGGTCGAGCGGCGGCATGGCGTTGAACAGGTGCGTGCCGTACGTGATGCCGGCGGCAAACCCGGCCTGCGCCTCCTCCGCCGTCGCCATCGAGTGGCCCGCGCTGACCACGACGCCCCGCGCCACCAGCGCCTGGACTACGGGCAGCGCGCCCGGCAGTTCGGGCGCCAGCGTGACCAGCCGCACCCCGCGCTCGGGCGTCCAGTTCGCCACTGCCCCGAGGTCGGGCGGGCGCAGATAGGCCGGGTTGTGCGCGCCGCGCTTGGCCGGGTTGAGGAACGGCCCCTCCAGGTGCAGGCCCAGCGCCGCCGCGCCCGCATAGTCCGCGGGCGGCCCCTGGCTCACCACGGCCTGCGCGGCGGCCACCGTCTCCAGCGGCGACGTGATCACCGTGGGCAGGAACGCCGTCACCCCGTAGCGCGGCAGCGCGGCGCCCACCGCCCAGACCGTCGCGGGATCGGCGGTGAAATCGTGCCCGAAGGCGCCGTTGATCTGCAAATCGATGAAGCCCGGCGCCAGCAGCAGGCCGGTCGCGTCGATCTCTTGCGCGCCCGGCGGGCAGGCAATCCGCACGGCGGGCCCCGCGGCCACGATGCGCCCGCCGTCGACCAGCACCGCCCCCTCGGCGATCAGTTCGCCGGGCGTCAGGATCGTGGCGTGATGAATGTACAGCATGATATTCCCTCTAGTAACGGTTCCCGATAATCCCGTCTCTGTAGGGGCCGGTTTGAAACCGGCCCGCGTTCGCGGTGCACGGCCTGCTTTCGCGCTGTAGGGGCCGGTTTCAAACCGGCCCGTGCCGTCCCTTGCCGCCATTGCTGTTCTGTTGCGTTGTAGGGGCCGGTTTCAAACCGGCCCGCGCCGCTCCCTGGTCGCCCTCGCCGTCCGGTTGCGTTGTAGGGGCCGGTTTCAAACCGGCCCGGCGCCCGGCGATTAACTCTGGCCCAACAACTGGTCCAGGCGTTGCGCGAGCGGGTCGAGATGCTTGCGCAAGACGGCATCGACATCCTGGCCGGGACTCGCCAGCGTCTCGGCCCACAGCGAACTCAGCGCGGCCACCAGCCGGTATTCGATCATGCCCCACGAGCGGATCACCGGGAACGAGCGCCCGGTGCGCACGCCCTCGCGCGTCTGCTGCCAGAGCGGGTCGCCGGCGAACGGCTCGGCATCGAGCGCCTCCACCCGCGCCGGCAACAACCCCATCGCCCGGCTATAGTCGACGATGGCGGGCGTGCCGGTAAGGAAGCGGACCAGTTGCACGGCGGCGTCATAGTTCTGGCTGTGCTTCCAGATCACCAGGTGCGAGCCGCCGACGAACGACGGTCCGGGTGGCAGCGCCGCGCCCAGTTGCTCGGGCAGGCCGGGCGTGCCCTGGTCGCGCGCCATCTGAAACAGCCACGACCCGCTGATGGTCACGGCGGCATCGGGATTCTGCAGAAACACCATGTCGGGTTGCGTGCCGCTGAGCCGGCGCACGCTGGGCGCCAGGTAGCGGCCCAGCGCGAAATAGGCGCGCAGCCCGGCGCGCGCCGCCGTCTGGTTGATCACGGTGCGCTTGCCGTCGGGCGTGACAAACGCGCCGCCCGCACCCCAGATCCAGCTTGCCACGTTGAGCAGCGTCGTATGCGTCGAGCCGGTGGGCACGGTCCAGGGCACGCTGACCCCCGCGGCCTGCAACTGCCCTAGCGTGCGATCCAGCCGGTCGGCGGTACTGAAGGCTGTCTGCGGGTCGATGCCGTGCCGCGCCAGCAGATCGCGCCGGTAGAACAGCAGCCGCGCGCCCACCAGCCAGGGGATAGCCCAGGTTTGCGGCTGCCCTGCCATATGGCAACTGCGCCACGCCACCGGCATGAACGCCTCCGCGCCGCCCAGTTCGGCGACGGCCTCGGCGCTAAACGGCTGCAAGGCATTCATGCCGGCCAGATCGCCCAGCCAGGTGCTGCCGATCTCGGACACATCCGATCCCCGGCCCTGCAGCGCGCTCTGAAACAGGGTATTCCACCCGGCATCCCACGGGAGCAGCCGCACCCGAACATGGACGCCGTGTTCCGCCTCAAACTGGTCGAGCAACGGCTGGATGGGCGCCGCCGTGTCATTCATCAGCGAGAGTTCGAGTTCTTCCGGCATGTTGGGCCTCATTCTCCGGTTCCCGGACGCGCCACACTGCGGCGCCGGCTACAGGGAGTGAATTGTCGCACTCTCTACAACGTTGCCCAGACCCAAACAGTAACCCGCGATCAGGCTGCGCCCGCCGGCATTCCGTGGCCGCGCGGGTACAGGGCGGGGATGGACACGGGCAGGCGACCGCCAACAGGTCGCGCGCCCCACAGCACGTCGCAAAGCGCCTCCATCGAGGATTCGAGCAGGCTATAGGTGCACAGATAGGTCGGGGCCGCCGGGTAGGCCGCCAGGTCGTAGGGCAGGCGCAGCGCCACGGCCACCACCGGCGGCCCGCCGTCGAGCAGCGCCTGGACCAGTGCCGCCTGCCCGGTGTGCGCGGTCGCGTTGATCGTGCCGATCACCACCAGGTCGTATTCGCGCAGTTGGTCGCGCAGCGCCGCCACGTCGGCGTCAGTCGGGTTGAGCGGCACGATGAACTCGTCCACGTGCGCGTGCCGGCGGCGCAGCGCGGCGGCCAGGCTGGGCGTGACATAGGACGAGGTGTCGGCGGGGGTCAGGTCGGCGGGCTGGGGCACGACCGCCGCCAGCCGGGCCTCCGGCGCCCGCCGCAACGGTAGCAGGTGGGCGTCGTCGCGCACCAGCGTGACCGCGCGGGCCGCCACCTCCAGCGCCAGCGCCCGGTGCGCCGCGCACGCCACCACCTCAAGCGCCGGTTGCGGCTGCGCGCTCACCCAGCGCTTGAGGTCGAGCACACGTCCCGCCGAGGCCAGCGTGGCCTCGCGCGCCAGCAGCCCGCGCGCCACGGCCTGGCGCAGCCCGGCGGCCACCGTTTCCTGGTCTTCGACCACCGAGTTGAGGATCAGCAGGTCCACGCCCGCGGCGGCGGCGGCGATGGCGTCGATGACCAGACCCGCGCCCTGCTCGATGGCCCGCATGTCCAGCGCATCGCTGATGATCACGCCGTCGAAGCCCAGCCGGTCGCGCAGGATGCCGCGCAGGATGGCCGGGGAGAGCGTGGCCGGCAGGTCCGCGGCGGCGTCGATGGCCGGCAAGGCGATATGCGCCGTCATGACCAGCCGGGCGCCCGCCGCGATGCCCGCCGCGAACGGCGGCAGTTCGATGCGCGCCAGCCGCGCCGCGTCGTGCTGCACCACCGGCAGCCCGTGGTGCGAGTCGCCGCTGGTGTCGCCGTGGCCGGGGAAGTGCTTCAGCGTGGCCGCCACCCCCGCCGCTTGCAGGCCCGTGACCAGCGCCGCCGCCAGCGCGGCCACCGCCGCCGGGTCTTCGCCGAACGACCGCGTGCCCACGACAGGGTTTTGCGGGTTGTTGTTCACGTCGCACACCGGCGCGTAGTTGACGTTCACGCCCTGGGCCGCCAGTTCCTGGCCGAGCGCGAAGCCCACCTGCCGGGCGAGGGCGGGATCGCCCGCCGCGCCCAGGGCCATGTTGCCGGGAAACGCCGTGGTCCCGGCCAGGGCCATCAGCGTACCGCCTTCCTGGTCGGCGCCGATGAGCAGGGGCGGCTGGCCGCTTGCCGCCGCCGCGGCTTGCAGCGCGGCGTTGAGCGCGCGCACCTGGGCGGGACTCTGCACGTTCAGCGAGCGAAACAGCGTGACCCCGCCGAGGTGCTGCCGTTGCAGCAGTCGCAGAATCTGCGCGGATGGTTCGTAGCCGGCAAAGGCGGCCATGAGCTTCTGGCCCGCCGCCTGGTCCAGGGTGAGTTGTGGTGTCGTCGTCAAGGGCGTCATCATCCTTTAGACCCGGAAAGCGCGATGCTTTGCAGCAGGAAGCGCTGGGCGAATATAAACAGCACGATCAGCGGGATCGTGGTCAGCACCGAGGCAGCCATGATCGTCGGCCAGGGCTGGCTCGTCTGCTGCGGGTTGACCAGCGAGGCCACGTAGATCGGCAGGGTGTAGAGATCGGACGATTGCAGATAGATCACCGGGTTCAGCAGCGAGTTCCAGGTGCCCACGAACAGGAACGTGCCCACGGTCGCCAGGGCGGGCTTGCTCAGCGGCAGGATAATGTACAACCAGATCTGGAAGTAGTTCGCGCCGTCGATATGCGCCGCCTCATCGACTTCGCGCGGGATCTGCAGCATGAACTGGCGCAGCAAGAAGATGAGCGCCGCGCCGCCCGCGAAGAAGCCGGGGATGGTGATCGGGTTAAAGCTGCCGATCCAGCGCGCCGCGTTGAAGAACACGTACTGCGGCACAATCAGCGCCTGCGCCGGGATCATCATCGTGGACAGCATCAACAGGAAGACCACGTTGCGGCCCGGCCACTCGATGCGGCTGAAGGCGTAGGCCACGGCGGCGATCGAGATCAGCGTGCCCAGCAGCGCCAGCACGGTGACAAAGGTCGAGTTGAGATACGACCGCTGGAACGCGGCGTCGGTCAAGATGCGGATGTACGCGTCGAGCTGCGGCTTGCTGGGCAGCCAGACGATGCGCGGCGCGTTGGCTTCGGCCTCGCTCTTGAACGACGTGGCGATCATCCAGAGCAGCGGGAAGGCCATCAGCACGCTGCCCGTGATCGCCAGGACGTAGAACACGGGCCGCCAGAGCCAGCCTTGCTTCCTGCGGGTCATGGCACGCTACTCCTATCGCAGGTCGTACTGGACCCAGCGATCTTGCAACCGGAACTGGACCAGGGTAATCACGAGAATGAGCACGAGCAAGAGCCAGGAGATGGCTGAGCCGTAGCCGATCTCGTTGAAGCGAAAAGTCGCCCGCCAGAGATAGTATACGACCGAGTAGGCTGATTGGGCCACCGTCGGCGTGTCGCGGAACAGCACGTAGGTCTGCTCGAAAATCTGGATCGTCGCGATCGTGCCGACGACCAGGTTGTAGAAGGTGGCCGGGGTGATCAGGGGCAGCGTGACATGGCGGAAGCGCTGCCAGGTGCTCGCGCCGTCCACTTCCGCCGCCTCCTGCATCTCCCTGGGGATGTTATAGAGCGCGGCCAGGTAGATCAGCATCATCGTGCCGCAACTCCAGATCATGATCAGGATGATCGAGGTCTTGGTCCAGAGCGGGTTTTGCAGCCAGAGCGGCACGCGCTCCGGCGCCGGGAAGCCCGCCTTGAGCACGCCGTTCAGCGGCCCCATGTTGCCGTTTTGCAGCCCGAGGAAGAAGGCGTTGGCGACCTCCATCACGTAGATGAAGGTGCGCGTGAGCCAGTTGAACGGCTCAAAGATGGTGCCCAACCCGCGCAGCGCCGAGTTGACGATGCCGTTGTTGGCGTTGAGCATCAGCCGCCAGCAGAGCAGCGCCGCCGCGTTCAGCCCCAGCACCACCGGCAGGTAGAACGCCATGCGGAAGACGCGCTCGCCGCGCAGCCGCTGGTTCAGCAGCACGGCCAGGGCCAGCGCCACGCCCAGTTGCAGCGGCAGCCCGACGACGGTCAGGAACAGCGAGTTGAACAGCGCCGAGCGGAAGTCTTTGTCCTCCGTCAGCACGCGCAGGTAGTTCTGCGCGCCCACCCATTCGGCCTGGGCCGGCGGCTTGAACGTGGTGAAACTCCAGTAGAGCGAGGCCAGCATGGGCGCCACCACGAAGATCACGAAGCCGATGATCCAGGGGCCGGCGAACAGGTAGCCGGCGAAGGTGCGGTCCTGCAGGCCCTGGCTGGCCCCCCGCCGGCGCACAATCCACCGGGCCAGGCTCCCCAGCGCCAGGCTGGCGGCGATGATGAAGATCACGGTGCCCGCGGCCCACAGCAGCGTGGTCAGGTACGAATCGCTCACGGTCTACTCCCCGAAATGGGTCCGGACGGGGCCGGGCGGCCCCATCCGGATCCCTGCGCCGGCCTTACTTCAGGCGCCCGGCATCCTTGAGCACTTGCGTGTACTGCTTCTGGATATTCGCCAGCGTCGTGGCGAGGTCCTGCTGGTCGGTGAAGAACGCGGGCATCTCCTTCTGCAAGACTTCACGCAGCTTGGCCGACTCGCGGATGTCGGCGAACCCGACCCCGTACTGCTGCATCAGCGCGCCCATCTTCTGCAGCACCGGGTCCTTGGCCACGTAGCCGGTCCAGGCATCGGACCGCGGCGGGAACGAGCCGAAGTCGGCATTGTAGCGGTTCTGGTTCTCGGCGCTGCCCAGGAACTTCAGGAACTCGGCGGCTTCGGCCACGTGCTTGGAGTAGGACGGCACAGCCAGCCAATCGTTGAACACCTGCACCACCGGCTTGGCGTTGGGGAAGGCGGTCGCGTCGATGGGCGACGGCTGGAGGTCGATCTTGCTCCAGAGGGCGTCGCCGGTCGGCGGGCCGGCCCAGGTGCTGCCCCAGACGCAGGCGGCGGTGCCGTCCACCAGGCGCGACCCCTTGGCTTCGGGCAGGTCGGCCAGGGTTTCGGTGGCATAGACGGCGCGGCGGCGATCATACATGAACTGCAGCGCGGCCTTGGCCTCCGCCGAATCGAACTGCGGGGTGCCGTCGTCCTTGTAGAGCTGACCGCCGAGCGCCCAGATCAGCTGGATCCACTCCTGCCAGTCGTCCAGCCGCCCGGTCGTAACCAGGCCGGCCTGCGTCACCGCGCCGCCGTCGGCCTTGGTGCCGGCCTTGGCGTTGGCGATGGCGTCTTTGAAAGTGGCGGAACTCGGCTCCAGGTCCGTGCGGCACATGTAGGCGCGCGGCGCCGTCAGCCAGGGCAGGCCGCGCAGCTTGCCCTGCCAGGTCACTGTCGCCAGGGTGGACGGCAGGTACTGCTTGATGTCGGGCCAGGCCGCTTCGCCCAGATACTGGTCGAGATCGGCCAGCCGGTCGCCGTACTGGGCGATATACTCTGAGCCGAGGTTGAGGATGTCGGCGCCGTCGCCGGCGGTGTAGTAGCCCTGCACGGTCTCGTCGAGCGTGCTCCAGGTCACGTAGATCGGCTGGACGACGATGTTGGGGTGGGCCTTTTGGAAGGCCGGGATGGCCTCGTCCTGCAGCCACTTATCGGTCTTGTCCTTGATGTAGTCGACCAGCATGACCTTGATGGTCGTCTGGCCGCTGGTGGCCGGGGCGGTGGTGGCGGCGGGCTGCGCCGCGGTGGTCGCGGCCGGCGGGGCCGCGGGAACGGCGGTGGGTGTGGCAGCCGGTTCGCCGCCGCACGCGGCAAGTAATGCGCTGAGAACCATCAACAACAACACGATTTTCGTACGCATCGGTGCGCTCCTCCTAACTGCTGATGGAAGATATGCTGTCGCGCCAGGTATGCCTTATGGAAGAATCACCGGCCCCAGGCCCGTCAGTAGCCGGGGGCCGGGCGCCCACCGGGGCACGCATCCCGCCGCCTCGCGCGGGGCGCCTACCCGGTATAGATCGGTTCGCGCTGCGGACCTCCTTCGGTACTGTCCACTACCGCGGAGTGGACGCGATTTACGCCCTCGCGTGCCAGGGTCACGGCGCCCCAGGTGCCGGCATCATAGTCCGGCGGCAGGAGGTGGAACATCTCAGGGGGCAACATTTCCGCGGCCAGGGCCGATTCCGCGCGAAGCCGGCCGAACTCCGCCAGGATCGGCGCCAGGAACAGATCGCCGGCGCGCGCCACGCCCCCGCCAAGGACGACGCGCTCGACGTCATAGGTCATAATCAATTGTTGCAGGGCCTGGGCGAGCCGGCGGCCCACCTGCCCGGTGATGGCCTGGGCCACGGCGTCCCCCGCGCCCGCGGCCCGGTAGACGGCTTCCGCCGTCAGGGGATCGGCGGCGCGCAAGACGGTAGCCGCGCCCGCCGCCACGGCCTGCGCGCCCATCCGGGCGATGGCCGGACCTGCCGTCAGGGCCTCCAGGCAGCCGCGCGAACCGCATTCGCAGCGCGGGCCCGCCGGGTCCACAATCATGTGCCCGATCTCGCCGGCCATGCCGTGCGCCCCGCGATGCAGCCGCCCGTTCAGGATCACCCCGGCGGCGATGCCCGTGCCCACGCTCAGGTAGGCCAGGTGGGCCACGCCCGCGTGGGCCGGGTGGCGCTGCAACCCCAGCGCCGCCGCCCGCACGTCGTTCTCCACGAAGCAGGGCACCCCCAGCAGCCCGCCGAGCAGGTCGCCCACCGGCAACGCTTCCCACTTCAGGTTGACCGCGTGTCGGACCACGCCCGTCTCGGGATCGACCCGGCCCGGCACCCCCAGCCCGACGGCGGCGACCGCGTCCAGCGGCACGCCCGCGACGGCCAGCGTCACCCGGATGGCGGCGGCGATGCCCGCCAGCGTCTGCTCCGGGCCGCTCAGGTCCGTCGGGTACGTGGCCTGGCCCAGCGCCGCGTCCTGGGCATCGGCCACCAGCACCGCCACCTTGGTGCCGCCCGCGTCCACGCCGACCAGCAAGTTCCGCGACCCCTCACGTGCCGTCACTACCGTTGTCTCCCGCTTCTAGAAATGGTCCGCTCACGCAGATCCCGTTGTCGTGCGTAGCCGCGCGATGAATCGCGCCTTCCTCGTTCGTCTTTAGCGCGTCACGCCCCCCGTGTGCGTAGCCGCGCAATTCATCGCGCCATACTCGTTCGGTTTTGGCACAGAACGGCCCTACGAGCGCCGCCGCGCGATTTTTTCGCGCCGTACTCGTTCGTATTTCGCCTGTGCTATTCCCGATAAGTTGCAGAAACAGCGCTAACGGGCCAGGTTCAGCCCCAGTTCACGGGCCAGCAGCAACGCCGCCGCGCCCAGGATCACCACATCGGGACTCTCATCGAGCAACGCCACCTCTGTGCCCTGGGCCAGTTGCGGCAGCGCCCGCCGCAGCATCTCCGCGCGGATGGCCGCCGCCAGCGGCTCGCCGAACAGGGTCAGGTCGCCCACCAGCGCGATGTGCCGCACGTTCAGCGTGCCGACCAACTGCGAGGCGGCGATGCCCAGGTAGCGGCCCAGGTCGCGCACGACCTGTTGCGCCGTGGCGTCGCCGGCCTGGAAGGCCCGCACGACGGCTTCGATCGGCATCTCGCCCGGCGGCACGTCCGCCTGGTTCAGCAGCGACTCGCGATGAGTGCGGGCGAGGTCGAGCGCGCGCCGGCACACCGCCGGGGTGCTGACCACCGTTTCCAGGCAGCCGTAGTTGCCGCAGCGGCACTGCACCCCGTCGTCCACGACGACGATATGGCCGACTTCGCCGGCCCCGAACCCGTCGCCCTGGAAAATGTGGCCGTTGAGCACCACCCCGGCCCCGATGCCATGCCCCGTCTTGATGACCACCAGGTTGCCGTCATACTCCTGGTCGCCGAACATGTATTGCGCCAGCGCGGCAAGCTGGCTGTCGTTGGCGACGTACACCGGGAGCTTGTAGCGCTCCTGCAACAGCCGCCCCAGTGGCAGATCGCGCCACTCCAGGTTGACCGCGCGCAGCACCACGCCGTTCGGCGTGTCCACCAGGCCGGGCGTGCCGATGCCGATGCCCAGCAGCGGCTTATCGGCCCCGGCGATCAGCCGATCCAGCAGGTCATACACCCGGTCGAGCGCAGCCTCGCCGCCCCGGCTCTGGATCGGCTGGCTAGCCTTGTGCAGGATCTCGTTGCGCAGATTGAGCACGGCCCCGCAAAACTGGTCGTTCGCCAGGTCCACGCCGATCAGTTGCCGCGAATCGGCCACCACGCTGAGCATGATCGGCGAGCGCCCGCCCACCGAGGGCCCGTAGCCCACCTCCTCGACCAGCCCTTGCTCCTGAAACTCGGTGACCAGGTCGGACACGGTGGTCCGCGTGAGCTGCGTCAACCGGGCCACCTCCGCCCGGCTCACCGGGCCGCGTTCGTAGATGGTCTTCAGCACAAGCTGGCTGTTATAGGTTTTCGTCTGCTGCTGGGTAGCTTTCAGTAGCTGCGATTTCATGGTGCCTCCATCGAGGACTTTGTTAGTCCGATGGACTAACAAAGTCACTATAACATAGCTTTCCGCGGCCTGTCAATACCCTCGCCGGAAATTGGCTGATTCTCATCTGCGCGGCCACACTGCGGGCCAGGTGCATGCTGTAGTATACTGCCGGTAGGTCGATTTATACGGCGGGGTGCGCTCGCCCGCCGGCCCGGCACGCAGACAGCGAGGAAAGCCCATGCCCGACTACCCCTTTGATCCGCAGACCGGCCGGCGCCGGACGATGGAGGAAGCCGTCCGCTGGGTCGAGCAGACCTACGGCTGCACTCTGGTCAACGGCTGCGAGACGGTCCTGGCGACCGCCGGGGCCGAACACAACACCCGGCGCGTCGCCTCCTTCAGCGAGTTCACGCCCTACGAAGCCTGGTATCTGAACCAGGCCACGCCCGGCGGCTACCTGCGCTGGGCTACCGCTCCGGTGCCCGCGGGCGCGGCGCCCGACGTGGTGTTTCTGCTGTCCATCGGCCTGGGCAACGGCTCGGCGCTGCCCCAGCCGAGCGGGCGCTTCGACCTCTTCGTCGACGACAGCCTCGTGGCGTCGTTGCGCGTGGTCAAGCACAGCGAAACCTGGAAAACTGCGGCGGGCACGGTGCATTACGACGTGCGCCGGCTGGAGGCGGCCCCGCCGGGCCAGTCGCTCATCCTGGACGCGGTGTTGCGCGAGGAGTCTTTCGCGTCGTTCGGGCTGCTGTTCGTGCGCGTGCCGCGCGCCCGCCTGCGCGCCGGGCAGCCCGCGACCATGGCCCTGCGCGCCTTCAACCGCGCCGCATCAACGCGCTGGTTCAAGCTGGACCAGGGCAACAACGTCCGCTTTCACAGCAACTTCTACCCCGGCGTGGCCGCGCTGGCCGGGGGCCGCGCCGCCCCGCGCCTGGGCGAGTACCGCGTCTACTGGGGCGACATCCACAGCCACAGCGGCGAGGCCGGAACCGGGCTGGGCGCCTGCGGCACCGGCACAGTGGACGAGAATTACGCCTACGCCCGCGACGTGTCGAACCTCGACTTCTACGCCTTGAGCGAGCACGACTGGCAGACCGACGCCGCCCATTGGGCCACGCTCATGCACAAGGTCGAGGAGTACAACGCGCCGGGTCGCTTCGCCACCATCCCGGCCTTCGAGTGGACCTCGCTGGTCTACGGCCACCGCAACGTCTATTACGCCGACGCCCACGAACCCTTCTTCCTCTCCTGGCAGGAAGCCCTGGCCGGCGCGGGCCGCCGGCCGATGGGGCCGGACGTGGACAGCCCGCTCGACCTGTGGCGCAAACTCGACGCCCTGGGCTGCTTCGCGCTCACCGTGCCCCATCACCCGCCGGTCACGTCCCACCCGCTCAACTGGGACTTTTACCACCCCCGCTACGACCGGTTGGTGGAGATTTATTCCTCCTGGGGATCGTCCGAGTACTCCGAAAACCGCTACAAGGGGGTCAACGCCGACCACTATCCGCACCTCTACGTGCGCCCCGCCCTGAACCGGGGCCGGCGGCTCGGCTTCGTGGCGGCGGGTGATGGGCACGACGGCAACCCCGGCAACGCCCAGAGTCCCGACGACAAGCACCACCATCTGTATCACTACCTGGGCAGCGGGCGCACCGCCGTGCTGGCGCCCGAACTGAGCCGCGCCGCCGTGCTCGACGCGCTGTACGACCGCCGCTGTTACGCCGTCACCGGCGCGCCCATCCTGCTCGATTTCCGGCTCTCCGGCCACCTCATGGGCCGCGAGTTGACGCCCGCGCAGGCCGGGGCGCGCCCGCACCTGACGGCCACCGTCGAGGGCACGACCCATCTCACGCGGGTGGAGATCGTCAAGAACGGCCGCCTGGCCTGGCGCGCCGAGTGCCTGGAAGAGGATTACAACCGGCACACGCTCGACTGGGTGGACGAGCAGTTCGATCCCGCGCACGAAAATTACTACTATTGCAAGGTCAGCCAGCGTGACGGCGAAATGGCCTGGGCCTCGCCCATCTGGATCAGCCCGCGATGAGTCGCCCGGCCCAGGGCACTCGTCATTCTGAGCGCAACGAAGAATCTCCGTCTCATGCGGGGCAGCGCCGAGACTCTGCGCGGCGCTCAGAGTGACAAACCCAATCCTGTCATTCTGAGCGCAGCAAAGAATCTCCGTCTAGTACGGAGCAGCGCCGAGACTCTTCGCTGCGCTCAGAGTGACAAGGACCGGAGGGCAGGCTGCTAAGTGGCAAGGCGGCTCAAGGCGGCGGCTAGCGGAGCCTTGACGGGCGGCGCGCGGCTGCCTATACTCAAACCAATCGGGGGGTACGGTCGCTACCGCCGCACCGCTTGTGGACCAACCTGATCACCGCGCGAACAGGGGTCAATGATGAACCGTTCACGCCTGAGTGCCGAGTGTCCCGTGGCGGAATCCGCGCCGGAAAGCCGGCTTGCCGTGGCAGCGCGCCCTGGACCGGCGGCGCGGCCCGGCTTCGGCGGCCCGCTGTTGTTGCTCAGCGCCGGAATTGTGCTGGGGCTGGCGGCCACGCCCGGCCCCTTGCCCGATGCCCTCACCTGGGCCGGCTACGGCGCGGCCCTGCTCACTTATGCAGCGGGTCGCACCCTGGCGCGGCGCGGCTGGGCCGGGGCGGCGGCGGCGCTGGTCGTGCTCGTCGCGCTGAGTCTGGGCGTGCTGGCGTTCGGCCCCAGTCCTCTGCCCGACCGCAAAATCACCGTCTTCAACGCCTGGGCCTTCAGCCTGGGCGCACATCTCCCGCCACTGTTCGTGCCCCCGCCGCACCCCAACGCGGCAGCCGGCGTGCTGGCCGTCGCCCTGGCCCTGAGCGGCGCGACAGTGCTGGCGGGACGGGGCGCCCGCCGCGCCGCCGGGGCGCTCTGCCTGCTCCTGGCCGGCCTCCTGCTGCTGACCGCGTCCCGCGCGGGCTGGCTGGCCGCCGCCGCAGCGCTGCTGGTGCTGCCGGCGGGCCGCACACCGCGCTCCACGCTGACCGGGATGCTGCTCGGCGGCCTGGTCCTCGCCGGGCTGATGAGCGCGGGCGGCCCGGCGCTGCCCGCCGAGAGCAAGATCCTCTCGACCTACAGCCTGGGCGTCCGCCTGGAACAATGGCGCCACACGCTCGCGCTGCTGGAAAGCCGGCCGCTCACCGGGCTGGGCCTGGGCCGCTATCCTGCCGCCTATGCCGAAGCCGTCCGCGGCACCGGCCTGCGGCCCTACGAGACCCCGGCCAACCTCGCGCTGCAATTGTGGGCCGACGCCGGGTTGCCGGGCGTGCTGGCGGGCGGCTGGGCCGCGTGGCGCGCGGTTCGGCTTGTGCGCGCGCCGGATGCGCCCGGCGCGGGCGCCCCCCGCTGGCTGGTGCTCGGCCTGGGCGCCGCGCTGGCCGCGCTCGCCGTGGATGGGCTGTTCGAGTCGGTGACGATCATCGCCTGGAAGGCCGGGGCGAGCTACGGCTACCTGACCTCGCCACTGCCCTTCCTGCTCCTGGGCCTGCTGGCCGGCTTGCGCGCGGATGGCGGGAATAGCGGCACCGTTAGAGACTCTCCGGGGCGTCGGGCGACAGCAGCAGAGTCGACGCGCCGCCGTCCACGTGAAACACCATGCCCGTGACCTGAGACGACTCGTCGGATGCCAGGTAGACCACCGCGTAGGCGGTATCTTCGGGCGTCTGGTGGCGGCCCAGTGGCAGAGTAGTGCCTGCGCGGCGCAGTTGGTCTTCGCTCATGCCCTGGCTCTGCTGCAAGGCGATCTCGCCTTCGGTCAGCACCCAGCCGGGGATCACGTAGTTCACCCGGATGCGGTCGCGGGCCAGGGCGCCGGCCAGCGTGCGGGTCAGGTTCAGCAGGCCGCCCTTGGCCGCGCCGTAAGCCACCAGGTTCGCCATCGCTTGCAGCCCGTGGATCGAGCCGATGTTGGCGATGCTGCCGCCGCCTGCCGCGCGCAGGTGCGGCACAGCATATTTGCAGCAATAGAACGCGCTGCGCAGGTTGACATTCAAGACCTGCTCCCACAGGTCGGTCGTGGTCTCGGCCAGGCGGGCGCGCGGGTACCAGCCCACGTTATTGACCAGCACGTCGATCCGCCCATAGGCCGCCACCGCCGCGTCCATCAGGGCCGCGCATTGCGCCTCGTCGGTCACGTCCACCGGCTGAAAGTGCGCATCGCCGCCCGCCGCGCGGATCGCCGCCACCACCGCAGCCCCGCGCTGCGCCTGCACATCCGCGACGACCACCCGCGCCCCCTCGCGCGCCAGCATCTCGGCGCACCCCCGCCCGATCCCCTGCGCGGCCCCCGTCACCACGGCCACTTTCCCCTGCACCCGGTTGCCCATCGCCTGTCTCCCTCGTTGTTCCCGATGTGATTCTGCCAGGCGGCAGGCCGGTTTGACACCGGCCCCTACACCGCAAGATCAGCGGGGCCGCCCCTGGCGATTCCCGCGCCTCTCGTATTATACCGGGTGCCTCGTGCTGATGTAGGGGCCGGTTGCAAACCGGTCCATGCCCCCCGAACCCGTTGCCCGCCTAAGCGAACGACCACAGGCCGGGGCGCGGCAGCAGCGGCACGGGCGTCTCAGGCGCGTGCAGGCGCAGGTAAAAGAGGCCGATGCCCGCCAGGCCCAGCAGCAGACCGGGCGTTTCGCCGCCGCCCGTGCCACAGGGCCAGGCGCCGCCCGCCGCCCGCGCCGTCGCGACCCCCCGCGCCGCCACCGCCGCCACCAGATCGCCCACGGCGGGGCCCGGCGATCCCGTCCGCAGCACCTCGGCGTGGCCCGCGAGGCCGTGGCACAGCGAGAAATCCGGCCCGCCTGCCGCCAGTGCGGCTGCGGCGGCGCGGCGCGTGGTGGCGAGCGCGATGGCGGCTTCGGCCTCGTAGCGCGCATCGCCCAGCAGTGCATGGGCACGGAACCGGGTCAGGGCGATGCCCGCTGCGCCGTGGCACCAGGCGACGGCGAAAGCCCGCGCCCGGCGGCTGCGCCCCGCGGCGACGCGAAAATCGGGCCAGTTCCCGGCGTCCGCGTCGAACCAATGGCGCTCGTAGGCATAGGCCTGCTCGGCGGCCGCGCGGTAGGCGGCGTCGCCCGTCACGGAATACAACTCCAGCAGCGCATAGCCGATGCCCGCCGCGCCGTGCGCCAGCCCGGTCAGGTTGCGCGCCGGGCGGATCGCGCGCGCGGCCCACGAATAGCCCGCTGCGCTCTTGTCCGCCGCCGCTATCAGCGCATCGCCCAGATCTGCGGCTCGCACCACCAGCGCCGGGTCATCCAGCGCCCCGGCCAGCACCAGCAGCCCGGCAACGGCCCCTGCCGTGCCCGACAAAAAGTCGTGTTCGGCGGCCCCATCCGCGGGCAACATCCGCAGCAGATCCCGCGCCCGCCCGATCAGGGTCGCGTCGTCCAGCAGCCGGCCCACGCGCGTGGCGGCCAGCGCGATG
Organism: Chloroflexia bacterium; assembly: GCA_035693165.1. Classification (GTDB taxonomy): domain Bacteria; phylum Chloroflexota; class Chloroflexia; order QHBQ01; family JAICKM01; genus JAICKM01. The sequence continues at coordinate 4,085 of DASSGZ010000549.1, read as the reverse complement.
CCCACCCAGCCGGTGTAGAGGCCCCGGCGCGCGGGCGACGAAATCGTCCCGGCCTGCGCCAGCGCCTGCCGGATCGCGCCCGACGCCGTGCGCCCGATTGCCGCGTCCCCGGTGACGGCCGCGAGTTCGGCCAGGAACAGGGCCACGCCGCTGGTGCCCGCATACAGGTCCGGCCCCAGCGCCTGCGACACGACGCGGGCCTGCCGGGGATCGGCCAGGGGCGCGCCCATCCAGTTGCAGTGGTCCGCGTGCCAGATCGCTTCGCGGACCAGCCGCGCCCCGATCTCGGCGGCCACGGCCAGCCCATCTACGTCCGGGGCGGGCGGCGCGGGACCAGGGACGGCAAACACCGGCGCCGGCAGCGCAAACGGATATGCGGCGGTGGACCCGGCGCGCAGATAGGGCCGATCTAGATCCAGCCCGGCTTCCACGAAGCGCTGCGCGATGGCGCCTAGCCGCGTGCCGGGGTCCCGGATGCCCGACTCATACGCCCGCACCAGCCCCTCGGCCAGCAGCATACAGCGGTGCAACCCGTAGCTCTCGCCCTGGCCCGGATCTTCGGCCAGCCCCAGGCCCGGCGCGAGCCGGTGGGTCAGCGCGGGAACCGCCGCGCCCAGGTGGGGCGCCAGGTCCGGGTAAATCTCGTGCGCGATCCCCGCGACGGCGGCATAGTCCGCCTGCCGCGTGTAGAGCACGGCGGCATCGCAGGGGCCGAACTCACGCGGGTCGTTCACCACTTTGAGCCGGAAAGGCAACCCGGCGCCATTCAGCCGCGCAGTCAGCAGCGCCATCAACCGGACGGCGCCCGCCGCGTCCACGTGCCAGTAGAAGCGCACCAGCGGCTCGGCGGCGGGGGGCGGCAGGGGCCGGTCTCCTAGCGCCATATAGTAGCCGGGCGAGATAGCCGGCAGGTCCCTGGGCAGGCGCACTGCCACCCCCGCTCCGGCCTCTACCGCCGCGGCATCCAGCCACAGAGCCGGCCCGCCGCGCGTTGCCACGGCGCGCGCCCCATCGCGGCCCAGCAGGTGCCACCCGGTTTCCAGGCAGCCGCGCCCCGCGTTGGCCGCGGCCAGTTGTTCCACGAAGGGCGTCATGCCGGTCAGCAGCGGGCCGGGCGCCGTGTGCGGGCCGGGCACCGCGCCGCCCGCGCGGTAGAAATCGCGGTAAAGCTGAGCCTGCAACCGGTAGAGCAGGTAGTTGCGGGCGGTGGCCGGCGTCAGCGCGCGCCGCATGCCGGCGGGCAGGCGCGGCGCCCGGATGCCAAACCAGGTGTATGTGCCCGGCGCGGGGAACGTCACGGCCCGCACCACGGCGGCGATCTGGTCCCGGTAATCGGTCATGGCGGCGGCCCCGGCGGGCAGGGGATGCCCAGCAGGTGGACGGCGGCTTCGTCGGGCCGTTGCAGCATGTTCAGGCTGACTTGCAGGAAACAGAGCGCGTTGCCCGTCAGTTGCACGGCGCCCTGGCCTTGCTCGAAAGCCGTCTGCACCAGGCGCGCCGCCGCGTAGCACACCGACCGCAACAGCGCCTCCCGTGCGGCCTCGCCCTCCAGCCCCCTCTGCCGGGCATACGCCTGCCAGAAGCGGCGCATGGCCGGCTGGATCCGCGCCAGGGGATAGCGCGCCAGTTCGAGGAAGCGGTCCGGCGGGTCCACCCCGGTGGTGGGGATCGAGAGCAGCCAGAAGCCGAGGTATTCCCCGAACACCGAGCCGGTGTTCCAGCCAGGGTCGCCCCACCCCGCGGCCTCCCAATCGACCAGCTTGATCGTGCGCCGCCCACCCGCCGCGGCGGGCGCCACGAGCACATTCTCCCACTTCATATCGTAGTGAACCAGCGCGCGCGGCTGCCACAGCGCGCGCAGCGCATCCAGCAGCGCGCCGAATTGCGGGAAGCGTTGGATCGTGGCGATCAGGTGCAGATTAGCCTGGCTGGCGGCGTGGTAGAGGGCCAGATCCGGGCGATGGATGGCGAGCACCCAGGGTGCGGGCCGGGACGCGATGCTACGCGCCGCGTCGTCCGGCAGTTGGTGCAGCGTGCCGAGCGCCCGGCCCAGCGCGGCAGCCAGGACCGGCGAGCACCGGCCCCGGCGCTGGTGATATTCCTGCAAGTTGGGCGCGTCGCGCAGCAGTTCCAGCACGAGGACGTGGTCCGCGGGATTATGCAGGCAGAGGCGCGGCAGATAGCGCCCGAAGCGCCCGCCCGCCGGGCCGCCGTCCGCGCCCAGCCGCCGGTAGACCGCCGCCTCGCCGTCGACCATGGCCGCGCGCTCCGGCCCCACCCCCTGCTTCAGCAGGTACGACGGGCCGCCCGCGCTGACGACCTTGTAGTTGGCGTTGCGGCGGGTAGCGTCGATCACGCGCACATCGCCCGCCACCACCGTTTGCGGGCTGACCAGGCCCTGCCGCAGCAGGTATGGCACGACCTCCGCCGGGGTCAGCACGGCCTACCTGTAGCAGCGCACGCGGTCATGGCGACAGGGAATCTAGCGGATCAGCAATAGACAAACGAGCCGCCCGCCCCGCCGCACAGGAACGACCCGCCCGCGCCGCCACAGAGGAACGATCCACCGCCCCCGCCGCACAGGAACGACCCCGGCGCGTTCTGGCCGCAGACGAACGAGCCGCCCGCCCCGCCGCACAGGAACGAGCCGCCGCCGCCCCCGCACAGGAACGAGCCGACAAAGCCCGCGCCGTTGCACAGGAACGACCCGCCCCCACCGCCTTGCATCCCCGGCTGGCCGCCTCCGCCGCCCGCGATATCGCCCTGCAGGAACCCGCGCTGCGCTTCCATCGCCTCGCTGCGCACATAGTTGACCGGCGCGCCCTCCTTGAGCCAGACCACCGTGCCCGCCCAGTCGTCGTTCTCTCGCAGCTTGCGGTAAAACACAACATCGGCGTCGCGGAACTCCAGGTACTCGTTAAACAGCAGCGTGCGGTACAACCGCCAGTAGGTGTCGGTCGCCCCCGGCGTGGGGGTGTCGGCGGCGGCCGGGGGCTGTGCCTGCGGCGCGGCGCTGCCGCGGGCCGGGGCGTTGCCCAGGTAGCCCCAGACGACGATCACGCCCGGTGGCGGCGCCTGCAGGTCGGCAACGATTTTGGCCGGCAGAAAATCGATATCCCCAGGATCGATATTGCTCATTGGTCTCTCTCCCCAGCAAAGTTAGCCGCGCCGGCGCGGACCGGTGTCACAGACAGCACTAACCGCAGGCAACAATGGAGTAGAGCAACAGCAGAGGCGTGGATTGGCGTTCAGTATAGCTGCATTAGTACGCGCTGTCAACTCACTTTCCGTAGCCCCGCCCGGCCCGTCGACGGGCCGGGCGATCACGCCCCACCGCACTGTCAACTCGTTTTCCGTCCGCGCGATCACGAGTTCACCGCGAAGGCTCGAAGAGCGCGAAGATTATTGATCTAAGTGTTATTCTTCGCGTCCTTCGCGGTGCGCAAGAACGACCCGGTGCGGCTCAGACCGTGCGCACGGCGATGTTGTTGTCGAAGCGGGCCAGTTGGTCCAGCGGCGTCGGGCCGATCGCGCAGGGGAAGCTGGACGCCGCGTCGATATTGCTCGGGTCGCCGGGCGCGCTGACCGTCATGAGCAGGCAGGACTGCGGCGAATTATCCGGCGTCCACTGGTACGGCCCGACCACGGCGGTGTCGGTGCCGCTGCCCGCCGCGCCCAACGGATCCGTAAAAGGCGTGAGCGGCGGAGTCATCGGCTGCCAGCCGCCCGCCCGTTCCCACACAAGATCGGGGGCCTGCGGCGCGTAAAAGCCGCTGATCGTCACCGGTATGGCCGCCTGGTAGCCCCGGTTGCGCACGCGCACATAGACGTAGTTCGGCTGGTTGGGCACGGGGTCCTCGTGCGCCGTCCCGGCATCGGGGTTGCGCCGGTTCCACAGGTCGCCGGTCTCGTAGAAGTCGGGTCGGAAGAGGTCATACAGGGCGCGGGTCTGCCCGATGTACACGTCGACCGGCGGCTGCCCGGCGCTCGTCACCGGGGTGGGCGCGCCCGGCGGCTGGTACAGGCCCTGCGTCTCAAAACTCCAGCGGATGATCTTGTTGATGCTGCCGCCGGGGATGGCGCCG
>DASSGZ010000548.1:0-6681 GCA_035693165.1 Chloroflexia bacterium | reverse complement strand
GACAGGCTATCCTGGCCGGTCAGTTGCGACACCTGCGTGCGCCCGGTGCGCTGGTCGGTGAACAGGATCGGGTCGAGGCTCACCACGGCGTTGGGCGCGCTCCTGTCTTCCCAGGTGGCCGTGGCCGGCGCTGCGCTGTCGTTGAAGGTGACGCGCAGCGTCTGCAGGCCCGACTGGAAGAAGACTTTGCCGGTCTGCGGGTTCACGCCAATCGAGGGTTCCCCGGCATCGACGCCCAGGCCGTTGGGCGCAGCGTAGTTGCGGTAGGTGGGCGCGACTTCGGTCGAGGGCGGCGGCGCGGCGGGCCTGTCCACCAGGGCCACCGCGGCCTGGAACGTGTCGCCCAGTGGGGCAAACGGGACGACGCGGATGGTGTAGCTTCCACCCTGCGCCGGGATAATGACGGTCTCGGGATCACTCGAAGTCGCCGAGGAGGCCAGTTCGGCCCCGCTGCTGTTGAGGACATAGAGATCAAAATCGGCCGCCGTGGTCGGCCACTGGACGTTGACGGTCAGGTTGTGGCCGGTCTCGTAGCCCGCGGGCACGCTCACGGTCAGCGCGAAGTCGTCGCAGGGCAAGACCGCGTTGCAGATCACCGCGCCGCTCTGGGCCGAGGGATTGGCGACCACATAGGGGCCGCCGGTGTAGTTGAGGGTTGGGTTGGTCGGAGTCACCGTGCCACCGGCCGGCGTGGCCGCCGCAACCATGGCCCCGTTCGCCGGCACCAGCAGCGCGCCGAGCATGACGACTGTCAACAACACCCCGAAGATCCGCCGAACTGCCTTCATCCTTTTCGTTGCCTCCCTGGATCGATATAGCCGGCACGCAGGCCGGTGTAGCCCTTCCTTCCAATCGACTGTTGCTGTGTTCCCCGAGCATCCAAAATCTGTAAGAACGGCTGGGAGCTAACACCACTGATCGGGGTGTCATTGCCACGGTCTAAAGCAATTCGCGTGCCACATTGACACCACGCACAAGGGTGGCAGCCTAAACAGGCGACGATGCAGTCGGGGATGATGAACATGCGATATGGAGGCCGGTCTGAAACTGGGCCGCCATCTTATAATCTTGTAGGGGCCGGTTTCAAACCGGCCCGCTCTTCAGGGCGTGCGCGCGGGCGGCCCTAGCCGTTTGTCCAGGCGCCGGGCTAGCCGCTTGGGGGATGTACCATGCTGGACCTGGGGCTATACTGGAGGTATGGCGGCGCGGCCTCGCGGCCCGTTTGCGCCTGGCTGCGAAGCCGGCAATCACGCGCGCCGCCGGTGAACGTAAGGAGCACACAACGTGGACAGTCTAATTCTCGAAACCCCTGGGACGGCAACCGGCGCACCGGAGACGGACGCCGACTTGCTGGACGCCTATTCCCGCGCCGTCATGCGCGTCGCCGAGACGATCAGCCCGGCGGTGGTCAATCTCGAAGTGCAGGTGCCCCGGCGCACCCGCCGCGGGCCGGCGGGCCGTCCGCCCGGCGAGGGCCACGGCAGCGGCTCCGGCTTCCTGTTCACGCCGGACGGCTTTATCCTGACCAACAGCCACGTGGTGCACGACGCCGCGCGCATCGAGGCGACACTGAACGACGGGCGCCACCTGCTGGCCGACCTGGTCGGCGACGACCCGGATACCGATCTGGCCGTGGTACGCATCTCCGCACCCAACCTGACCCCGGCGCCGCTGGGCGACTCGCAGGCTATCCGGCCCGGCCAGGTGGTCGTCGCCATCGGCAACCCCTACGGCTTCCAGACGACCGTGACGGCGGGCGTGGTCAGCGCGCTGGGCCGGTCGTTGCGCGCCCGCTCCGGTCGGCTGATCGACAACATCATCCAGACCGACGCCGCGCTGAACCCCGGCAATTCGGGCGGCCCGCTGGTGACGACCACGGGCGCGGTGATCGGGGTGAACACGGCGGTGATCTACGGCGCGCAGGGCCTCTGCTTCGCCATCGCCGCCAACACGGCCCGCTTCGTGGCCGGGCGGCTGATCAAGGACGGCCATATCCGCCGGGCCTATCTGGGCTTTGGGGGGCAGGATGTGCCGTTGCAGCGGGTGCTGGTGCGCTACCTGAACCTGCCGGTCGAGCACGGCATCCTGGTCGTCTCGCTGGAGCCGGGCAGCCCCGCCGAGCACGCCGGGCTGCGCGAGGGCGATGTCATCGTCGCGTACAACGATCAGCCGGTGGCCGGCATCGACGCCCTGCACCGGCTGCTGACCGACCAACTGGTCGGCGTGGAGTCGAGGCTGACCATCGTCCGCCGCACCGAGAAGCGCGACCTGCGTGTCGTGCCCACGGAGTCCCGGCCTCGCCCCGCCGCCCGCTGAGCCGGCGCAGGCGTATACACACGAGGGGCATCCCGCCGGTTGCGGTGGGGCACCCCTCCTTCCTATAGATAGAACTGCTTCCAGGCCGTCCACCAGTCCTCGGCCCGCGAGACCAGCCGGCGCGAATCGACGATCTCGACACCGCGCTTGTTGCGGTAGGGCTCGACGCGGTCGGGCGTGGCGACTTCTACCATGATCTCGCAGGGGTTGCCGGGGTTGTACGGCGGCACGGCCTTGAGGTCGGCGAGGGCGCGGGTGGCCGCTTCCTCGATCATCTGGCGGGCGCGCACCGGCGGGATCTGCCGGGCGGTGTAGCGGCCCAGCCCCTGCTTCACGGCGACCGTGGTCAGGCCGGGGCCGAGCAGGGCGCGCGCCTCCTCGCAGGTAGCCGTGTCGCCGGTCACGAGCAGCACCGGGCAATCCCAGGTGCCGCAGAGGGCGGCGTTGATGCCCGTCTCGCCCACCAGCACGCCATTGAACCAGAGATTGTGCCAGGCCTCGCTCGACACGGTGTGGCTGAGCACGCCGTCGGGCGTGCCCGCCCGCGCGTGCATGCCGATGAACAGCGCCGCGTCGCAGCCTGCTTCGAGCGCGCCGGTATAGCCCGTCCAGCTTTGCTGCACCACCCACTCGCAGCCGGGATCGAGCATGTCGGGCACCAGGCTGTTGAACGTCCAGCCGCCCCCGGCGCCGTGGCAGTCCATGACGATGATCTCGGTCGCGCCCCCGGCCCGCGCCCCGCGCACCGCGGCGTTGATCTCCTCGGTATAGAGCCGCCGGCACTCCTCGTACATCGGATCGCCGCCGTTGACCTGCTGCCACTTGACGACGCCGGACACGCCTTCCATATCGCTGATAATGTGGACGCGCATGTGCTTCCTCCTCCATGAATCCAAAGTGGGATACTAACAGCTCTAATCTTATGCCTCTGACAACCACTCGTCGTTTGACCGGCACTTGCTCAATTGCAGAGCAGCAAATTCGTCTCCAGAGGTTCCGCGTGCGACCCCCAAATAACGCAACGCCTGGTTAATCGCCCCTTCCTCCAGGGCAGTGCTTGCGATCGGGCTGAATTCCCATTCGTCCGGTTCGCCGGTACGTAAGGGTCCGAAGACAATCGACCCGGCGTCCCAGACCACGGATCCCTGGCTACCATAGCCACCAAAATACTCAGTCTCGACATATGCTATAGGTCCACGCAACGAGAGTTCGGTTCCCAGTTTGGCAAGCGGAGCAGTCAGCATCCGGAGTTCCGGATAGGTAGCATGGAGTTCACCTCCCAACTGTGCGCCTACGTTCGCCACAAACGTACCGCTGAGCGGCAGTAGAGCGAAGCCCTGCGGTAGCGCAATCAAGTGCGCGAAGGGAAACCGGGGAAGGCTAGTGTGTAAGTATGAGTGCTGACCAATGAACACTTGAATCTGGTGTGCCATACCTTTGTCGATCTCCATGAAAGTAGAGCATGCACTCCGAGCAGCACCCGGCAGGACACGCGCCCACCCGCAAGGGCGTGCGCTTCGCTGGTGGGCGCGAACAGGCGGCTATGATAGCTTACGGGCAGGCGGAAAGCAAACGGGGCCGCGCCCCGGTGGGTACGGCCCCCGGCGACTACATCCCTTCGGGGACGCTGGGGATGAACAGTTGGTCGCCCGGCTGGACTTGCTTCGGGTCGTCAAGCTGGTTCAGCCGGGTCAGGTCGTCCACGGTCGAACCGAGGCGCAGGGCGATATCGGCCAGCGACTCGCCGGTCTGGACCGTGTAAGTAGACATCTCGGCGCCGCGGGCCACCGGTTGGCCGGTGGGGCCGACGGGGGTGGTGCCGCCCGGCCCGGTCGCGGGGATGCGTAACTCCCGGCCCACCTCCAGATGCTCCGGGTCTTGCAGATAATTCAGCGTCGCGAGGGCGTCCACCGAGGTGTGGTAGCGCTCGGCAATCGCCGCCAGGGTGTCGCCCGGCTGGACGGCATAGGTGAACTCGTCACCCGTGGGATTATCGCGTTGGCTGGCTATGCTCGCCATGCAGCAGACTCCTTTCCCGCGGGCCGGCGCCCGGCCCGCCGCACTTAGGGTTGTGCTTTTAGAACGGACGCCGGGGCCGGGTTATCACGGCCCGCCCGGCGCGGACCGTGTGCGGCGACCCCATCGGGCGGGACCGTCCGGCAGGCCCAACCTTACCGCCGGCTATACAGATTGTAGGCTGGGCAAGGCGTATTTCTGACAGGATAGCAAGCTTTATCGCTAGGCAGCGCCGCGGGGGCATGGTATAGTTTGAGTAGTAGCGGGGGTCCGGCACGAGACGCCGGGCCGTCCCCTCGCCCGCCAGATGGGCGCTGCACAACGCATAGGCGGCAGGTGGGCGGGTCGCGGGCACGATCGATCACGCCGCTACGCACCTCCAGTTGGCCGGAGGAGGGTCTATGAGTGAATTGACCGGGAAGACGGTAGGTCGCTACCAGATCCTGGAACGCGTGGGCCGGGGCGGCATGGCCGAGGTCTATAAGGCCTACCAGCCGGCGCTGGACCGCTTTGTCGCCGTCAAGGTCCTGAATCCCTTCCTGTTCGACGACGCGCGCAGCCGCGACCGCTTCCGCCGCGAAGCCCGCGCCGTCGCCGCGCTGCGCCACCCCAACATCGTCCAGGTCTTCGACATCGACACCGAAGACGATATCCACTTCATGGTCATGGAGTATATCGAGGGGCCGAGCCTGAAGGCGCTGCTGGAAGAACGCAGCCAGGCCGGCACCACGCTGGACCTCGACCAGATCGGCGCCGTCGTGAGCGCCATCGGCGGCGCGCTGGGCCACGCGCACCGGCAGGGCCTGATCCACCGCGACATCAAGCCGCACAACATCATGTTCCTGCCCGACGGCCAACCGCTGCTGGCCGATTTCGGCATCGCCCAGATCATCGGCGCGCAGGTCAGCGCAAGCGGCCTATTGGCGGGCACCCCTGCCTACATGAGCCCCGAGCAGGGCCGCAGCGAACCGCTCGACCCGCGCACCGACATCTACACGCTGGGCGTGGTGCTCTACGAGATGGCCACCGGCCAGCTCCCCTTCGACGCCGACACGCCGTTTGCCGTCATCCTGAAGCATATCAACGAGCCCGTGCTGCCGCCGCGCAGCGTGAATCCGGCGGTCCCCCCGGCCCTGGAGCGCGTGATCCTCAAGGCCATGGCGAAGACGCGGGCGCACCGCTACCAGACCGCCGACGAGCTGGTGCGCGCCACGCAGGACGCGCTGGACGAGGCACGCACGGTCGAGACGCGCGTGCCCATGCCGCGGGCGGGCGGCTGGGTCATGCCCGCGCCGGTGGCCGCCGACCCGGCCACGGCACAACTGCCGCTGCCGCGCCCGCTGCATATGGCGCCCGCGCCACTGACTCAGGATCTCGGCCCGCTGCCCGCGTCGTTCGAGGACACGCTGCACGCCACGCTGTTCGACATCGCCGTGGCCGCCTACGAGCGCGGGGAATGGGCCCAGGCGGGCAGCCTGCTGGCCGAAGTCGTGCGCCGCCGCCCCGACTACGCACGAGGCGGGCAGCCGGCGGCCATGCTGCTGGCCCATGCGGTCGGGCGCCGCGCCGAGTATACCCGGATCGCGCCGGATGCCGGCCCGCTGCCTTTCGACGGCATGGCGCAACCGGCGCCGCCCGCCCCCAGCACGACCGCCACCGCCACGCTGCCCGTGGAAAGCGCGCCAGCATCTTCCTCCGTCACGGAAACGCTGCCGGTCCCGGTTGCCCTGGGCGCCGACGTGGTGGCGCAACTCACCGGCATGATCAGCGCGCCCGCTCCGACAGAGACGCCCACCATCGCCGCGCCGCAAGAGGCCCCTGCGGCGTCGTTCGTGCCACTCGCGCCGGCCCCCGCCCGCCCGGCGGCGACCCACCACCCCGCACCCACCCGCTGGCTCGCTCCGGCGCGCCGCCATCCGTCGCGCCTGCTGGCAGTGCCGGCCCTGGTCATCTGCACGCTGCTCGGCGCCTACGGGTGGAACAGCCTGGGCCCCCGTCCCACCGCCCCACCGGCCGCCACCCCGGCCCCGCTGACCGGGCCGCTGTCTGCTAGCATCGCCCCCGCTGCCCCGCAAGGCGATAGCCGCCTGGCCGTGCCCCTCAGCACGCCGGTGCTGCCCGCCCGCCAGGTAGCCCTGGCCCGCGCCCGCATCACGCTGGTCACGCAGGCCGGGGAAGCCGACCTGCTGCCGGCGGCCACCGCGGATCTGCACACCGCGCTCGCCGGCCAGGCCCGCGCCGCCCGCCAGGCCCGCGCCCACGCCGCGCTGCTGGCCCGCGCCGGCGAAACGCTCGCGCCGGCGGCGGCGTCCGCACCTGCCGCCGCCGCGGAGGAGGCCGATAGCGCCC
>DASSGZ010000547.1:0-5024 GCA_035693165.1 Chloroflexia bacterium | reverse complement strand
GGTGTTGGTGGGTGCCACCGACGTGGCCGTAGGCGCGACATCGCCGCCGCAGGCGCTGAGCAGCAGGGCCAGGCCGAGCAGCAGCGCCGGCAGGCTGCGCCGGGCGGACACGCGCGGGATCAGGTGCATGATGGATTCTCCTCTAAGGCGTACAGGAATGATTGGCGCGGTTGGGAGAGGCCGCTTAATCGATGTTGGTATGAGATGTTTACGCGGCGGCGAGGTCTTTCAGTTCTGTAGAGGGGCGGGCGCCGCGTGCTTCTTGCGGCCAGGGCCGCCCACGGCACCCGCGGTCACCTCACACCCCATAACGCCGCGCCGCCGCGAAAAGTAGCGGGCGGGGTGCCGATCGCCGTCGTGATATTTGACGGCGGAGGGGCGTTTGCTATAATGCTGGAAAGGCACACACGGCGCATGGCCGGGGCCATACGCGGAGGAGGCGATCCCGATGGATGATATGTTTAACAGCGTGGTCCATGCGCCCGAGTTCCAGACGGGACTCGATTGGCTGAACACGGTCGATCACCAGCCGCTAACGCTGGGCGAGGTGCGCGGCAAGCTGCTGTTGCTCGACTTCTGGACTTATGGCTGAATCAACTGCATCCATATCCTGCCGCAGTTGCGGCGGCTCGAAGAGAAGTACCCGGACGAGCTGGCGGTGATCGGGGTCCATTCCGGCAAGTACCCGGCGGAGCGCATCACGGCGAACGTGCGCGATGCGGTGCTGCGCCTGGGCATCGACCACCCGGTGGTGAACGACCGCTTCTTCCGCATCTGGCGATCCTACGCCGTGAACGCCTGGCCCACCATTGTGCTGGTCGATCCGCGGGGCTACTACATGGGCAGCCAGCCGGGCGAGATCACCTTCGAGAGCTTCGACCCGGTGATCGGCGAGGCGATCCGCGAGTTCGACCGCAAGGGGTTGATTGACCGGCGCCCCTTGCCGCAGCACCCTGAGCACCTGGACGAGCCGGCGCGCCCGTTGCGCTATCCAGGCAAGGTGCTGGCCGTGACCGGAGACGCGGGCGGCCCGGCGCGCCTGTTCATCGCCGACACCGATCACCACCGGGTGGTCGCCACGCGGCTGGACGAAGACGGGCGCGCCGCGACGGTCGAGTGGATCGCCGGGACGGGAACGGCGGGTGCGGAGGATGGCGCCTTTGCCGGCGCGACCTTCCGCAAGCCGCAGGGCATGGCCCTGGTCGGCGACACGCTCTATGTGGCCGACAGCGAGAACCATCTGATCCGCGCGCTGGACCTCGCGGCCCGGCAGGTGACGACGGTGGCGGGTACCGGCGAACTGGGCTACGTGCGCAGCGGCGGCCCGGCGCGCCGCACGCCCTTGAACTCGCCCTGGGACCTGGCCTGGGCCGCGGGCACGCTCTACATCGCCATGGCCGGCCGCCACCAGTTGTGGGCCTATGATCCCGCCGGGCAGACGGTCCAGCCCTACGCGGGCACGGGCCGCGAGGCGTTGCAGGACGGCTCGCTGCACGCCGCCAGCCTGGCCCAGCCGACAGGGCTGGACACCGATGGGCGCTTGCTCTACTTCACCGACAGCGAGGCCCAGGCGGTGCGTAGCGCGGGCGTGGGCGGGGGCGGGGGCGACGTGCATACCTACGTCGGCACGGGGCTGTTCGACTTCGGCGACAAGGATGGGCAGGGCGATGCGGTGCGCCTGCAACATCCCTTCGGCGTGGCCCAGCACGAGGGCACGCTCTACGTGGCCGATACGTATAACAGCAAGATCAAGCGGCTCGACCCGCGCACGCGCACCGTCACAAGCTGGCTGGGCGCCGCGGAACGAGGCCGGGCCGACGGGGCCGGGGCGGATGCGCACTTCAACGAGCCGGAAGGCGTGAGCATCGCCGGGAACCGCCTGTATATTGCCGATACCAACAACCACGCCATCCGCGTGGTCGACCTGGACGATCCCGAGGGCCGTGTGACCACCCTGGACCTGCGCGATCTCGCGGCCCTCTAGCCGAGTGCCCCAGGTGCGCGTATCCAACTTTAGATCGCTGGACCCCTGGCTCGCAGCCATCCTGCTGGGCGCCCTGTTGCTGCGCCTGTTGTACCCCGCCCTGGTGGGGTTGCCCGACCGGACGCCCCTGCACGGCTTCGTGGTCGACGAGGCCGAGTATTACGGCGCGGCCTCCGTGCTGGCCGGCGGGCGCGGCCTCAGCTTCTACGACACCTTCACCTGGACGCGCACGCCCGCCTATGTCCTGCTGGTGGGGGCGCTGTTTGCCCTGTTCGGGCCGCACACCGAACCCGTCTTTGTGTTGCAGGCCGGCCTGTCGGTGCTGACGCTGTGGGCGCTGGCCTGGCTGGCCGGGCGGGCGGCGGCGCGTGCCCCGGCGCTCGGCCTCTCGCGGCGCGCCGCCGAACGAACCGCCGCCTTGATCGGCGCGGTCTGGCTGCCGTTCACCCTGTTCGCCAACCTTTTGCTCAGCGAGACGCTGTTCCTGCTGCTGATGGTGGGTGCGTTCGTGCTGCTGGCGCGCTACGCCGATGCGCGCCTGCCGGTTACGGGCGCGGCGGACCGGGCAGGCGGCGCCGGGACGGTGCTCGGCGCGGGCCTGCTGCTGGGCGCGGCGGCGCTGACCCGCTCGACCGCGCTGGGCTTCATCCCCGTCGCCGTGCTCTGGGTCGGCTGGGTGGCGTGGCGGGCCGTGCCGGGGCGGCGGATTCCCTGGCGGGCGCCTGCGCTGGTGCTGGCCGGGGCGCTGCTGCTGCTGGTGCCGCAGGTCGTCCGCAACTACGTCGCCTATCACGGGTTGATCCTGGGCGACACCAGCAGCAGCTTCAACCTCTGGCTGGCAAGCGTCGGCGTGCGCGACGGCGCCCGGCTGGCCGGCGACCTGGCCGCCATCTCCAGTCCGCTGGACAAGCAGAGCTACGCCTACAGCCAGGCGTTCGCCAACATCACGGTGCAGCCGCTCGCTTTCCTGGCGAAAGGCGTGCGCGAATCGCGCGACCTCTGGACGATCAACTTCACCGCCGAGGAGCGCCAGACGCGCGGCTACACGCTGGGCCGGGTGCCCGCCGTGCACCTCTGGAGCCTGCTGGCGGGCGAAGACCTGCTCTACGTGCTGATCGTGCTGGTCGCCCTGCTGGGCCTGGCGGCGGGGCCGCCCGACCCGTTTAAGGCGCTGGTGGGCCTCTGGACGCTGCTCTGGATGGCGATGGCTTTCGTCTTTTTCGCCGTGACGCGCTTCCGCTTCCCGGTGGTGGCGATGCTGTTGCCATGGGTGCCGCTGGGCGGCGCCTACCTGCGCACGCTCTTGCCCGCGCGCATCCGCGCCCAGGCGGCGGGCCGGGTGCCGCGGCCCAGCCGGCGCGCCGCAGGGCTCTACGCGCTCGGCCTGCTGTTCGCCATCCTGGTCGTGCCCACGATCCCCCTGGACGAAACGGCCACCGGGGCGGCGCGCTGGGCGGCCCAGGCGCCTTACCGGGCCGCCGTGCCGCTGGTCACAAGCCGGCCCGCGGCGGCGCTCGATCTGCTGGCCCGCGCCGCGCCCGACGCGCCCGACACGCTCTATGCCACCGATGCCGCCCAACTCGCTCAGGAGGCCATGGCGGACGTGCCCGACCCCGCCGTGCTCGATCGGCTCGCCAACCGGCCCGAAGTGTCGCTCGGCCCCGGCAGCCCGCTGGGCGCGGGCTACGAGCCGTACCTGCTCAGCGGCGCGATTGCTCGCCTCAGCGGGGATCCGGCGGGCGCGCGGTCGGCGTTCCGGGCGCGCGCCGTGCAGACGGCGGGGGCGGAGGCGGTCGATTGGGCCGCGCGCTTCTTGCTGCCGCCGCGCACCAACCGCCTCGACCTCGGCGGCGATCTCGACTTCGGCGCGCCGCAGGGATTTTACAATAGCGAGAGCAGCGGCAGCGGGGATGCGGCGATCACCTACCGCTGGAGCGGCCCGGCGAGCCTGATCCGCCTGCGCCCGGCGGCGCCCTGGCGCACGCTGGTCATCCGCTGGAGCGGCGCCCGCCCGCCCGGCGTGCCGCCGGCTCAGGTCACGGCGACGTTGCGCGTCCCCGGCGGCGACACCCTGCAAACGATCACGTTACCAACCGGCGACACCTGGGTGGAGACGGTGCTGCGTCCCAGCGGCGCCACGCCGGTCACCAGCCCCAGGGTCGAGTTGCGCCTGGACGCCAACAGCTTCGTGCCCGGCGGCTACGACCCGCGGACGCTGGGCGTGCGCGTCGATTGGGTGGAACTGCGATGAGCGGCGCCGCGCGCCCGGCGCGCGCCCGGCCCTGGCCCGCGCGGGGCGACTGGGCCGGCTGGCTGCTGCTGGCGGCCCTGGCGCTGCTGGGCGTGTTGCTGCTGCTCAAGGTGATCGACACGATCCAGATCATGATCGGGCTGTTCAACTGGCCCTTCCAGTCCGACGAGTCGGAGAGCATGATCGTCGCCGAGACGCTGCTGCTCGACCGCGGGGTGGACATCTTCGGGCCGATCACGCCGCAGCAGTTCATTGCCGCGCCCTATCCGCCGCTCTACTACCTGCTGAACTGGCCGTTCATCCACGTCCTGGGGCCGACGTTCAAGCCGGGCCGCGCCATCTCGCTGCTGGCGACGGCGGGCGTGGGCCTGGGCATCTACGCCATCACCTGGCGCCTGACCCGCGACCGGCTGGCCGGGCTGTTCGGCGCGCTGGCCTGGGGCGCCATCGGCATCGTCGGCTTCTGGGGCGCGCTGGTCAAGCCCGATATGTTCGCGGTGGCCTGCGGCCTCGGCGGGCTGTGGTGGGTGCTACGGGCAAGCGAAGGCGGTCGCGGCGTTGTCTGGTGGGCGCTGCCCTTGTTCTGGGCGGCGTTCTACAGCAAGCAGACGGCGATTGCCGCCGCCGTGGCCGCCTGCGTCTGGCTGATTTTGCGCCACTGGCGCACGGGGCTGCTGTTCACCGGTCTCTATGCGCTGGGCACGGCGGGCGGCTACCTGCTGCTCGACCTGCTCACGGCGGGCGGCTTCTTCTACCACGAGTTCACCATCCACGACCTGCCCTGGTTCG
>DASSGZ010000546.1:0-19921 GCA_035693165.1 Chloroflexia bacterium | reverse complement strand
CGGCACGACGTAGGTGTTGAACAGATGGACCCCGCCGTGGCTGTGCACCTCGCCGGTGGTTCCGCCCGGATAGAGCGCCTGGACCGGCGCCTGGTATTGCTGGTTGTCGGCGAGGAAGAAAAAGGCCAGCCCCTTGCCCGGCGGGGCGGGCAGCGGCAACGCGCTTGCCGGGTCGTCCAGGGCGGCGCCAACCTGGTCGGGCGCGAGATAGCGCATCAGTTCGGGATTATACGGCTGCCAGGTGCGGCCCACCGAGTAGACCTGATAGCCCGACCCCAGGCCGGCGGCCCAGCGGCCTTCGGCGGCGGGGAGTTCAAACTCCGGGCGCGTGGCCTGGTACTGGTTGAAATAAAAGTCGACGTTCAACCAGACCAGCGCCCCCAGGCCGAGCGCCAGCGTGCCTATCCCGGCCAGGCGCAGGCGCCGCGCGCGCGCGCCTTGGGGCCAACTGCCCGCCCACACGCCCACCGGCACGGCCAGTGCTGCGTAGAACGCGGGGAAGGCGGGCGTCCAGTGGGCGAGGAACGGTACGCCATGCACCAGCGTGCCGCCGACGAATAAGACTCCACCGCCCACCAGCAGCAGCAAGAAAGCAGCGGGCTGCCGCCAGCGCCGGATCAACAACGCGACGCCTAACACCAGCAGGGCCGCCTCAGCGGGCAGCAGCAAGGGCGCCCAGTACACGCTGTCCTGGCTGGGGTGGGTGCTGATGCCCAGCAGGTTTTCGGCCAACAGCGGCCAAAGCGTGTTCCACATCAACTGCAGATCGGCCCAGTCGCGCGGGATGTGGTCCCACATCAGCACGCTTGCGCCCCGTCCGAAGTACAGCGTGAGGTGCTGTGTGTAGTAGGCCAGCAGCGGCCCGAAGGCTGTGATGTATCCGAGGACCAGCCAGCCGAAGTGCCCCAGGTAGCGTAGCGCCTGCCGCCGGTGGATGACCAGCAGGTACGTGGCGAAAGCGAGCAGGATAAAGGGCAGCAGGTGCGTGCCGTAATACCCGTATTCGCTGAGGCCGCCCGCGAACCCGGCCAGCACCCAATCCACCGGGCGGCGAGTGCGCAGGCCACGCAGCAGGAAGTAGCAGCAGACCGCCCAGAAGAAGGGCGTGACGATATTATTGAGCGTGACCCGGCTGTAGTGGACGTTCGACGCGCTGACGGCCAGGATCACGCTGCCCGCGATGGCAGCGGCTCGGCCCCAGTGCATGCGCACCAGCCCATAGAAGGGGATGACCGTGGCCGCGCCGAACAGCGCGGCGGGCAGGCGCAACGCCGCCAGGCTGCCGCCGCCGAGTTGCAGCGATTGGCCGACCAGCCAGAACCATAGCGCCGGGAGGTTGATGTCGGTCCAGACCGTACTGAAGATGGGCGTGGCCTGCCCGTCGATATAGTACTGGTAGGCCAGCCGCCCGGTCAGGATCTCGTCACTATGGATGGCGAAGGGCAGGGCGGCCAGATCCCAGACGCGCGTCCCGACGGCCAGCATGGTGATACCCGCCAGGATGGCCGCGTCCACCAGCACAGCGCGGCGCGGGACAGGTTCCGGTGCGGGATCGGACACGCCGCCACTCACCGGGACCGGGCGCGGCCAGGCCAGCGCGGCGGCCAGCAGCACGCCCATGGCCGCCAGCCAGAGCCATCCCGGCACGCCGAAGCTTTCGGCGGGGCCGGCCAGGAAGCGGGCATCGGCTGCCCAGGTCAGCGCGGCGGCCAGCGCCATGCCACCGAGGCAGAGCAGATGGCGGCGACCCGGCACCCACCGGCCCGCGGAACGCGGGGCGGCGAACGCGGGAACGGCCCGCACACTACCCCAGGCGATCACCGCCAGGACGCCGGCCACGACGATGGCGATCTCGCCCGCCGTCCGCGTCGTCTCCGCGGCGAGCGCCAGCGTGCCTGCC
Source organism: Chloroflexia bacterium (assembly GCA_035693165.1). Lineage (GTDB taxonomy): Bacteria > Chloroflexota > Chloroflexia > QHBQ01 > JAICKM01 > JAICKM01. The sequence goes on along the minus strand of DASSGZ010000546.1, from coordinate 18,021 downwards.
AGCGCCACGATCCAGGCCACCGGACCAAGCCAGCCGCCGCGCGCCGCCCATAGACCCGCAAGCCGCCTGCGCGGGGACGGTTCCTTGTGGGGCGTCTCTACGGCGAGAGCCGGTGGCTCTTCAGAGGCAGGCGGCGTGGCTTCCGGTGGGCGGGGTGGGGCGGACACCGGCGGCGCGGGTTCCGGCGCGACCGGCGCGACCGCCGCCGCGAGTACGACGCGCCGCCGCACAGGGGGCGCCGGCGGGGGTTTCTCGGCAGATGGGGGCTGTGGAATCGTGTCGGCCATAGACCTCCTCGTAAGGCGACGCTGGGCCGGGCTGGGACCGCTTGCGCCGATCCGCCGGGCAGGCCGGGTGGTTCCATTATACACCAGAAAGATCCGGGTTAATTGTGCCCGTTCCGCGTGCAATAATGCAACCTACCGGCAGGCCATTCGTCATAATGATGTTGTACCCTGGTGTGATTCCCCGTGTTGGAAAGGACCCGAACTTGCGAACCCGTCTCTGGCGCATCCTCTGGGCCGGCGCCGCGCTGAGCCTGTTGCTGGCCGCCATGCCCCGCCCCACCGCCACCCACGCCGCGCCCGCCGCCGACGATGCCACGCGGGCCGATCTCTTCGGCATGGTGGCCCGCGATCCCTACTACGAATACAACAGCGACCCGCAGAAGTTCCCCGACGCGCCCAATCGCGCGGCCCTGGAACGCCAGGCGGCTGAACTCCAGGAGATGGGCGTGCGCTGGGTACGCATGGAGTTCTTTGCCGACGGCGAGATCAACTGGGATCGCTACGATCTCTTCATTACCGATATCGCCCCGCGCCACGGTCTCAAGGTGCTGGGCCTGCTCAACGCCGGGATCGTGAGCTATGAGGGCGGCACGGTGGACCCGTCGCGCTTTAACGATCCCGCCGACCAGGACGACGGCAGCAACCACTACATCCGTGTGTTTCGCTGGCGCGCCCAGCAGATCGCCCAGCGCTACGGCGCGGCGATCAGCGCCTACGAGGTGGTCAACGAGCCGAACATCAACTACGAGTTGTGGAACTCGTCCAACCTGCATACCGCCGAGATCAAGCCCGAGCGCTACGCCACGCTGCTGGCGATGACCTACCGCAACATCAAGACCGTGGCGCCCGATGCCCAGGTGCTGATCGGCGGCATGCTGTTGGGGCCGCCGCCCAACGACAACAGCCACGACGAACTCGACTGGCTCTACCAGCTCTATGTCGCGCCCGCCGTGCAGGCCTACCAGGCCAGCGGCGACGCGGGGCGGCCCGGCTGGAACGTGGTGCCCTGGGACGGAGTGGGACTGCATCCTTACTGGGTCGATGCCGGCAAGTTCCAGCAACTGGTGCGTGTGATGGCGCAGAAGCTGCGCGACCGGGGCGACTTCCGCAGCCGGATCTGGGTCACGGAAATCGGTATGGAGGCTAAACCGGCTCCGGCCAATGCTCCGCCCTCGGACGCAGAGGTCACGCAGGCCAACTTCCTGACCGCCGTCTATCGCGCCGTGCTCGACGACCCGCAGTTGCGCCAGGATGTGCATACCATCTTCTGGTTCAAATACGAAGACTTCCCCGCGCCGCGGCCCACCGTGAACTTCGGCCTGGTGCGCCTGGCGGAAACCGACAGCGGCTACGCGCCGTCGGGCGACGTGACGGTGCATAAGCTGGCCTACCGCGCCTACCAGGCTCTGGCGCGGCCCGGCGGCCTGCCGGAAAGCCGCCTCGAAGGCCAGGCCCTGGCGCAGAATCGCTTCTATTTCCCGGCCACGGGCCAGGCCATCGCACCGGAGTTCCAGGCCTACTGGGAAAGCAAGGGTGGCCTGCCGCAGTTCGGCTATCCGCTGACCCAGCCCACCCTGATCCGCGGCTACCGGACCCAGATCTTCGAGCGCGCCGTCTTCGAGTATCACCCGGAGAATGCCCCGCCCTTTGACGTGCTGCTGCGCCGGCTAGGCGCCGAGACGCTGACGCACGCCTATCCGGAAGCCCAGCCCTTCGCCGATGCGCCCGACCGGCACTACTTCCCGGAGACCCACCACTCGCTGGGCGGCAAGTTCCTGCAATACTGGCTGCGCACCGGCGGGCTGGCCGTCTACGGCTACCCGCTGTCCGAGGAAGTGCAGGAATTCGATCCGCGCACGAACACGGCGTACACCGTGCAATACTTCGAGCGCAACCGCTTCGAGTACCACCCGGAAAACGCCGGCACGCCCTACGAAATCCAGCTCGGCTTGCTGGGCGGCGACCTGCTACAGAGCGGACTCTGGTGGCGCTAGCCGGCCGCCGTCCTCCCATGGCGCTGTAGGGGCCGGTTGCAAACCGGCCCGCGGCCTATCCCGCTGTGGAGCCCGCTTTCAAACCGGCCCGCTGCCCCACCCGCGCTGTAGGAGCCGGTTGCAAACCGGCCTGCCACCCAAGGATCTGGCTTCCCATCGCACTGTAGGGGCCGGTTGCAAACCGGCCTGCCGCCCAGGGGTCCGACTTCCCATTGCGTTGTAGGGGCCGGTTGCAAACCGGCCCGCCGCCGGGCGCGGCGGACAAATCGCGCAAAACATAGTAGAATAGGCCCATGAGTCAGAACCCGACTGCCGGGGTGGTGCGCGTCTTTGTCGCCATCGAGTTGCCGCCGCCCGTCATCACGGCGCTGACGGCGGTGCAGCAGCAACTGGCCGCGCAGGCCCTGCCCTTGCGACTGGCGGCGCCCGCCGGCCTCCACCTGACCCTGGCCTTCATCGGCGAGATCCCGGCGGGCCAGGTGCCCGTGCTGGTGGGCGCGGTGCAGCCGGGCGCCGCGGGCACCGGCCCGTTCCAGTTGCGCGCCGAGGGCCTGGGCATGTTTCCCAACGCGCGCGCCCCGCGGGTCGTCTGGGCGGGTGTAGAGGGCGCGCCGGACGCCATGGCCGCGCTCACGGCCCTGCGCGAAGGCATCGCCACCCAACTGCGCGCCGCGGGCTTCGTGTTCGACCGCCGCTTCGATCCGCACCTGACCCTGGCCCGCGTGCGCGACCAGTGCGCCCCCGCCGAACGGGCGCGGGTGGGCGCGGCGGTGCAGGCCCTGCCCGGCCTGACCCCGGTGCCCTTTGACGTGACCGGCGTGAGCGTGATGCGCAGCGACCTGCGCCCCGGCGGCGCCGTCTACAGCCGCCTCGCCCACGTGGTGCTGGCATGACCCGCCCCGCCCCCGGTCCCGCAACCCCCAACATCTGGCAAGGCAGCCGCGTTCGCCTGCGCGGCATCGAGCCGGGGGATGCCACCGCCTTTTTCGCCTGGAACCAGGACACCGAGATGGCCCGGCGCCTCTACTTCATCCCGTTCCCCACATCGGAGGAGCGCCAGCGCCGCTGGGCCGAGAAGATGGCGACCGCCGAGCCGCAGGGCGATGCTTTCCATTTCGTGATCGAGACGCTGGGCGGGGAGATGGTCGGGTCGATCAGCACGCATAGCTGCGAACCCCGCCACGGCACCTTCACCTACGGCGTGGCTGTGCGCGCGGAGAAGCAGCGCCAGGGCTACGCCTCCGAAGCTATCGTGCTGCTCCTGCGCTACTACTTCCGCGAGTTACGCTACCAGAAAGTTACCGCGCATGTCTACAGCTTCAACGAACCGTCCATCCGCCTCCATGAGCGCCTGGGCTTCCAACTGGAAGGGCGGCTGCGGCGCATGATCCACACCAATGGGCAATATTTCGACGAATTGATCTTCGGGATGACGGCGGAAGAATTCGCCGCACGCCATGCCGGAGATCTCGCCGGGTCATGACGCCCCGATCTGTGCGCGCGGCCTGCGCGCTGCTCTGCGTGGCGACTTTCCTGAGTCTGGTGCCCGGTGGAGGGTTGCCCGCGCCGCCGGTGCAGGCCGCCCCCCTCGCGGCTCCTGCCGACGGTTTCGCCGACCCGGCGATCCGTGCCGTCTGGGCGCGCGCCGATGCCGCCGTGGCGGCGGGTCAGGCCAACCGTAGCTGGCTCTGGGGGCCCGGCCCGTTCTACACGACCTATGAAGCGGCCAACGGCACGCCCACCGGCGTCCACCTGGTGCAATACTTCGACAAGGGCCGCCTGGAGGTCAACGACCCCGGAGCCAGTCGCAACTCACCCTGGTTCGTGACCGGCGGCCTGCTGGTGCGCGAGATGGTGCAGGGGCGCATCAGCACGGGGGCCGAGGCCGGCGACTGGGAGGCGCGCCCCCCGGCGCCGATCCCGGTGGCCGGGGATCCCGGCGCGGATGCCGCGCCATCCTACGCCACGGCGCGCGCTCTGGTCGATGCGCCTCCCCCTGGCAACCGCACCGGCGCGCGCGCCGCCCTGGCCCTTAACGCGGCGGGCAGCGTCTCGTCGCTGACGAAGCTGCCCGCGCCGGTCACGCTGGGCGCCTATGAGCCGCAGTCGCGCCACAACGTGGCCGATGTGTTCTGGCGCTACATCCAGGCCGGTGGTGCCGGGCCCGCCGCCAACTGGGTCTACACACTGGGCCTGCCGCTGACCGAGCCGTTCTGGGTGCGCGCCCGCGTGGGCACCGCCACGCGCGATGTGCTGGTCCAGTTGTTCGAGCGGCGCAGCCTCACCTATACGCCGGGCAACGCCGCCGCCTGGCAGGTGGAGATGGGCAACGTGGGCCGCCAGTACTACGACTGGCGTTACGCCGATCTGCACCCGGATACCAAGACCGCCACCACCCGCACCCGCTACACCGTGCAGGCCCACGTGGGCGACGACCGCGGTCTGGATGTGGTCGAGAGCATCCACTATGTGAACACGACGGCGGCGCGCGTGCTCTTGCACGAGGTGGTGCTGCGGGTGGTCTATCACCACTGGCGCAACGCCTTCACCGTGCAGGGTGCCCAGGCCGCCGGGCAGGGGACGACCACCCGCTGGCGCGACGAGGTGAACCTGGCGATTGCCCTGCCTGCGCCGCTGGCCCCCGGCGCCGCCGTGGACCTGGAGTTGCGCTTCGGCCTGCATCCGCCGTCGTTCGGCGGGCGCCACGGCTACGACGCGGCCAACGACCTGCTGACTCTGGGCGACTGGCTGCCCAGCGTGGTGCCCTATGAGAACGGCGGCTGGGACCAGTTCCCCTACGGCGAACACGGCGACCAGGGCATCAACGACGTGGCCGATTACCGCGTCACCTTCACCAGCGACCGGGCCATCGTCGTCGGTGGCACCGGCACGACGACCGCGCACGAGAGCCGCCGCTGGGTGTTCGACGCGCCGGGCGTGCGCGACGTGGCCTATACGATCTCGCCGCACCTGCTGAACCCCTTCGCCGATGGGGCCATGACCCGCAACGCCGGGGGCGTGCAGGTGCTGGGCTACTTCCTGCCCGGCCACCGGGCCGCGGGCGGCGCCTTGCTCGACACCGTGGCCGCGGCCATCCGCTGGTATAGCGCGCACATCGGGCCGTACCCCTACCGCGTGTTCACGGTGGGGGAGATGGCGCTGCCCCGCGCCGCCGAGTGGGACTATGCCCAGGAATACCCGATGGTCTACCTGATCCCGACGCAGCGCGCCGGGACCGCGCCCACGCCCGGCGCCTGGACCTGGTACACGCCGCTGCACGAGACGGCGCACGCCTGGTTCTACGGCGCGGTGGGCAACAACCAGTTGATCGACCCCTGGCTGGACGAAGCCCTCGCCAACTTCGCCAGCGCCGAGTACGTGCGCAGCCAGCGGCCCGATCTCTATGCCGCGGCCTTTCGGGCGATGAGCGGCCCCGGCGGCGGCTGGCCGGTCAGCGCGAGCCTGTACAGCGGCTTCCCCAGCGACGATGCCTACTTCCACGCCGTGTACGACCAGGGCACGCAGTTCCTGGCCGAGGTACGCGCGGCCATCGGCGCTGACCGCTTCTGGGCCGCCTGGCGCGACTACTACGCGCATTACACCGGCGCCCGCGCCCGTCCGCGCGACCTGCTCACCACCTGGCAGCGCTACAGCCCGACCGATCTTACCCCCATCTTCAACCGCTATCTCGCGGCGTGGTAGTTGCCGGGTGGGGCGGCGGGCCGGTTTGAAACCGGCCCCTCCAGCGCGGGTGGGGCAGTGGGCCGGGCGAACGGGGCGGCGGGCCGGTTTGCAACCGGCCCCTACAGCGCGAAATTGCCTTGGCCGGCTGGTGATCGGCCTTCCTCCGGCGCCTGTCACTCTGAGCGCAGCGAAGAGCCTCGTCGCTGGCCCCCGCGCCTGTCACTCTGAGCGCAGCGAAGAGTCTCGTCGTTGGCCCCCCACGAGACGAGATTCTTCGCTGCGCTCAGAATGACAATTGCGGCTTAACGCAATCCTGCTCATTCCCGCTCAAACCCGGCAGGTGCCTGCCGGCTCGCGCTATGATCCCTTTCATAGCCCGCTACTGACCACCGACCACTGACGGGCTGCGTTTGACGCCTGGTAGGCCGGGCGGGTATAATTACCTGATACTTTCCCGATAGGTTGAGGCCACAACACCGATGTTTGACAAACTGGAATCGATTGATAAGCGTTATCGCGAGCTGGACGAGCTGATCGCCCAGGCGGCGGAGCGCGGCGACTTTGACGAGATCGCCGGGCTGGCCCGCGAGCGGGCGGAGATCGAGCCGCTGATCACCGCGTACCGCGAGCACGCCCGGCTGGATCAGGAGATCGGCGAGCATGAAGCGCTGATGGACGAGAACGATCCGGAACTGGCCGCGCTGGCGCGCGAGGAGTTGCCTGCGCTCAAGCAGCAGCGCGACCAGCAGGCCGACCTGATCCGCCAGTTGCTGGTGCCGCGTGACCCCAACGACGAAAAGAACGTGTTCATCGAGATCCGCGCCGGGGCCGGCGGCGAGGAAGCCGCGCTCTTTGCCGGGGAACTCTACCGCATGTACCAGCGCTACGCCGAGCGCCAGGGCTGGAAGACCGAACTCCACTCGATCAGCGAGGCCGAGCAGGGCGGGCTGAAAGAAGTCATCTTCGAGGTGCGCGGGCGGGGCGCCTACAGCCACTTCAAGTATGAAGGCGGCGTCCATCGGGTGCAGCGTGTGCCGGCCACCGAGTCGGGCGGGCGCATTCACACCTCCACCGCGACTGTCGCCGTGATGCCCGAAGCCGAAGAGGTTGAGGTCGCGATCAACCCCGCCGACCTGCGCATCGACATCTACCGTTCGACCGGCCACGGCGGGCAGAGCGTGAACACGACCGACAGCGCCGTGCGCATCACCCACCTGCCGACCGGCATCGTCGTCACCAACCAGGACGAGAAATCGCAACTCAAGAACCGCAACAAGGCCATGGCCGTGCTGCGCGCCCGGTTGTACGACATGGAGTTGCGCCAGCGGCAGGCCGAACTGGGCGAAGCGCGCATCGTCCAGGTGGGCACCGGCGACCGCAGCGAAAAGATCCGCACCTACAACTTCCCGCAGGACCGCATCACCGACCACCGCATCAAGGCCAGCTTCAGCAACCTGCCGACGATTATGGCGGGCAACATCGACGATATGATCGCCCAGTTGCAGGTCGCCGACCAGGCCGCGCGCCTGGAGCACGAGGGCCTGGCTGACGATACGAGCGCATGACGCCCGAGTATGAGGCGATCTGGGCGGCGCCCGGCAGCTCGGCCCCGCCGCCGCTGGAGATCCGCTACATGCTCCACGCCGCCGCCGATGCCTTGCGCGCGGGTGGCTCGCCCACGCCCCGGCTTGATGCCGATGTGTTGCTGGCCCACGTCCTGCACATTAGCCGCGCCCAACTCTATGCCCGGCTACGCGATCCCTGGCCGTTGGATGCGCTCGACGCCTTCGGCGCCCTCCTGCGCCGCCGCCTGGCCGGCGAACCCGTCGCCTACCTGGTGGGCCACAAGGACTTCTACGGCCTCGATTTCCAGGTGGACCGGCGCGTGCTGATCCCGCGGCCCGAGACCGAGGAACTGGTCGGGGCCGTGCTCAACGCCTTGCCGGCGGATGCCGTGGGCCCGGTGGCCGACCTGGGCACCGGCAGCGGCGCGATCGCCATCGCGCTGGCGTTGCACCGGCCCCGCCTGCGCGTCTACGCCTGCGACATCTCGCCCGAGGCGCTGGCCGTGGCCGCCGCCAACGCCGCCGCGCACGGCCTGGCCGGCGATCCGCGCTTCCACCTGCTGGCCGGCGACCTGGGCGATCCCTTGCCGGAGCGGGTTCAGGGTATCGTCGCCAACCTGCCCTATACAGTGCTGGATGAAGTCGAGCCGGCGGTGCGCACCTGGGAACCGGCGCTGGCCCTGGCCGGGGGCGGCGCACGCGGCACGGGGCTGATCCTGCGCCTCCTGGCGCGCGCCCCGGCATGGCTGCGGCCCGGCGGCTTCCTGGCTCTCGAAATCGGCTGGGACCAGGCGCCCTTGCTCCTGCCCGCGGCGGCGGCCGCCTTCCCCGGCGCCGAACTCCGCGTGCTGCAAGACCTCGAACACCGCGACCGCATCCTCTGGGTGCAGGCGAGTGCTGAGTGCTGAGTGCTGAGTACGAGAGACGGAGAGACGAGAGACGAGACTCAGTGCTAAGGAAACAGATATGATTCGATTGGTTGCATTAGATCTGGATGGGACGCTGTTTGGCGATGATCTGGTCGTTAGCCCCGCGAACCGGGCGGCGATTGCGGCGGCCCAGGCCCGTGGGGTGCATGTGACCCTGGCGACGGGGCGCATGTTCCGGTCGGCGCGGGTCCACGCGGCGGCGCTGGATATCACCACGCCGCTGATCTGCTACCAGGGTGCGCTGGTCCAGGATCCCGTGACCGAGGAGGTGCTGTTCCATCGCCCCGTGGCTCAGGCGCTGGCGCTGGAGGTCATCGCCTTGCTGGAGGAGTGGGGCCTCTACCCTAATGTCTACCTCAACGATAAGCTCTACACCTCCGAACTCAATCCCGGCACGGCCTATTATTCGCACGTGAACGGCGATCTGCCCATCCACCCGGTGGGCGACCTGGCCGCGTTCCTGCGGCAGGAGGGCGGCGACCCCACCAAGCTCTCGACGGTGCTGGGTAACGAGGAGCGCACCGAGCGCACCGTTGCCATGCTGCACGCGCACTTCGGCGAGCGTATCTATGCCGTGAAGTCGCACCCGCGCTTCGCCGAAACCGTGAACCCTCACTGCGACAAGGGCGTGGCCCTGGCAATGCTGGCTGACCACCTGGGCATCGCCCAGGAACAGACGCTGGCGATCGGCGACGGCAGCAACGACCTGGCGCTGCTGCGCTGGGCCGGCATCGGCGTGGCGATGGGCCAGGCCCATCCCGAAGTCCATGCGCACGCCGACTATGTGACCCGCACCCTGGCCGAGGATGGCGTGGCGGCGGCGCTGGAGCGCTTCGTCCTGGCCCCCGTCGGCTGACGCCAGCCGGTCTATCGCTAGCGCGAGGGCAGCAAGGTGGATCTCCCGGTACATGTCGATCCCGACGGCGCGGAACCGCTGTACCGCCAGGTATACGCGCAGATCCGCGGCGCCATCCTCGCCGGGCGCTTGCCGCCGGGGAGCCGCCTGCCCCCAACCCGGCACCTGGCAACGGCGCTCGGTCTCTCGCGCAACACGGTCAACGAGGCCTATGCCGCCTTGCTGGCCGAGGGCTACCTGGAGGCCCGCGTCGGTGCCGGCACCTATGTCGCCGCGCTCTTGCCCGACGAATTACTCACACCCCATCCCGCCACGGCCACGCTCAAGGCCCCTGTGCCTCCCCCTTCTCCGCGCCAGTTGTCGGCGTGGGCGGGGCGCATCGGCGCGGCGGTGGGGCCGACCTTCACGCCCCGGCACGCCGTCCCCCTGCCCTATGATTTCCGGCCCGGCCTGCCTGCCTGGGACGCCTTCCCGGCCACCGTCTGGCGGCGCCTGGTGGCCGAGGTCTGGGAGGAGATCGGCCCGGAGACGCTGATCTACGGCGACCCGGCGGGCTACGGCCCCTTGCGCGACGAGATCGCCGCCTACCTGGGCCGCACCCGCGCCGTGCGCTGCCGTCCGGAGCAGATCGTCGTCGTCAGCGGGTCGCAGCAGGCGCTGGACCTGCTGGCGCGGCTCACGCTCGATCCCGGCGATGCGGTGGCCGTGGAGGACCCCTGCTACCTGGGCGCGCAACGGGTGTTCAGCGTAGCGGGCGCCCGGCTGGTGCCGGTGCCGGTGGACCGCGCCGGCCTCGTGGTCGAGGCCCTGCCCGCGCAGGGCGCGCGCCTGCTCTACGTCACCCCGTCGCACCAGTACCCCACCGGCGCGATCCTCAGCCTGCCCCGGCGGCTGCGCCTGCTGGAATGGGCCGCGCGCACCGGCACCCTGGTGGTCGAGGACGACTACGACAGCCAGTACCGCTACACCGGGCGCCCGCTGGAGTCGCTGCAGGGGTTGGACCGCGCAGGCACGGTGGTCTACACCGGCTCGTTTTCGACGGCGCTCTTCCCCGCGCTGCGCATCGGCTACGCCGTGTTGCCGCCGGACCTGGTGGACCTCTATCGCGCGGCCAAGGCCGCCGCTGACCGGGAAGCCGCATCGCCGCAGGGCCGCGCGCTGGCGCTGTTCATGGCCCGCGGACATTTCGAGCGCCACCTGCGGCGGATGCAGGCGCTGTACGCCGCGCGCCGGGCCGCGCTGCTCACCGCCCTGGCCCGCGATCTGCCGGAGGCCGTGCCCGGCCCCGCCGAAAGCGGGATGCATGTGATGGTCCACTTTCCGGCGCCCCTGGACGACACCCGCCTGGTCGCTGCGGCGGCGCGCGCCGGCGTCGGCCTCTATTCCGCCCGCCCCTACTACCTGCACCCGCCCGCGCAGGCCGCGTTCCTGCTGGGCTTCGCCTCCCTGCCCGAAGCCACTATCGCCGAGGGCATCCGCCGGTTGCGCGCCGTGCTGGCGGCGGAAGGGGTCCTAACGGCGGGGTAATACGCCGTAGATACCGCGACGCGGCAAATTGCGTATAATAAGTATGAACATGATCTGTCCGCGCTGCCGGTATGAATACGAGGACTGGGTGACAACCTGCCCCGACTGCGGCAGCGCGCTGGCACCCCCGGAACCCCCTGCGCCGCCGCGCGAACCGCTCGACCTGGAGCAGTTCCGCGACTGGACCGTGCTGATGAACGTGCCCAACAGCTTCATGGGCCACTTCCTGAAGGACCAGTTGGAAGACGCGGGCATCCCCGTGCTGATGAAGCGGTCGCGCGCTACGGACATCGCCGAGTGGTCGCACAACGACTTCGTGATGCAGGACCTGTACGTGCCCCGGCGCTTCCTGCAGCGCGCCCGCCGGCTGGTGAACAGCCCGCCCAGCAGCGGCTATGCCGGGACCACCTGGGAGCCCGACCCCTGGGATGGGGACGATGCCGAGGATGACGACGCGCCCGAGACGCCGCAGGCGGATCTGCTGGTGCCGGAGGGCCCGGCGCCACAAGCCGGCTGGTATCTGTTCGACAGCCCCAACCCGGCCCCCTCGCTGCACACGCCTCCTGCCGCCGCGCCGGCCTCTAAAGAGGCAGCGGCGGCCCTTACGCTGCCCAGTCTGAGCCGCCACCAGGAGACCCTGGCCGAACGTAAGGGCCGCCGGCTGGGGGCGCGCCGCCGCGCGGTGCCTGTGGTCCCGGCGGCGGATCGCCTGGAGTCGTCCGCGCCCGCCTGGGAACCGGACGATACCTATGACTACGAGCTGGACGACGACCGTGCGCCGACGAACTGGATGGACTCGCCGATCTATCGCATCCTCATGGGCCTGCTGCTGCTCGCCTGGACGCTGCCCTTCATCATCCAGATCTTCCAGTACTTCGGCGATTTCTGGGACCAGTTCCTGCGCTAATCCCCAATACGTGCGGGCCGGTTGCAAACCGGCCCCTACAGCGGCATCCGTGCAATGGACGCCGGGCCGGTTTGGAACCGGCCCCTACACCGCTGGTTTTCTGTGGCCGCCGATTTGAAACAGGCTCCTACACCGCCACCGCCCGTTTCTGTAGGGGCCGGTTTCAAACCGGCCCGTGCCGCCCGGTGCCGCCCTAATGGCTCACGCGGACCTGCATGTTCTTGACCACGCGGGCCGTCATGCCGCGCGGACTCACGCGCGGGGCCAGGGCCATGAGGCGGTTGCGCAACCCCGGAATGACCACGGTGCGGCCCTGTTGCATGGCGCGATAGCCGGCCACGGCCACTGTGCGCGCGTCCATGATCCGGCCGCTGACCAGCCGCGAGTCTTCCATCTGCGCCCGCCGCTGGAAGCCGGTGCGCGCCGGGCCGGGGCAGAGCGCCGTCACCGTCACGCCCGAGCCGCGCACCTCTTCGGCGATGGCCTCCGACAGGAACAGGACGTAGGCTTTGCTGGCATAGTAGGCGGCCATAAGCGGGCCGGGCTGGAAGGCGGCGGTGGAAGCCACGTTGAGGATCTTGCCCCGGCGGCGGGCCAGCATGGCGGGCAGGAACAGCTTGGTCAGGTGGGTAAGCGCCAGCATGTTCACTTTGAGCATGTCCATGTCGGCCTGCAGCGGAATCTCGACGAAGGGGCCGTAGGTGGCGAACCCGGCATTATTCACCAGCACGTCGACCGTGATCCCCTCGTCGCCCAGGGTGGCGAAGATCTCGTCGGGCGCGGCGGGCAGGGCCAGGTCCTTGGGCAGCACGCGCACCTGCACGCCGTACCTGGTCCGTAGCTGATCGGCCAGGGTGTTCAGGGCCCCCTCGCTGCGGGCCACCAGCACCAGGTTGTAGCCGTCGCGAGCGAACAGCTTGGCGAACTCCGCGCCGAACCCGCTCGACGCGCCGGTGATCAGGGCCGTCTCGCCGCGATGCACTTGTGCCTGTTTAGCCATGGGTCGCGTTCTCCTTTATGACTGCGGGGCCACGTCGTCGCCGGGCGCGCATTCCATGCCGCGCAGCAAGGCGCGCAGGGTTGCGGACAACTCAGCGGCAAAGTCGATATGGAAGACCTGTAGTTCGGGTTGCTCCAGCACCTGGCGCACCAGGGGCGGCGGGTCGCTCACGTGTTGCAGGCCGATGACCAGCGCGTGGGCGCGCAGGAGCACCAGGGCGCCCTGGCCGGGGCGGAGGAAGAGCAGGCAGTGTTCCAACAGCGCCCCGGTTCGCTGCATATGCGCCAGCAGCATCTGCTTGAAGCCCACCGCGGTCTCGTAGTCGATGTTCTGCTCCAGCACGCTGTGCAAGATTGCCAGCAGGCGCGTCAGGTGGGGGCGCGGAGCCAGGCTGCGGCAGATGGTCTCGGCCACAGCGGCGGCGGACGCCGGGCCAAGCTGCGCCAGCGCGGCATCGAGGTCGGCGAACCACGCCGCCAGCATCCGCTCTTGCAACGCCAGGAACAGCGCCTCTTTGGTGGGGAAGTAGAGATAGACGGTGCCCTTGGCGAGCCCGGCCCGGTCGGCGACCTCGGCCATGGTGATGGCGGTATAGGCGCGTTCGTCCAGCAGTTGCGCGGTGGTATCGAGGATCATGCACCGCCGGTACTGCTTCTCGGGCTCTCGCGTGGCGCGCTGCTTGCCGTCCATAGGTCTTTGCTGTCCTCCCCGATCTTTAACTGACTATGGGTCAATTATAAATGACTTGAGGTCAGTTGTCAATAGGGGAGGCCCGCAAAGATCGGGCGGGTAGAGCGGGGCGCAGAAAGCACAAAAAGGCCGCGCCTCATGGCGCGGCCCTTGTAGACTTTGCGGAAAGTGCCTTACTTGGCGGACTTGTCCGTTTTGCTCAGCGTGCGCAAGCAGCGCGTGCACACCTTGACCTTCTTGTTCACACCGTTCACGTTCAAATATGCCGACTGAATGTTCGGCGCCCAGCGGCGGTTCGTGGCCCGCGCCGAGAAGCTGACGTTGTGCCCAAACATCGAATGCTTCCCGCAAATATCACAAGTACCGGTACCGGCCAATGGAATCGACCCCCTTTACTAAACAAGGTTTTTGCTGTATGATTAAGCCACCATTAACACAGCGTCAAGCTGTCGGGAGTCGAACCCCGCGCATGGCCGAAGGCGGCTCCGAAGGACAATAATACCACAATTTGGCATTTGATGCAAGCTGACCGCCGTCCCGTGCCGATTGCACACCGGCGGTCACGGTGTGGAAGGGGCCATCCGGCCCGCCCGAAGCCGCCTACATCCGCCAGACCCCAGCGAGGATAGACCACTTGAGTCCATCGAAAGAGCGCAACGAAGACACCCCGGTCGCCCCGTCCACGGACGGCCCGATCACCTGGATCGCCGACGGCACCGTGCCGGGGCGCGTCGAGATCACGCCGGGCGCCGTGGCGTCGCTGGCGGCGCGCGCCGTCGGGGAATGTTATGGCGTCGTGGGGTTGGCCTCGCGCCACTCGCGGCCCGCCCTGGCCGAGCTGCTGCGCAAGGAAGAGAGCAGCAAAGGCGTCGAGGTCACGATCACCAGCGACCGCGTGGTGATCGATCTGTATGTGATCCTCGAATACGGGACGCGCATCGCCACCGTAGCCGAGAACATCATGAGCAACGTGAAGTTCGCCGTGGAGCAAGCCCTGGGCACCCCGGCGGTCGAAGTCAACGTCAATGTCCAGGGTATTCGCGTCAGCGAGTAATTGACGGCAGAGAGAGGACCCAGCGTGGCCGACCTGAAAAGCAATCTCGATGTGAGCAACGCGCCGGGCACCGGCGGCACGTGGGACGGGGTGCAGTGGAAGCAGGCCGTGGCTGCGGCAAGCCGCTGGCTGGATCGCCACGCCGCGGGCATCAACGCGCTCAACGTCTTCCCCGTCCCCGACGGCGACACAGGCACGAACATGACGCTCACCCTGCAAGCCGCCGCCAAGCAGGTGGCCGGGTCGGTCAGCCACTCGGTGGCCGAGATCGCGTCGGGCATGTCCTACGGCGCGCTGATGGGCGCGCGGGGTAATTCGGGCGTGATCTTATCGCAGGTCTTGCGCGGCTTCCACCGGGGCCTCGGCAACAGCGACACGCTGGGCGCGGCGGAGTGGGCCGCCGCCATGCGCGATGCCGCCAGCACCGCCTACCAGGCCGTCCTCAAACCCGTCGAGGGCACCATGCTGACGGTCATCCGCGAGATGGCCGACGGCGCCGAGGCCGCCGCCGGCACCGGCGACCTGCTGGCTGTGATGAGTGCCACCGTGGAGGCCGGGCGGGCCTCGGTCGAGCGCACTCCTACGCTGCTGCAAAAGCTGCGCGACGCGGGCGTGGTCGACGCCGGGGGCCAGGGCCTCTACGTCATCTTTGAGGGCCTGCTGCGCTATGCCCGCGGTGAGTCGGTGGAGGGTGGCGCCATCGAGACGGTGAGCGGCGCGCCGCTGGAACTGGCGCCCGACGGCGTGCATGTCGCGCACGGCGAGTACGGCTACTGCACCAACTTTATCCTGGTCGGCAAAGACCTCGGGTTCCCCGAGGTGCGCGAGTGGATCGCGCAGCACGGCGATTCCGCCGTGGTGGTCGGCGACGACCGGCTGATCAAGGTGCATGTGCATACCGAGCAGCCGGGCGAGATCCTGACCTATGTCTGCGCCCGCGGCAACCTGCGCCAGGTGGCGATCACCGATATGCAGGAGCAGCACGAGGAATTCCTCGACATGCACGAGCAGGCGGCGGCGAAAGCCCCGGCGGCGCCCGCCGTCCCCGCGACCGGCGAACCGGCGCTCAGCAAGATCGCCACCGTCGCCGTCGTGTCGGGGGCGGGCCTGGCCGAGATCTTCCGCAGCATGGGCGCGACCGCCCTGGTCGAGGGCGGGCAGACGATGAACCCCAGCACCGAAGAACTGCTGCGCACCATCGAAGCCCTACCCCACGACGAAGTCGTTATCCTGCCCAACAACGGCAACATCGTCATGGCCGCCAAGCAGACTCAGGCGCTCAGCCGGAAGCGCGTCGCGGTCGTGCCGACCGACACCATCCCGCAGGGCATGGCCGCCCTGGTCGCCTTCAACTACGAGGCCGACCTGGACACCAACGCCCGCGCCATGGAGGCGGCGGCCCAGAACGTCGAGACCGGCGAGATCACGACCGCCGTGCGCCAGGTGAGCATGAACGGCATCGAGATCCAGATCGGGGACGTGATCGGCTTGCACAACGGCACCCTGGTGATCGCGGGCCACTCGAACGAGGAAGTCGCCCACGATCTGTTGGCGAAACTCAATGCCGGGGACCGCGAACTGATCACGATTTATTATGGGCAAGATGTGACCGCCGAGCAGGCCGAGACCTTCGCGGAGCAGATCCGCGCGCAGTATCCCGACCAGGAGGTCGAAGCCCTGTACGGCGGCCAGCCGTTTTACGCCTATATTATCTCGGTGGAGTAGACGCCCGCTCCCGCCGCCTGAACGGAGTCTGATATACCCATGCCCACGATTCGGGTCGTCACCGACAGCACCTGCGACCTACCCGATTCGCTTGTTCGCGAGTACGGCATCACCGTCATCCCGGTCAGTGTGCAGATCGGATCGCACACCTATCTGGACCGGGTGAATCTGACCACCGACGAGGTGCTGCGCCATCTTCAGGCGGGCGATCCCCAGCCCACGACGGCACCCCCGGCGGTCGCTGCGTTTGAGCAAGTCTACCGGCAACTCCAGGCCAACCGCCCCTGCGACGGCATTGTCTCCATCCATGTCTCCTCGCGGCTGAGCGGCACCTACAACGCCGCGCTCATGGCCCGCGACGCCTTCCTCAACAGTTCCTTCCCGGTTGGCGTGATGGACTCGCAGGCGGCCAGCATGGGCCTGGGCCTGGTGGTGCTCGCCGCCGCCCGCAAAGCCGCCGCGGGCGGCACGTTGAGCGAGGTGATGAACGCCGCCCAGCGCATGATCCACCAGGTGCATATCGCCTTCTTTGTCGACTCCATCGAGGGTTTGCACCGCGGCGGGCGCATCGCCAAGCTGGCGCCGGGCATCGACACCCTGCTGCCGCTCAAGCCGTTACTGCGCCTGGACGAAGGCCAGATCGTCCTGCTGGAGCGTACCCGCACGCGCCACAAAGCGCTCGACTCCCTCGCCAACTTCGTGGAAGATTTCCCCCATGTCGAAGCCCTGGCGGTTCTCCACTGCAACCACACCGCGGAAATCGATAACCTGGTCACGCGCCTCACGTTGGTGTGTCCGCGCGACCGGATCACTGTGGTCCAGTACGGGCCGGCCAACACCGTCTATCTCGGTCCTGGGGCGGTGGGCGTAGCCGTCTACGAGGGCGCCGGCTAGCGCGGTCCGTTTTTCACCGGGGACCGATTTGGGGTATAATGGTCCCATGACAACCACACAGCCGGTCAAAATCGTGACCGACAGCACCTCGGATGTGCCGCCGGAGGTGGCGCGCGAACTCGGGATCACGGTGATCCCGCTCGTCTTGCAGATCGGGTCCCAGACCTACCGCGATAAGATCGACCTCAGCGGCGAAGAGTTCTATCGCCTGCTGCAGGAGACCCCCGGCGTGCCCGTCACGTCGCAACCGCCCATCGGCGAGATCGAGCAGGTCTACCGGGAGCTGACGGCGGACGGCGCGCGCGTCGTGTCGATCCATCTCTCGTCGGGCCTGAGCGGCACCTACAGCACCTGTGCGCTGGCCGCCACGTCGATCGACCTGGAGCCGGGCGTGGTGCGCGTCATCGACTCGCAGGCGATCTCGATGTGCCTGGGCTGGCAGGTGATTTTCGCCGCGCGGGCCGCCCATGCCGGATGCAGCCAGGACGACATCGTGGCGCTGGTCGAGGCCCTGGTGCCCCGCGTGCGTATCCTGGGCCTGCTCGATACGCTGGAGTGGGTGCAGCGCGGCGGGCGGCTGGGCCTGGCCTCGGCCTTCCTGGGCACCATGCTGGCGATCAAGCCGATCCTGCATATGAAGGAAGGCAAGCCGGTGCCCATGGAGAAGGTGCGCACCAAGAGCAAGGCGATGCAGCGCATGATCGAGTTGGCCGCCGGCCTCGGCCCGCTGGACGCCCTGGCCGTGGTCCACGGCGACGCCCCCGACGAGGCCGAGAAGCTGATTAGCATGCTGGAGCCGGTCTATCCGCGCGAGAAGATCCTGGTGTCGCATATCGGCGCGGTGCTCGGCTCGCACGTCGGCCCGCGGGCGGTCGGGATTTGTTGCGTGGTGGCCCGCGCCTGAGCGGG
>DASSGZ010000545.1:0-2469 GCA_035693165.1 Chloroflexia bacterium | reverse complement strand
GAACGGATCGAGCCGCTGGTGCCGGCCGGAGACCGGAGGCGGGCCTGATGTCCGATGTCCTCTTCTATCATCTCGAGCAGCAGCCGCTGGAGCGGGTGTTGCCGGTGCTGGTCGAAAAGACGCTGGAGCGCGGGTGGCGGGCGGTGGTCGAGGTGGGCAGCCGCGAGCGTGCGGAGCTGCTCGACCGGCTGCTCTGGACCTATCGCGACGACAGCTTCCTGCCGCACGGCCTGGCCGGCGGCGACAGCGACGCCGACCAGCCGGTCCTGATCAGCACCGGCCCCGACAATCCCAACGCCGCCGCGGTGCGCTTCTTCACCGACCGCGCCGTGCCGCAATCGGCCGCGGGGTATGAACGCATCGTCTACCTCTTCTCCGGCCACGACCCCGACGCCGTTACCGAAGCCCGCGCCGCCTGGCGGGCACTGCGCGAGGGCAACGAGGTGACCTACTGGCAGCAGGACGAGAGCGGCCGATGGGCGAAGCGGGCCTGAAGCGCCTCAAATCCTGGGCCCGGGCGCTCAGGAATGACGTCGCGGCCCTCTGGATTGCCGCCCGCGATCCGCGCACGCCGTGGTACGCCAAGTCGCTGGCCGGGCTGGTGGCCGCCTATGCGCTGAGCCCGATCGACCTCATTCCAGACTTCATTCCGGTCATCGGCTATCTCGACGACCTGGTGGTGGTGCCGCTCGGGGTGATGCTGGTCGTCCGCCTGATCCCGGCGCCGCTGATGGGCGAATTCCGGCAGGTAGCCGCCGCCGGGGCCCGGCCCAAGAGTGCCGTGGGCCTCGTCCTGATTGTCGCCGTATGGGTGGCGGTAGGCGTAGCCGTCTGGGCCCGCTTGCGCGGTTGAGCGCCTAGGGTCAGGACCTATTAATTTGATGTGATCTGTGATTCAGATTCTCCATTGGAGGGTCTGATGGGTGATTTGTTCTTGCTGAGCGAGCGGCAGATGGCACGGCTGGCGCCGCATTTTCCGCTGGCTCACGGGGTGCCGCGGGTGGATGACCGACGGGTGGTGAGCGGGATCGTCTATGTGATCCGCAACGGGTTGCAATGGAAGGACGCCCCCCAGGCCTACGGGCCGCACAAGACGCTCTATAACCGGTTCATCCGCTGGAGCCGGCTGGGAGTGTTCGACAAGATCTTCACCGCGCTCAGCCAGGATGGTCCCCGGCCGGAGCGGATCATGATCGACGCGACGCATCTGAAGGCACACCGGACGGCGGCGAGCCTGCTAAAAAAGGGGATGTTCCCCGCCATATCGGGCGCACCAAAGGCGGGCTGAACTCCAAGCTGCATGCCGTCTGTGACCAGGCCGGGCGCCCCATCCTGCTCAAGCTCAGCGCCGGCCAGGTCAGCGACCACAAGGGGGCGGGCATGGTGCTGGCCGAGTTGCCGGCGGCCGCCCATCTGATCGCCGACCGGGGCTATGACAGCGCCTGGTTCCGCCAGGCTCTCGTCGACAAGGGCATCACCCCCTGCATCCCGTCCAGCCGCAGCCGCAAGGTGCCCTTCCCCTATGACAAGGACCTCTACCGCCAGCGCCACCGGATCGAGAACCTGTTCGCCAAGCTCAAGGACTGGCGTCGCATCGCCACCCGCTACGACCGCTGCGCTCACACCTTCTTCTCGGCAATCTGCATCGCCGCAACCGTCATCTTCTGGATCAATGAGTCCTGAGCCTAGGCGCACGCGGCCTATTCTTGTCCGTACGCCATCAGGCGGCCGCCGTGCGCCTTGAGCCAGGCGCGACCGCGGGCCATGTCGGGCAGAATCTTTTCCACCGTGAGCCAGAAGGCGGGCGAGTGGTTCATTTCGACGAGGTGCGCCACTTCGTGCGCGGCGACATAGTCCAGCACGAAGGGTGGCGCCAGGATCAGGCGCCAGTTGAAGTTGAGCCGGCCGGTGCTGGCGCACGAGCCCCAGCGCGTCGCCTGCGACCTCAGCCGCACCGAGCGCGCGGTGACCTCGAGCCGTGCGGCGTGGATGGCGACCCGCGCCTCGAGGTCGCGCTGCGCTTCGGCCTTGAGCCAGTCGGTGAGGCGCCGGCCAAGGTGCTCGGGCGCCCCGGGTACGAGGAGCGCCGGCGCCCCCTGGTAAACCCCCGTTTCGACCCGTCCGCGCAGGCGCCCGGTGGCGATCACCAGATGCTCGACGTCGCGCACGGGAACCAGCGCCCCCTCGGCGAAAGCGATGCGCGGCACGACGCGCTTCAGCCGCGCCTCGAGCCAGGCGCTGTGGCGGTTGAGGAAGGCCTGCGCCTCGGCCCAGCGGCCATGACGCGGCACGGTCAGCACCGGGCGGCCGTGATGGGGGATCGACAGCCGATAGCTGCGCGCGCGGGCCGAGACGCGCACCGCGACCGGGACGGCCCGGCCGCCGATCCGGGCCTCGGTGCTGTCGGGAAACCTGGGTTTCGCGAAGAGGTTGATCATCGGCGGCATTTGAGCAGATTCGCGGGCGGAA
>DASSGZ010000544.1:0-4449 GCA_035693165.1 Chloroflexia bacterium | reverse complement strand
TCGGTCACGCGCCACTCGCCGGTATACAAGCCAAATGCATAGGTCGGCGAAATGGTCAGCGATCCGTGGGCCTTTCCTTGACGCACCAAATATGCGTAAGAGCCCTTTCTCTGGCGTATTTTACACAACCGACCTGTCACTTCTCAACACCATGGTGATGGATTACCAGTGTCTCGGCGGTATCCCGGCCAGGATACCGCCTGGTAGCCGACCACCAGAGTTTTGCGGGGTAGGCGCCGGTCTGCAACCGCCCTGCTGCCCATCCGAATCCCCGTGGGGGCGATGAGCTTACCTCCCTAGAGACACCAAACTGAGCGCTCTTTGATCTGAAAAATGAGCAGCAAGCATGTATAGACTCCCTCCGACATGCCGGTGGCCGCGCCTTCCCGCGCACGGCCCCGGCATGTACGACACCCAGCCGGCCACCGTATCGGATCGCGCAGGTGTAGAAATGTGAACCTGGGCGCAATCCAAAATGCGGGTTGGCGGGTATATAGACGAAGTACCTCCGGCTTGCTCCGGAACGAGCCGGAGGTACCGATCCATTCGGCGCGACTGGATGGGGACGTGAGAAGAAAGGAGGTGCCCGTTACTGAATCGGGGGACCATAAGGAGTAGGTCAACCAGACAAATAGAGAGGATAGCAAGATGAACAGCCGTCGAATCCCGAAGAACCGGAGCCTAGGGACCAGAGCCGGACTACAGGCGCTTGGCGCTGTGGGCCTGATACTGTTAGCTATCGCCATTCTCGTGATCGGCATGGCGCCGGCCCAAACCCGCGCTTCCAGCCACCGGGAAGCGCCCCTGATCAGCACTGACCCCGAGGCCGACAACACCGACGTGTATGCCTTTGTCAGCCCCGACATGAGCAACACGGTCACGATTGTCGCCAACTATATTCCGCTCGAAGAGCCGGCCGGCGGGCCGAACTTCAACGCTTTCGCCGATAACGTCCTCTACGAGATCAATGTCGATAACAACGGCGACGGTGCGGACGACATTACCTACCAATTCGAATTCGAGACCCGCATCCGCAACCGGGATACCTTCCTCTACAACACCGGCCCCATCACCTCGCTCGACGATCCCGATTGGAACATGCCGCAGACCTATGATGTCCGCCGGATTCAGCATCATCACGAGAAAGATCAGGCCGGCGCCACCGTCGACAAGGTGGATGCTGATCGGCGGATCGGGCGCGGGCTGAAGACCCCGCCCGTGAACATCGGCCCGCGCTCCACCCCCAACTACGATGCCCTGGCGAACGCCGCTATCGCCTCGGTGGACGGCCGCAAGTTCTTTGCCGGACAGCGCGCCGACCCATTCTTTGTCGATCTGGGATCGATCTTTGACCTGGCCGGGCTGCGTCCCTTCAACTCGCTGCATGTGATCCCGCTTACCGATACCATGGGCATCAACACACTGAAGGGGTTCAATACCCACTCCATCGTCATGCAGGTGCCGATCAGCGATCTGACGCGCAACCACCGCATGCCCACCGGCCCCACCGATCCGAACGCGGTGGTCGGCATCTACGCCAGCGCCAGCCGCGCAAAGTATCGCGTACTGGATGACGACGGTACGATTGACGAGCACGGCCCCTATGTCCAGGTCTCGCGGCTGGGCGAGCCGCTGATCAACGAAGTGATTATCCCGCTGGGCAAGAAGGACCGCTGGAACGCCCAGGATCCGGAGAACGACAGCCAGTTCCTCACCTACTATCGCAACCCGGAGATCACGCACCTGGAAAATATCCTCTACCCGGCGCTCGATAACGCCAACGAGCACAATCGCAACGACTTGGTGACGATCCTGCTGACCGGCGTGCCCGGTCTCAACTTCACTGGCAACACCAAAGCCGACCTGGTGCGCCTCAATATGATGATCCCGCCGTCTGCAACGGATCCGAACGGCGTGGACCGGCTGGGCGCCATCGCCGGGCAACTGGACGGCTTCCCGAACGGGCGCCGGCTGGCCGACGACGTCGTCGATATCGAACTGCGCGCCACGGCAGAAGGCTATGGTCCCATCCTGCACAACCTGCTGGGCCTGCCCAATCGCACGCCCAACAACCTCCTCGGCGATGGCGTCGATGGACCGGACAAGCCGTTCCTGGCCCACTTCCCGTATGTCGCCAGCCCCTACCAGGGCTATGATCACGCCCATCATCCGGCGGTTGCTTTTGCAGAGCACAAAATGGAGATGATCCTGAACCGCTGAGCGGTTGGCGCGTGAGTTGAAACGAGCTGGGCTTCACGGTGTGCTCTCTTGCGGGAGAGCGCACTGTGGAGCCGCTGAACAACAAATCGGGCCGCGGCGGCCAGATACCACATGTATAAAAAGGGGGGCGGGTGATGCTTCTTCCCAGGCACAAAGGGCTTTACATCGGCGGGGCATGCGTGGTGCTGGCGATTGCCGTGGCGGTGATCAGCCGCCTCGGCGGGTTGCCGGCCCTGCCCGGCGATGAAAGCGTAGTCAACACGTATACCACCCAGGGCTTCGATTACCTGCAACGCGCCCGCGCAACCGGCGATCCCACGTTCTACGGCAAGGCCCAGGACGCCTTCGATGCCGCCCTCCGGCACAACTCCCAGAGCGTGGACGGCATCCTGGGCAAGGGGATGCTGGCGCTGTCCCGGCACCAGTTCCATGAGGGGCTGGATCTGGGCAAACAAGCCCTGGCCCTGGACCCGGATCGGGCCTTCACGCTTGGCGTGATCGCCGACGCGCAGATCGAACTGGGCATGTATAACGATGCCGTGCAGACGGTGCAGGAGATGATCGACCGCCGCCCCGACATCAGCTCCTATAGCCGGGGTTCGTATGTGCGCGAGCTTCACGGGCAGATTGACGGCGCCATCCAACTGATGCAGGAGGCCGTGGCCTCCGGCGGTCCCACGGTGGAGAATGTGGAATGGACACGGGTCCAACTCGGCAACCTGTACTACAACAAGGGCGATCTCACCGCCGCCGAGCGTGAGTACCAGCACGCGCTGACCAACCTGCCCAACTATGGCTACGCCCTCGCCGGGCTGGGCCACGTGCGCGCCGCGCAGGGCCGCTACGACGAGGCCATCGCGCTCTACAAGCAGGCCATTGCCCACGTCCCGCTGCCGGAGTTCGTGATCGCGCTGGGCGAGACCGAACAGGTCGCCGGGCGCGCCGCCGCCGCGCAAGAGCAATATGGGTTGGTGCGGGTCATCGAGCAGTTGTTCAAGACCAATGGGGTCAACACCGACATGGAGTTGGCGCTGTTCGAGGCCGATCACGGCGACGCTAACCAGGCGGTCGCTCAGGCGCGCGCCGCCTATGCCGAGCGCCCGAACGTGAAGGCTGCTGATACGCTGGCCTGGGCCTTGTCCCAGGCCGGGCAGCGGGCCGAAGCGCAGCAGTATATGACGGAAGCCTTGAAGCTAGGCTCGAAGGACGCCCTGTTCCTCTACCATGCGGGCATGATCGCCTACCGCGCGGGCAATATGACGGACGCGCGCGTCCGCCTCGAACAGGCGCTGGCGCAGAACGCGAACTTCTCGGTCGTGTATGCGCCGGTGGCCCGCCAGACACTGGAAGAAGCCCGTGCTCGGTAGCATCACGGGGCTAAGGTGTCCATGGATCAAACTTGATCACATCATTCGCGTAAATGACAATCCGACTTCGGGCTGCTGATGTGGTACGATCCGCTCATGCAACCCGATACCACTACGATCATTAATGAACAAATCAACAGCGCCCTTTTCGGTTGGCGCTGATGGAGGATCTCGGCATACGGGTGATGAGCGATGCTCATCTGCATCCGCCCGGCCACTGGCAAGGTACCAGCCTTGGTACCCTGGTCACCATCTGGCTTGCCCACGGTAACCAGTGCAGCGGCAACGGTGCCAGGGCGGCCGCCTCCGTCCCGGGGGCCAGGATGCGCAGCGAGCCGGGCGCGGCGGGGCGGGCGGCGCAGGCGGCGGGGAAGGGTCCAATGGCCAGACCCGCGCCGCCCAAGGCCTGCCCATCCGGCTCGCCGGCGCACCGGCAGGCCAGGAGGGCACAAGCGAGCGAGAGGGCGCTCAGCCAGGGCCCGGCACCTCGTAGCTCGCAGTAGAGCGCTTGGTCGGTGCCGACCATACTCCAGGCTGTGATCGCCGTCCCGGGGGTCAGAGCCTTTCAAGGGTAGGTTTTTTCTCAACCGTCATAAGCGGGGTGTGAGAAGCCATCCCTAACCTGGTCGACGCCTATTGAAGTAGTATAAATTGCCTTACCAGGAGACGCAGTTGGGGAACGCTTGTTGCTGCCGCCGTCCTACTTAGGTGAGGCATAGTCATAAATAGAAAGCCGCGCCGAGGGGTTGCCAAAGCGCGGCAACCTCCATATCATTGCAGTTGCTTAGATCCAACAACTGGAGGCGCCTGCAATGATACCCGAAATCAGCCTGCTTGTCATGCTGGTCCAACTGGTGGATCG
>DASSGZ010000543.1:0-5253 GCA_035693165.1 Chloroflexia bacterium | reverse complement strand
GATGTGGTTCAAGCCCGGCGGCAAGGTTATGTCAAGATACACCTGCTGCGGGCCGGCGTCGGGGCGCAGGTGCAGCGTGGTGAGCGGCGTGTCGTTGAGCAGCACCTGCACCGTGCGCGGGGTGGCGTGGGTGTAGATGGTGAACTGGAACGTCGACGGCACCGGATGCGCGGTCAGGTTCATCGACACCACGTCCGACGCCTGCCCGTTGCTGCTGTCGGCCAGCCGGTAGACCGTGCCGTCGGGGCGTGTCTCGGCCTGGAACCAGCCCTCGCCCACGTCGAGCGTGAGCGGGTTGGCGGCGGGCGGGCCGTCGGGCACGCGATAGACGCGCATCATGCCGTCCTCATAGTACGGCGCGGTACCCGGCCCCAGCACCTGCCCGATCAACTGCTGGAAGGCGTCCTCGTCCCAGCGCGGATAGAGCGCGTCCTTCCAGAGCACGATATAGCGCGTGTGGTAGTAGTTGAGGATGGCCCGGCCCTGCGTCGCGTAGTCGGTGCGCTGCAAAAAGTCGCGCGGCGGGTAGTAGAGGGTGCGCCAGTCGGGCGTGTAGTCGAGCAGCCAGAAGTTGCGGAACAGGCTGGCCGTCTTCATGAAGTTGTTGGGGTTGGTCAGCTTGTGGTCGCGCGCCCAGCGCCCGCCGAAGATCGGCTTCTGGTGCAAGACCTGGTACATCATGTAGTGGTCCTCGCCCAGACCCTTCTCGGTGAAGGGGGGCAACTGCAAGATGGCGTAGGGTTCGGGGTCGTGGGCGATCTGCTCATAGAACGGCGGCCAGCGCGGGGGATCGGCCTTCGCCGCGCCTGCCGCCGCCACGAACCCGCTCAGGCTGACCGCCAGAAACAGGGCGGTGACCACCGCGGGCAATACGAGCCGCCCCAACGCCGGGCGGCGGGTTGCTGCCCACCCGAACACAAAGCGCAGCCCCAGCGCGGCCAGCACGGCCACACCGAGCATAGCGATGGTGTTGTAGCGGCCGGGGTCGCGCCCGATGTTGAAGACGGGCAGGGCCTGCATCAGCGCATAGGGCAGCGGGATGCCGGTGCGCGTGCCGCCGATGGTCAGCACCGGCCCCAGCGCCATGAGGTAAAACAACACCACGGCCAGCGCCCAGAACCCGGCCAGGGCGCGCTGCCCGGCCCGCCACGCGGCCCATAGCCCCAGCCCGGCCAGCGCCAGCGCCAGGTAGCCGGGGTTCGCCAGGGTCGGCCCCAGCAGTTCCGCCAGGTCGACGGCGCGCGCGGTGGCCTGGTAGCCCACACTCAGCCAGGGCGAGTCGAGCGCCTCGCGGATCATCGGCAGCAACAGCGGCGGCGTCACCAGCACGGCGTAGATGCCGCCGATGGCCGACAGCCGCAGGAAGACGCGCCGCTTCTCGGCCCACGAGCGGCGCGTGCAGAGCAGGAACGCGAAGTAGAGCAGCGTGGTGAACACGGCGAACATCACGTATTGCCAGTCGGTCAGCGACATGATGACCAGGGTCAGGACGGCGAGTCCGGCGTAGAGCCAGGGGCGGGTGTCGATCCGGGCCGGTGCCGTGGCGCCGGGTTCCCAGACGGGCCGCCCATGCACGGCGCGGAACAGGAAGAACAGGTAGAGCGGCAGCCACTCCATCGACAGCTTCTCGGCCTGGCCCAGCGCGAAGAAGGAGACCATGTTGCCGTTGGCGAACGTGAAGAGCGCCGCACCCGCGAACGCCGCCCACGGGTTTCCCACCAGATCGCGGATCAGCAGGAAGCAGAAAAACGTGGTCAGCGCCAGGGCGGCGAGAAACAGCAGGTTTGTCGTCGGCACATAGCCGAGCGTCAGGTTAAGCGGGATCGTGATCAGGCCGTTGAACGGGTTGAGCGTGTGGTAGCGCAGGCTGATGCCGGTCGGGTAGTAGAGGTAGTCGGTGTAGAAGGGATTGCGGTGCAGGTCAAGCAACGCCGTCTTGACCCACCAGTTGTTCCACATGTTCTCGTAGCCGTCGAGATCGCCGCCCACCACGCCGCTGGTGAGGTTCAGCACGGCCACGCGCCCGTACACCGCCGCCAGCAGCAGCGAACCGAGGAAGGCCCACAGCGCCGAGGCCCGCCACCACGCCGCCCGCGCCGCCGGGGCGGCCACGGCAGCACCCGGCGCCCCGGCCACGGGCGGTGTCCCCACCCGATCCGGCGCCGTCACCCGCGATTCCGCCCGCGCGCCCATGTCGCCCACTAATCTGCCTCTACCCGCACGTCACGCGCCGTCTGCCAGCTCGTGGTACACGTCTTCGACGGCGGCGACGAGCCGGTCCTCGTCATAGCGCGTGG
Organism: Chloroflexia bacterium; assembly: GCA_035693165.1. Classification (GTDB taxonomy): domain Bacteria; phylum Chloroflexota; class Chloroflexia; order QHBQ01; family JAICKM01; genus JAICKM01. Next base: position 2,956 of record DASSGZ010000543.1, on the reverse strand, counting down.
CCGCCGTGGTTTGCCCCCCGGCGACCAGGGCCGCGCGCAGCGACGGTTGCTGCAACAGCCGCAGGATGGCCGCCGCCAGCCCCGCCGGGTCCTCGGGCGGCGCCAGCAGGCCGTTTGCGCCCGACTGGATCATCTCGCGCACCACGGGCAGATCGGTCGAGATGACCGGGCACCCGGCCACCATGGCTTCGAGCGGCGGCAGGCCGAACGACTCGTAGCGCGTGGGATAGACCAGGCAGGCCGCGCGGCGCAGCAGCCGCACCTTCGCCCCCTCGCTCACCGGGCCGAGCAACACCAGCGCCTCGCGGCTGCCGTTGGCCGCGCAGATGGCTTCCAGTTCGGCGGCCTGGGCCGGATTCTGCCCGGCGAACACGAACCGCGTGCCGGGGCAGGTCGCCAGCACGATGGGCATGGCCCGCGCCAGCAGGTCGTAGCCCTTACGGATCTTCAACTGGCCGATGAACAGCACAAACGGCCCGTCGCCCGGCACCACCGGATCGGGCGGCTCCCCGGCGGCGGGCACGGCGGGGATGCCGCGAATGTAGTCGGCGTCCACCCACAGCGGGATGCGCCGGATGCTTTCGTTCGGGACGCCCATGCGCCCCAGTACGCTCACCTCGTGGTCGGACAGGGCGATCACGCGGTCGGCGCGCAGCAGGGGCGCGTGCATGCGGTAGTTCTGCCAGGCGCGTTGCGGGTGGCGCTCGCGCACGAGGGTCCGCAGCAGGTCGGCGGGCGTGTAGATCAGCCGGTCCCAGTGGACCTGCCCGGCATAGGGCCGCTCGCGGTCGTCCACCAGGTAGGGGTCGTGGAAGGGGCCGACGACGGTGAAGACGACGGGCACCACGGCCCGCGCCGCCCAGGCCGCCGCGCCCGCGTTGAGCGCGTTGCGCAGGTGCCAGAGGTGGATCACGTCGGGCCGGGCCGCCGCCAGCGCCGGGCCGAGGCCGCCCGCGTACCAGGCGCGGTTAAACGCCACCCGGCGCACATCCACGCCGTCGATGGTCTCGGCCCGCCGCCCGATGATCGGCGACCCGGCCTCGTAATACGTGACGGCGTGGACGGCATGGCCGCGCCGCGCCAGCGCGCGCGCCTGCACGGCCTCCGGCCAGTGGCGAAATCCCTCGGTGATCCCGGTCGTGGTGACAAAGCTGATCCGCATAACAATCCCACAATTGTAACACAAAGCCGCCGGGCGGCACAAATCGGATCAGTGGTCAACCTTCAGCGGTGCAAAGTCCCTAATTCCCATCCATTGTACCTATCCTGATATTTGAGCGTTCCGCGACATATTTGAGCCGTAGCCGAGCCCTGTGAAAACAAAACTAATTCCACGTGAACCTTGGCTCCTGACGTCATACGCCGCCCGAGAATTTTCAACCAATCAGATGACGAACGGCTCGTATCCCCATTTACAGTAGAGCTATACACTGAAATCTCCGCCGGTCCAGTAATCATTAGCTGAGGTACATCCGGAGGGTCGGCTCCTACCTCGCGATACCATAAGTGAAATACCTCTTCTACGTATTGACCAGTGATAGTGTTAATGATCAACCGAACGCGAGAGTCATGATGGAGTTCAATCGGGGAACCCGAAGGAGGCACCAACCGAATGTAAGCTAGGAAGCGGTAAAAGTGCGGCCACGGCGAGATCGATCCTGGAATGGTAAGACTCGCACTGATCAGGGTGACTGATGTTGAGGCCCAAGCAATCTGCGAGGCACTATGGGGTAACTGGACTAACGGATCAGCAGAGTTGGTCGGGCCGGTTAGGGACCTGTTGAGGAGCTTACGGCAGGATAAAACGGTCGAGTTATCCGGACGCGCAGTACACATGGCATCGATCAAGGCGAAAAGGTGTTCCCCTGCGATTGCCCAGTAAATCAGCTCAAGAATAGCAGTGTTAAGATTTTGCTCAGTACTAATGGTGGCAAGATTGACGCCAAGTTCGAGATCCGTAAACAGGCGGAGATCATTCCATGTAGGAAAGGCTTCAACAAGCGCATTGTGCAGTTGTTTGCGTTGCAGGGGCGTCAAATTCACCAGTGGTTCCTCGAATATTATAGTCCTTCAGGGAGCGCTGTGCAATCACCTTGTACTGACAACTGACCACCGATCACTGACCACCCGCTGTCCCCGCCTTGACAGCCTGCTGCTGCTCACGGGCCTCATCGGCGGCCTCGTCGTCGATACGCGAGGGCACTTGCGATTCCGCTTCCCGCGGGCTGTAGCCTTCGCCCAGGCGCTTGTAGAGATAGAGGTAGATATCCCGCGCGATGGCAGTCACGGGCACCGCCGCGATGACGCCGACCAGTCCGGCGATCTCGCCGCCCACTACCAGCACCAGGATGATGATCGCCGGGTGGAGCTTTACGCTGTCGCCCTGGATTTTGGGCACCAGCAGGTTGTTTTCCAGTAACTGCACCAGCACGTAGACGACGACCACCTTGAGCAGCAGCCCCCAGTCGCCGGTCAGCGCGGCGATGATGATGCCGGGGATCGCGCCCAGAATCGGGCCGAGGATGGGGATCAGCTCGGTGAAGCCGTTGAGCACGCCGAGCAGCAGCCAGTAGGGCGCGCCGGCGATGAACAGGCCGATGGTCGTGGCCGTGCCGACGACGAGTCCGAGCAGCAACTGGCCGCGGATATAGTCGTTCAGCACATCGCTGGCGATGCGCAGGATGCGGCGCACGTCGGTGCGGACGGCGCGGGGGATCAGGCTGTAGAACTTGCCGATCGCCGCGTCCTTATCCTTCATCACGTAGAACAGCCAAAAGGGAATGACCACGAGGCCGAAGATGAAGCTGACCGCCTGCGTCACCGCGCGCAGCGTGCCGAACAGGGCCGTTTCGACGGCGGTGAGCAGGCCACCGCCCGCGTTGCGCAGCCCGTTCTCGATCTGCGTGCGCACGTCATCCGGGAGATTGAGCGCGGCGTACCACGCCTGCACATCGCG
>DASSGZ010000542.1:0-4856 GCA_035693165.1 Chloroflexia bacterium | reverse complement strand
GCCCGCGCCCACCCCCGCGGCGATCTATGAATATCTTCACACCGGCCCCGACGTGCGCGCCCTGCTCACCGCCGAAGGGCAAGCCTGGGTGAAACTTGCACAGGCGCAGGCCCAGATCGAGGGGCAATCGGCCGCGACCGGCGAAACGTATGCCCTGGCCTGCACGCAACTCGCTGCCGGCGTCGCTCGGTGGGAAGCGGTGCCGCTCGTCGCCCAACAGGAGGCCCGCGACTCCATCCGGGCCTTGCTCCAACCGCTGTTGGAGGCGCCCGGTTTTAAGGGGCTCTGGCAGGCCCCGACGGCGCCAAGCGCGTATTTCAACGGCGCCCCGGCGCCGCTCACCCTCACCCAGATCGTGCCCCCCGACGCCACGGAACGGGATCGGATCTTCGCCGGCTGGTACAGCGAGTATTTGCTGTTGACCGTCATCGCCGCGGCGCAGGCCCGCCGGTTTGCCGGGGGAACCGGCCCGCCAATGCTGGTCCTGCTGGACGATTTGCGTGCCTGGTCCCAAAGCATCCTGCCGGCGGCCCGATTAGAGACTCTGGGGGCCGGCGATATCGCGTGTGCGGTCGCCGGTACCCACCTGCCGCCTGCGCCCGACGGCGAGCAGATCCTGCGCAGCACCGGCACCTGGTGGCTGCACACGCCGGCCCCCTGGGATCAGCCGACCATTGCGCCCTACCTGGCCGCGATCCAGCCGGAAGCTGCCGATCTCCCGCTGGTCCACTTTCCACCGGATCTGGCCCTGCTACGAACCACTATCCCGGCGCCCGGCCTCGCGACGGTCATGACTGCGCCGGCAGAGGCGCCAACCGCCGCAGCGGGGGCAGCATGAGGGCAAAACTCCGGCTGGTCGGTCATACGCAAAAGAGTTCTTGTAATAGGCGGAACTTGAGCTTACAGCCAACGGCGGCAGGTCATGACGTGTCTGACAGCCAACGAGATTGCCCATCCAGTGCTGCGGTGCCCTGCTCTGCTCTATAATAGGTGTGACGGCTAACACGCTTCATGCGGCAGGGACAACGGTCCAAGGTTAGGTCGAACGCAGCAGCACCGCAGCCACCGCCAGCCAGACGCGGCCGGCGCGGCAGACGTTGCCCCCCGCCATCGCGCAGTCATCCGGCGTCCCCCGCAATGCCGCCACCAGTTCGCCATGCCTGCGCTCCAAGAGATCGCGACCGCTCTTCCCCCGTAGCAGGCCCTTGGCGGCGCGCCGGGTCCAGAAGCAAGCCCCATCGATCGCCATTTCCCGCGCGTCAAGCGCATCAAACGGGTAGTCGTCGCCAGCCTCAGCCACAATACCCCCGGTGGGCGCGCCATAGCAATCGCGCACCGGCTCCAGCCAATCGATTGCCTTGGGCATCGCATAGTCGGCCAGCGCAATAAAGTTCAGGTCGAGGCAGTGGAATGGGGACTCGTCGGCAAAGGTAATGCTGAGCGCATTGGCGCCGGGATGCTTCTCGCTCTTGCGCACCGGCGCATGGTACAAGAACGGCTTGTGCTCGTTGAGTGCCGCCAGCGCGGCGCGAGTGTCACGGCGACGCGCCGGGACCACAAATATATCCAGGTCGGACCAGCGGTCGGCGGTACCCTGCACCAGCGAGCCGAATTGCGCCACGCGCTGAATATACGGCAGGGTGGCGAACCAGGCGCACAACTCGGCGGCGAGCGTGGCGGGCCGGGCGGGATCGGGATCGAGTCGATCAGCGGTTATCATAGCTTGGATTGGGATGGTGTCATACAACGCGGTGCCTCGGGGGATGCGCTGAACAACATGTGCTAGGCGTCACGCCCATCGTAGCCAAACACTTTCGAGTGTCCTGGTCTGAGTCATGGAGGATCAACCCGGCACGGAGTGTCACTCGCAAGCACATCGCGCAACGTGCGGAAAAAATAGGCCATTTTATTCTCGATATAGCCCAGTCCTTGCTTCCCCTGATAGCGCCGGACCCGTGCATACGCCTCGTGGAGTTGGGCCACGAATGCTTCTTCATCCAGCCCACTTTCGTGCCAGAGATGGGCGGCCTGGGTAGCATTGGCGGCAGCATGAAGGGCGTCTCCTAATTCGCGAGAATAATCCAGGATCACCCCTGCGATATACGGCGAGTAGCGTGGGGATGCGGCGGAAGCGTTGCCGGTATTTTTTTGCCGGGCGACGCGATTCGAATCAGATTCTGCTTGGATGGGTTCTACTTGGATGGATTCTTTTTCGTCTGAACCCGGTGTCCGGGTCCCCTCCGAACCGGCAGTCCGCCCCGCCTCCGAACCGGATGTCCCTCTCTCCTCTGAACCTCCTGTCTCACTCCTCTCGGAACTGTACGTCCCGCTCCCCTGCGCACTGTCTGTCCTACTATCCTCAGAACTGGCTGTCCCTCTCTCCTCTGAACTATGTGTCCCCCTCCCATCAGAACCGGATGTCCCCCTCTCCTCTGAACTATATGTCCTACTTCCCACTGAACTGGCTGTCCCTCCCCCCACTGAACCCGATGTCCCACTCTCTTCCGAAACGGCATGTTCCGGTGCCTCGTGCCGCACCGATATCTGGTAACTGGCTTCATTGGCGGCTTGGGTGGCGGAAGCACGCTGCCGGCCTCGCCGCGCTCGTGGCGTCCGCGTGAGGCTAACGGCACGTGTCTCGTCGCTCGTCTCTTCCCCGGTATGCGGCACGGATCCCGTTCTCTCGGATTCCGAGACCGACGGCATTAAGCTCAATCTGCCCTGGCCTTCAAGCCGGCTTATCAGCGCGGTGAAAAGTCCCGCGAAATCATAGGCATTGGTGTCCTGGCTGCCGTGTTGCCCCACGCGCCCGATGACCCGCAGATAGCCCGCCGCTACCAGCGAATCTTTGATGTCGTGCAGGTGGCGCTCCGAATAGCCGGTGCGGCCGGCCATGAGCCGCAGGCTGGGATACGGCAGGTCCGTGGACCAGCGGTGCGCCAGGATATAACAGATGAACCAGACCTGCACAGCGGACAGGTGGAGCGCGCGCTGATACGTGAATAGCGCCTGGGGGATGGCGGCAATACCCGCCGCCGCAATGACGCGCCCGTACCGCGCCACGAAACTGTAATCGCGGGTTGGGTTATCCGGATCGGGGCGGGGTGCGTCCGGCTCCCGGATCTCGTTCGCGGGCACCGGATCCGCGGCCAGCAATGCCTCGATCTCGGTGAAGAGGCCGCGAAAATCATAGCTGTTCGGGAGCTGCCGCCCGGTAGCGGGATCGTAGCGTTCCTGGACCAGGAGATAGCCCCGGCTCTCCAGACTGGCCCGATACCGCCGCAGTTGGCGCACCGTGATCCCGGCGTTCGCGGCCATTTCCTGCAAATCCGGATAGGGCAGATCGGCGTTCCATTTCCGGGCCAGGATGGCACTGACGAACCAGACCTCCTGGGCCAGCAGGTCGAGTGGCGCCTGTTTGTAGTAGAGGGCGACGGGGATGGCGGCGATCCCGTCGCTCAAAATTAGCTGTCCATACCGCCCCGCCATGCTCCGATCGTGTGGCGGGCGTAGTGGCGCTCCTTCTTGGGATGAAGGCCGCATCAACTCTGTCCTCCGCTCGAGCCACGGAGAGCGCGTATTCCCTGGTCTGTTCGCAGGTACAGCCACCCAACCGCCCAGGTGAACCTAGGCGAAAGTATTGACAAGCATCCCGCGATTTGCTATGATGAGCTTACCAAGCAGCAACCAAGGCTACGCCCTCCACGGTCGTGGCTCTACTAGCTGGGAACCCCGCGGGTCCTCTCGCAAAGGCGCGGGGTTTCTTTTTGCCCTTTGGCGGAGCCGCCTAACGGCTCCAGCTATTGTGGCGGCGGCGCGTCACTTGCCGGCCGCCCAATACGGGCACGTACATCTCGGATGGGTTCTGTAGGTGCTTCCCGGCCGTCTGAGTGTATTGACGCTCGGTTTCCCTACCCTGATGTTCCTTCCCCTATCCCATGCGGCCGCACAGCACTGGCGTCACACCTGTGCAGCCTGGTATTCGTGTTTACTCCCCTGGTACCTGCAGATCTGTTGTCCCGACAACCGTTCCCAGGTAGCTGGGGACTTACTCCGATGCCTGCGCGCCTGCCGGCAACTCGGCCGGGTGCTCCGTGAACAGAGCATCCAGCAACTCCCGTAACTCGCTGAGCGCCGCGTATTCCTCAATCGACAGGACGGTGCGATCCAGGGCGAGTTCGCGGTAGGTGCGTAGCGTCCGGATGGCATTCGCCAGCTTCCCGCGGCCCACCCGCGCTGAAGCCCGCTCCTGGGGCTCATCCGGTGTACCGGCCCGGCGCCTGCTTGCCGGCGCGGAGGCAGGTGCGGGCGGGGCCGCCGGCGCCAACCGCTCCTCCACCAGGCCCGGCAGGTCATCGGTCTTCAGCGTGCCCGCGCGCAGACCGGCAATCAGTTCCGCGCGAACCGCCGGGTCGCGCACTTTGATCAGGTTTGCGACGGCGCGGATCGTGTCCGGCTTCTCGGCCACCAGGGCTTGCACGTCGGCGGGCGCGCGGAGCAACCGCAGGCGGTTCTCGATGTAGCCGCGCTTCTTGCCGATGGCCTGGGCGATCTGCTCGTGCGTGTATCCCAGCTCTTTCTCCATCAAGCCAAAGGTGCGCGCTTCCATCAGCGGGGTCAGATCCTCGCGCTGGATGTTCTCGGTCACCGCGATCTCGACCATCTCCTCGTCCGTCAAGTCGCGCACCATCACCGGGACCGTGCTCAGGCCGGCAGCGCGCGCCGCCTCACGACGGCGATGGCCGAAGGCAATCTGATACCGGCCTGCTTGCTTCGGGTCGGGCCGGGCGACCAGTGCTCCCTGGAACCCCTGCGCGGCAATGACCGCGCTCAGCTCGGCCAGCGCCTCGGGGTCG
>DASSGZ010000541.1:0-9322 GCA_035693165.1 Chloroflexia bacterium | reverse complement strand
TGGCCGGGCTGATGATGGGCTTCGCGCTGGCCTGTAAGATCAGCGTGCTGCCGATGGCGCTGCTCATCGTGGCCGCGCTGGCGCTGCGCGTGGCCTATCGCGCCCGCACCCGCCAGTTGGGGCCGCCACCCGAACTGGACGACCCCTACGGCCTGGAACCGGCCACGCGCGCCGAGCGTATCGCGCCCGGCTGGATCGCGCGGCGCCGCGCCTACGGCCTGCTGGCCCTGGCCGCGCTGATGACGCTCATCGGCATCACCATCGGCGACCCCTATGGCGTGCTCGACTCCGGGTTCCGGGTCGTCGTGGGCAACCCGCCGGCGGTGCCCGGCAACACCTTCTTCCAGTTGGGGCCGGTGCAACTGTTCGCTGAGCAGGGCAAGTACCTGTACCAGTTGGGCGAAGAGGCGGCTATCCAGCGCGGCACCGCCGACGTGCCGTTCACGCGGCAGTACATCGGCACCATCCCGGTGGTCTACCACTTCCAGCAGTTGATGCAGTGGGGCATGGGGCCGGCGTCGGGCATCCCGGCGCTGTTCGGCCTGTTCGCGGCGTTCTGGTTTGCGATCCGCCGGCGCCGGTCGGCGGAGATCCTGCTGCTTAGCGGCATCATCCCTTACTTCCTGACGGTGGTCACACTGGAAGCCAAGTGGATGCGCTACATGCTGCCGCTGGTGCCCTACATGTGCATCCTGGGTGCGGCGCTGCTGTTGCGCGGGCTGCACTGGAGCGCGGCGGTGCGCGACCGTATCGCCCTGCGGTTGCAGGCGGGCAAGGGCGTGCCGGTGGGCTGGCGGTTGCGCCGCTGGGTCTTCCCGGCCATCACCGCCGTGGCCGTGCTGGGCAGCGCGGCCTGGGCCACCGCCTTCATGAACATCTACACGCACGAGGAATCGCGCGTGATCGCCTCGCGCTGGATGGCCCACAACATGGCGCCCGGCTCGGCGGTCGGCCACGAGACCTGGGACGACGCCCTCCCGCTGAACATGCCCGGCGACCCGCTGCCCCCACTGGGCGGCGTGGACATGGGTCTCTACGACGACCACCCCAGCCCCGAAGAATTCAACTACATCGCGGGCCTGCTCAACCAGACCGACTATATTGTGCTGTCGAGCAACCGGCTGTGGCGGTCGATCCCCAACCTGCCGTGGCGCTACCCGGTCCAGATCCGCTACTATGATCTGTTGATGAGCGGCAAACTGGGCTTCAAACAGGTGCTGCCCGAAGCCTATCAGAAGGTCTATCCGGAGATCTTCGGCATCAAGATCAACGACGACAGCGCCGACGAGAGCTTCACCGTCTACGATCACCCGCAGGTGCTGGTGTTCCACAAGGAACGCAGCCTGAGCATGGACGAGCTGCGCACGCTGTTCGGCGCGACGCTCGACCAGGTGTCCATCCCGGCGCGCCACCTGGAGACGCGCACGCCGCAGACCTACGACAAGTCGCTGATGCTGGCCGAGCCGCCGGGCCAACAACTGGCCCTGGGCGACTACGCCTGGAACGCGCTGGCCCAGAACCAGTGGGTGGCGGTGCTGCTACTGCTGATCGCCGTGGAGGTGTTCGGGCTGCTGGCCTGGCCGCTGACGGCCGTCGTCTGCCGGCGCCTGCCCGACCGCGGCTACCCGCTGAGCAAGACGCTGGCCCTGGTGGTCGTAGCCTGGATGGTCTGGATGGGGGCCAGTCTGCGACTGGTGCCGTTCACCGTCTGGAGCATCCTGGGCGGCGTGGTGCTGCTGGGGCTGCTGTCGGCGTTCCTCTGGCGGCGCTTCGGGGCCGAACTGCGCGAGTATATGCGCAGCCACCGCGCGCTGATCCTGGCCTGGGAGGGGCTGTTCCTGCTGGCCTTCGGCGCCTTCCTGCTGGTGCGCCTGCTCAACCCCGACCTGTGGCAGCCCTGGAACGGCGGCGAAAAGCCGATGGAGTTCGGCTTCCTGAACTCGGTGCTGCGCAGCCCCTGGATGCCGCCCGGCGATCCTTTCTACAGCGGCGGTTACGTCAACTACTACTACTACGGCTACTTCCTGCTCGGCACGCTGATCAAGCTGATCGGCGTGGACCCTGCCGTCGGCTTCAACATCGTGCTGCCCCTGCTCTACGGGCTGACCGTGCTCGGCGGGGCCAGTATCGTCTACAACTGCGTGGCGACCGTGCAGCGGGCGCGCGGCTGGCGCGGCGGGCCGTCGACCACGGCCTTTGGCTGGGGGCTGGTGGGCGCGTTGCTGTTCGTCGGCATCGGCAACCTGACCTTCCTGCTGCAATGGATCAGCATGACCCTGCCGGGGCTACAACAGGCCGTGGTCGGGATGCTGGGCATCTTCGGACCGGTGAACCCCGACCTGGCCCGGACGGTTGCCGGGTGGGACTACTGGGCCGCCAGCCGGGTCATCCCCGGCACGATCAACGAGTTCCCCTACTGGAGCTTCCTGTTCGCCGACCTGCACCCGCACCTGATCGACCTGAGCGTGAGTCTGCTGGCGCTGGGGCTGCTGTTCAACCTGGTGCTGGGGGCGTGGCGCTGGCCGATGTTCGCCGCGCTGCCCGCCCGCTTCACCGAGGCCACCGTGCCGGCGGTGCCAGCGCCCGGCGTCTTCGCCCGCCCCGACGACGGCTTCGGGACCGCCACGTGGCGGGCCACGCTGGAGGCCGGGCACCGGCTGTGGGGCTCGGCACCGTTCGACGGCTTCCTGCGCTTCGCGCTGACCGCGCTGGCCCTGGGCACGCTGTTCGCCGTCAACTCCTGGGACTTCCCGCTCTACGTGGTGGTCGGCATCGGCGCCCTGCTGGTGGCGATCCTGGCCGCCTGGCAGAGCCACGCGGCGCGCCGGGCCGCCGTGCGCCTGGGCGCGCTGATCGGCGCGGCGGGCGGGCTGGTCATCGCGTCGGGGGTGGCGCTGGTGTTCTACGCGCCCTTCCTGCTGACCTTCAAGCCGTTCTATAACCAGATCAAGACGATCACGCCGGAGATGCGGCGCACCCAGTTCGACGAGTTCCTGGTGGTCTGGGGCCTGTTCCTGCTGATCGGGTTCACCTACCTGGCTCTGCGCCTGCGCCAGTATCCCTGGCGGGCCGCGCTGGACAACTGGCAGGGCTGGCTGGTGCGCGGCGGACGGCCCGGTCCCGTGCCGGCACCCGCGCCCGCCGGGGCGATCCCGGCCGCCCGGCCCGCCGCGACGACCTATGACGTGGAGATGTCGCGCTTCCTGGCTCCGGCGGCCCCCACCGGCGGCGCGGTGGCCCAGGTCGCGGCGGGCAACGGCCACGCCGAACCGGTCGCCGTGGCCGAGCGCCCGGTGGCGCCCGACGAGTGGGAGGAGTACGGCCTGGGCGACGTGGGCGCCGCCGACTTCGCCATCGACGAGACCGAACTGGTCCGCGTCGCTCGCCCGCGGGTCATCCTGGTGGATGCGCCCGACGAGGGCGAGACCGGCGGCCACAGCGCCGAAGCCGACGATTACGACTTTGTCGATACCTCGCTGCCCCACCGGGCCAACGGCAACGGCATCGTCGCCTATGACCTGCCCGTGGTGGCCGAGACCGATCCCTACCCCGCGGGCAGCACCGGGAACGGCCACCCGCCCGCCCTGCCGCCGGACGGCGAGAGCGCGCCCCTGCCGAGGGATAGCGACCCCGCCGGGCCCACAATGCAGGCCGGACCGGCGCCGGTCGAGAGCGGCACGCCCCCGGCGCCCGAGATGGTTGCCCCGGCGGCACCCGTCGAGCAGGAAGCGGCGGCACCCGATGGGTTGGTGCCGGAAGCAGTTGCCGCCACCGAGGCGCATGACAACGGCGCTTATCCCGCGCTAGCACCCGATGCGCCGATCACTGAGCGGCTGGCGGCTGTCGTACCCGATGCCGCGCTCACCAAGCGGCTGGCGGCTGCCGAGGATAGCGAGACCCGCGCTTCCCTGGCGGATGAACCGGAGTTTATCGCGGAAGCCGCGCCGGACAATGGCGCGGACCCCATGAGCGCCGCCGCTGCGGTGCCCAGTGAGCCGACAGCGGATGGGGAGGACAACGAGAACGGCGTCCACTTGCCGGTCGATCCGGAGACGATGGCCGCGGAGCCGGCGGCGCTCGACGGCGACGCACCGGCGCCGGAACCGGCCCTGGCCGGCGTGCTGGACGAAGAAACTCCGCCCGCCCCCGGCTGGCGCATCGCGCCCGTCTATGACGAACCGGAGCCGGTGGGCGCGCACCCAGGGTCGCGCCCGCGCGGGCTGTTGCCCGCCGGGGTGGGCCTGGCCGTGCTGGGGCTGACCGCCCTGGCGACGCTGGGCTTCCTGCTGACCAGGCAGCCGCTCGAAGCTATGCTGATCCTGCTCATCGGCGGGCTGGTCGCCACGCACCTGTCGGGCCTGCGGGCGCCGGGCCAGTTGTTCGGCGGCCTGATGCTCACCGTCGGCTTCATCGTGGCGCTGGGCGTCGAGTACATCTACCTGGCCGACCACCTGGCGGGCGACCCGACCTACTACCGCATGAACACCGTGTTCAAGTTCTACGAGCAGGTCTGGGTGCTGGTCGCCCTGGGCGGGGCGGTGGCGCTCTACAGCTTGCTCGGCCCGCGCGGGCGCGCGACCGAGGCGGCCCCCGCGCCGGTCGCGGGGGAACCGGAAGCGGCACCGGAAGCGGCACCCGCGGTCGAGGAACCGCTGGTGCTGCACGGCGGCTATGTCGTGCCCGCGGACCCGGACAGCGCGCCGGGCGCGTTGCTGCCCGTGGCGTCGGTCGAGGACGTGACGCCGGTGCGCGAAAGCCGCGCCTGGTTCTCCCCGGCGCGGGCAATCTGGCTGGTGCCGTTCGGCCTGCTGCTGCTCGGCAGCCTGATCTTCACCATCACCGGCACGCAGGCCCGTGTCGCCGATCGCATGCCCGGCGAGCGCCCGGCCTTCGGCACGCTCAACGGCATGGACTGGATGGACAAGACGGTGCTGCCGCTGGCCTTCGGCGACGCCGAGACGGCCTACCCGGTGACGTTCCGCTTCGAGCGCGCGGCGGTGGACTGGCTGAACACGCATATCGCGGGCACGCCGGTGATCGCCGCCGCGCCCATCGGCTACTACCGCGAGGCCGGGATGCTGCCGAGCACCTACTCCGGCCTGCCCATGGTCGTCGGCGGCCTGCACCAGGACGAGCAGCGCTACGGCTGGCTGGTGGGCGAGCGGCGCAACGACATGACCAACTTCTATCGCACCGACAACACGCAGGAGGCGCTGCTGCTGATCAACAAGTACGACATCGAGTACATCTATGTCGGCCAGATCGAGCGCATCGCCTACCAGAAGTCGCCGACCGGCCTGAGCAAGTTCGACGACATGGTCAAAGACCAGCAGTTGGAGGTGGCGTTCCAATCCGGCCCGGTGACGATCTACCACGTGCGGGGCCCGCAGGTGCAGGCCGCCGTGGGCGTGGCACCGGGCAGCCCGGCCGCGCAGTACACGCCGCGCCCGCGCCCCACCGAGCCGCCGCTGGGCGCCGATCCCACCGTGGATGCTCTGCTGGCGACGGTGCAGGCCGACCCGAATAACCTGGACGCCCACCGCGCCCTGGCCGACTACTATCGCAACCACCAGGCCATCCAGAAGGCCATCGACCAGTACGTGGAGGTGGTGCGCCTGGCCCCGCAAGATGTGCCCGCGCACCATATCCTGGGCGACCTCTACACGCAGAACGGCGAGGCCGATAAGGCCCTGGCCGTCTGGGAGCTGGCCGTCCAGGACGCCAATCCGGGCGACAAGCCCGCGGCCTACAACAAGGTGGGCATCGCCTACCAGAGCCGCCAGCGCTTCACCGACGCGATGAACGCGTTCAAGAGCGCGGTGGCGGCTAATCCCAAGTTTGTCGAGGCGTGGTTCCACCTGGGCGAGGTCTACCAGAGCATGCAATCGACGGACAGCGCGCGCGATGCCTTCCAGAACTGCATCAAGAACGCCCCCGCCGATGATTCGGGCCAGCACTGGGCGCAAGAGGCCCAGAAGCGGCTGGACGCCTTGCATTAGGCGCGCCGGTGGGGGAGCAACCTAACCCCCCTGGCCCCCCTTCCCGCCGCGGGAAGGGGGGAAACGCCGGCTCCCCTCCCCGCCGCGGGGAGGGGCAGGGGGAGAGGTTAGGCGATGGCGAACGATGTAGGGGCCGGTTTCAAACCGGCCCTATCCATTAGCGTGCTAGGATAAGAGGACGGGATCGTTGGGAGACGCATTGATCTGGTGGCTCACGCTGGAGGTGCTGGGCGTGGCCGCCTGGCCCGTGGCCTGGACGGTCATGGGCCGCTTGCCCGACCGGGGCTGGGCCTTCAGCAAGGCGCTGGGGCTGCTGCTGGTGGGCTATGGGGCCTGGCTGATCGGCATGTTCCAACTGGCGCCGTTCAGCCGCGCGTCCAACATCGCCATGCTGCTGGCGCTCATCGCCGGGGCGGCCTGGATGGCGCTGCGCAACGGGCGCGCGCTGTGGGGCGAGATGCGGGCGTTCCTGCGCGGCCAGGCCCGCTACTGGGTCGCCGCCGAGGTGCTGTTCGGCCTCGCGTTTGTCGCGTGGACCATCCTGCGCGCCTACGCGCCCAACATCTACGGCACCGAGAAGTTCATGGACTTCGCGTTCCTGAACAGCTTCACCCAGGGCCAGGTCCTGCCGCCCAACGACCCCTGGCTGGCGGGCTACGCGATCAACTACTACTACTTCGGCTACACGTTGATGGGCACGCTGTGCCACCTGTCGGGCGTGGACTCGGCGGTGGGCTTCAACCTCGCCAACGTGACGCTATTCAGCCTGACGGTGCTGGGCGCGTTCGGCGTGGTCTACAACCTGGTGGCCGGGACGCTGCGCAGCCGGCGCCCGGCACCCGCCCGCCGGGCCGAAGTCCGTGCCGTGGCAAGCCCGCGGGCAACCGTAACCGCGCGCAGCAGCGCCGTTGCACTGCCCACGCGCCGCGTGCCGGGCCGTGGTGCCGCTATCGCTGAGGCCGAAGCGTCGCCCGCCACGGGTCGCACGAACGGGCACGCGAACGGCAACGGCGCGGCGCACAGCGGCAACGGGCGCAACGGCGCCGCCCACGTGCCGCCGGAAGCGCCGTCCGCCGGGACGCTGCGGGTGCCATGGCAGGCCATCGCCGCCGGGGTGCTGGCCGGGCTGCTGGTCGCGGTGGTGGGCAACCTGGCTGCCGCGGGCCAGGTGATCACCGAGCACCAGACCGCCGACACGTTCAACTGGTGGAACCCGTCGCGGGTGGTCAACGACGGCCCCACCGCGCCGCTGAACGGCGAGACGATCAACGAGTTCCCCTTCTTCAGCTTCTTGCTGAACGACATGCACCCGCACATGCTGGTCTTGCCGCTGGTGCTGCTGGTGCTGGGGCTGGCCCTGGCGCTGCTCAAGGCCGGGGCGCTGCGCCCGCACGACGCGGCGAGCGCGCGGGCCCGGCGGCGCGGGCTGCTCGGCGGCGGGCTGGACAACGGCCTGCGCCTGTTCGTCTACGCGCTGGCGCTCGGCTCGCTCTATGTCGCCAACACCTGGGACTACCCGACTTACCTGCTGATCGTGCTGGTCGCCCTGGCCCTGCCCATGCTGGGCACCACGGCGGCGCGCTGGGCCTTCGCGGAAGGCGAGGGGGATGCGGCTAGCCCCGCGTCGGGGCTGGTCGGGCGGCTGCGGGCGTGGCGGGAGACGCGCCTGGGCAGTTGGGTGACGCAGGCGGCGACCCTGGTGGCCCTGAGCCTGCTGCTCTACCTGCCGTTCCACCTGACCTTCAAGTCGCTGGCCGGCGGCGAGAGCATCGAACTCCCGGCGCAGGTGGCGAGCCTGCCGATCCTCGGCGGATTGGCGACCAAGCTCTCGTCGCTGATCGGCATCAACATCTGGCCCAAGACCTGGCAGGGCTTCATCACCATCTTCGGCTTCTTCCTCTACGCCATCGTGGCGCTGGTGGGCGTCATGCTGGTGCGCGGCCTGCGGGCCCGGCGCGCGGCGGGGGAGGCGCCCGGCAACACGCCGCTGTTCGTGCTGGGCGGCGTGGTCGCCGTGTCGCTGGTCGGGGCGGTGGCACTGCAATTCCCGCTCATGGCGCTGCTGCCGCCGCTGGCCGCCGTCGCGATCTACCTGATCCGCGAGCGGTTGCAACCGGGCCGCTGGTCCAGCGAGGAACTGTTCGCGCTGGGGCTCATCGCGGTGGGCGCGGCGATCACATTCGGCACGGAGATCTTCTTCCTGCAGGACGTGTTCCATAGCCGCTTCAACACGCTGTTCAAGTTCTACTACCAGGTCTGGATCCTCTGGGGCCTGGTCGCCGCCTACGCGACCTGGTGGCTATTGTCGCGGGCCTTCCGCCGGGTTGCCGCACGGGGCCACGCAGGGGCCCCTGTGGCGGCGCAAGCGCTGGCCGGGGCGTGGGGCCTGGGCTTCGCCGTGCTGTTCGGGCTGGCGATGATTTACCCGGCCCTGGCGCCCGCCGCGCGCGAGAACGGCGTGGTCTGGCTGCCCTTCGTCCAGGTGGCAAACCCGGCGGCGCACCAGATGCGCGGCCTGGACGGCATCGCCTGGATGGGCGCCGGCGCGCCCGGCGACCTCGCCGCGATCCGCTGGCTGCGGGCCAACGCGCCGGGCACGGCGGGTATCGCCGAGGCGACCTTCAACTACGAGTACAACACCAGCGGCAACCATGGCCGCGTCTCGGCCTATACGGGCATGCCGACGATCATCGCCTGGCCGGGCCACGAGTACCAGTGGCGCGGCGGCCAGCCCGATATCCGCGCCCAGATCGACCCGCGCCAGGCCGCCCTGAACGAGCTTTACCAGACGACCGACGTAGCCCGCGCGCAACAGATCCTGCAGCAGTACGGCATCCGCTACGTCTTCGTGGGCACCATCGAGAAGGGCGAGCAGGGCCGCGCGCCGGGCGACACCGGCCCCTGGCGCTATAGCGCCCAGGCTCTGAGCAAGTTCGGCACGTTTATGCAGACCGTCTTCAACCAGGATGGCACCACCGTCTACCTGCTACCCGCCGCGCCCGCCGGGGCCGCGCCTAACCAGGCCAACCCCGGCGCGCTGCCGCATCCGTGAGCGAGTGGTCAGTGGTCGGTGGTCGGTGGTCTTGGCATGAAGCATTGTCACTCTGAGCGGAGCGAAGAGTCTCGTAGGGGCAGGGGACGAGATGCTGAACGCGGAGGCGCATGACCAGGGGGAAGGACAGGGGAGATGCAGATCGACCTGAACTGTGACATGGGCGAGAGCTTCGGCGCGTGGCCGCTGGGCCAGGACGCCGCATTGATGCCGCTCATCACCTCGGCCAACATCGCCTGCGGCTTCCACGCGGGCGACCCGCTGGTGATGG
>DASSGZ010000540.1:0-13196 GCA_035693165.1 Chloroflexia bacterium | reverse complement strand
CTGGTTGTGGAACTGATCATCGCCGCGATCTATCTGAAGGTCACGCAGCGGCTCAACAGGCAAATCCTGGGCTGGATCATGGCCGCCAATATCCTGTCGGTGCCGGTTGTCTGGTTCGCGTTTCCCCAGTTGTACCGCGGCTGGAATTGGAACGCCACGGCGGTGATCGCCCTGTCGGAACTGTTCGCGTTCGCGTTCGAGGCAGGATTTCTCTACCTGACCAACCGGCGGATGTTGACGCTGCCGCGCGCCGGGCTGCTGAGCCTGCTCATGAACGCGGGCAGCTTCTTGGTCGGCCTCTGCAGCATCGACTTCTCCTGACGGTCACGCCCCGATCTGCCCCCTGGCGGCGCGGGGGATCACGCCGCCAGGGGGCCCCGTTTGGCCGGCGGCGCGGGGAAGGAACATCGGTTCCGGCGGCAGAACCGCGGTATGACGCGGCTAGCGGTTGTACCAGGCGACGAGGCCGTTGTAAAGTTGCTGCGCAATCGCCTGCTGGCGGGTGCCCGTGCCGTCCGCCAGCGCGTTAGCCTCGGCCGGGTTCGACAGGAACACGGTTTCGGCCAGGCTGGCCGGCGCGTTGGTCTTGAGCAGCAGCCCCGAGGCGAACTGCGCGATGCCTGACTTCTGCAAGAGGCCGGTCCCGTCGGGGCGGGCCAGGTTGTAGTTGTTCCAGATCGTCTGGGTGAAAGTGCGATCCTTGTTCTGCTTGCCGTAGAACGCTTTGAAATAGTCGACGCTGGGATCGCTGGCTGCGTTCAGATGAATCGAGAGCACCATGCCGGCTCCGGCAGCGTTGCAGATGTTGGCCCGGTCGGTATTGCCCAGGGTCTGATCACCGGTACGGGTCATCACGACATTGAATCCGTTACTGCTCAGCAAGGTCTTCAGGCGCATCGCGATGTCGAGGGTGAGATTCTTCTCCTGCAAGCCAAAATAGGTGGCCCCAGGATCGGTTCCGCCATGCCCGGCATCAACACAGACCGTGCGCGGGCTGGTCGTGCCACCGCCGCCGTGCGCGGCGGCAGCCGTGCCGGCCACGGGCAGGGTCACGAGCACGAGTGTCACAACCAGGAAAGTCAAGATCCGGCGCATAAGGGATTCCTCCGATCGGGTATGGGCTGAGGACGGGCAGAGGATAACCGGTAGATCGCTGAGAACGAGTTTACCCGAAGCATGCAGGCAATGCAACCCGCGTCTAACGACCCGGCAGGCAGCGGCTTGGCAGCGGTTGCCGCGCTGTGCTACAATACGCGCGCGGCCGCACGCTTACCAATGCTTTGGCAGCGGTGATTCAGGGAGGTCTGGGATGAGATCACGAGGGCGTGTTCGAGACTGGAGACTGATCGGGCTGCTGGCCCTGGTGCCGGCCCTGCTGGCCGGGGGGAGCCGGGCCGCGCCCGTCGCCGCCCAGGCGCCCGACCTCGGCGCCGAGGTCTTCTCCTTTGGCGCCGACCAGATCCCCGACCCCAAGAACCCCGACAACCGCGTGCGCAACTTCTACCTGCGCACGGTGGCGGGCGGCGACGACAAGCAGATCACCCAGCTCGGCAATGTCTGGTATCAGAACTGGTCACCGGACGGCACGCAGATCGCCCTGGTCACAGAGGCGCTCACCCTCTACACAATGAACGCCGACGGCAGTAACCTGCAGCGGCTGGCCGACGGCGTCTACTCGAACCCCTTCTGGTCGCCCGACGGCCGCTTCATTGCCTACCTGGGCGGCGAGGCATGGAGCGCCAAGCCCCTGCCGCGCGGCGACCTGTGGATCATGCCGAGCGGCGGCGGGGCGGCCTGGAAGGTGCCCGGCGCTACCGACATCCCCAGCCTACCCGCGGGCGTGGCCTGGTCGCCCGACGGCACACACATCGCGGCGGGCTTCCCCGGCCATATCTTCGACGTGACCGACCCGGCGGCGGCGCCCGCGTCCCTGCCCGGCGACGGCGCGAAGATGTGGGTGCTCGGCGGCGCCTGGTCGCCCGATGGCCGCTACCTGGCCGTGAGCGACGGCAACCGCTTCGGCGTGCTGACCCTGGCGACGGGCCACTTCAACACCGTGCTGACCGCGCGCGGCGCGCCCGGCACCACCAAGGCCGGCGCATCGTGGGCGCCCGGTCCCAAGCGGGTCGTTATCTCCGTCTCCGGTTCTAGCGGCGACGCGCACCGCGTCTACAGTGCCGATCTCGATGGGCTGAACCCCAAACCGGTCTGGACCGTGCCCTACACGTACAACCCGCGCAACGACGAGATCTCGTCCATCGGCCCGCCCGGCGTCTCGCCCAGCGGCCAGCAGATCCTCATCCGCGTCAGCCGCACCAAGACCCAGGCCGGTAAGCTGATCTTCCTGCACTCCACCTGGCTCTTGCAACTGGACGGCAGCAACAACAAGGAACTGATCCCCGCCAGCTTCAACGCCGTCTGGAAGCCGA
Source organism: Chloroflexia bacterium (assembly GCA_035693165.1). Taxonomy (GTDB): domain Bacteria; phylum Chloroflexota; class Chloroflexia; order QHBQ01; family JAICKM01; genus JAICKM01. The sequence continues at coordinate 10,767 of DASSGZ010000540.1, read as the reverse complement.
AGGTGCGCTTTGAGACCGACCCGGCCTTCTATAATACCTGGAAGCTGAGCGACAACGCCGTGGCCGCCGGGTGGGTGGCCCGGCCCTGGCTCTGGGGACCGAAGCCCATCCTGAGCATGAAGGAGCCGTGGGGCGATTCGCCGGGCGGCGCGCGCCAGGTCGAGTATTTCGACAAAGGCCGCATGGAGATCGCCCACCCCGCCGCGCCGCGCCCGGATAAATATTATGTCACGTCGGGCCTGCTGGCGCGCGAGCTGGTCACGGGGCAGATCCAGACCGGCCCCACCACCTTCACCAACACGGTGCCGGCCAACGTCGTCGTGACCGGCGACGCTGCGAACAACCCGGCGCCGACCTATGCGACGTTCAACAAGCTGGGCGCGGGCACCGACGCCGGGAAAACCACCGATCGCACCGGCCGGCCGGTCGCCGCCACGCTGTTCCCGGACGGCGCCGTCGCCGACGATCCCGGCCTGGGCGCGGGCGTGACCTACGCCCACTTCGTCGCCGAGAGCGGGCACAACATCCCCGACGCCTTCTGGAACTGGCTGCAAAAGCAACCCGACTGGGTCGCGCTGATGGGCTACCCGATCAGCGAACCCTATTGGGTGCGCGCCACTGTGGCCGGCAAACCGGACCAGCCCGTGCTGGTGCAGATCTTCGAGCGGCGCACGCTCAGCTTCAACTTCCAGAACCCGCCGGAGTGGCGGGTCGAACTGGGCAACGTCGGCCAGCAGTACGTGGCCTGGCGCTACCCCGGCAAGTAGCACCCCGCAAAAAAAAGCCCCCACGCGGCAGGTCCGCGTGGGGGCTGCTTTTATGCAATTTGCACGGGCCGGTTTGAAACCGGCCTGCGCTGTCAGACCGCCTGTTCCGGTTCGCCGTCCTCTTCTTCAGCAGCGTCCTCTTCCTCGTCGAGGAGGGCCGCCTGGCGGGCATGCCGCCAGTTGTCCAGGCCGAAGACGGTCGGCACCAGGAAGAGGTGGATCGACATCAGCAGGAAGACAGTGTCCCGCAGGATGCTGCCCACGCCGACCGGCTCATTCATAAACGCGTTGAACGCGGGCAAAGCCTTGAGAATCGCCTGACCGACAGGGGTGTCCTGGGCGCCGGCAAAGCAGCCGCAGTCGGGCGATAGGCCGCGTGCCGCCGCCTGGATCATGGCGATCAGGAAGATGATGTTGAGCGCGCCCGACAGGACGGCCATCGGCCGCATGAATAGGCCCAGCAGCAGGAACAGCCCCAGGCCCATCTCCAGCGGCGGCAGGCCCACGGCCATGGCATCGACCAGCAGCTTGGGCAGCGGCATCTCATAGCTGTTGATGCTCGCGGCCATGCTCTCCGGGATGCCCAGCTTAACCAGCCCGGCCAGGAAGAAGATCACGCCCAGTACCAGCCGCGAGACTAGCGTCAGATAGGGATTGCTCAGGAGGCCGCGCCACCCCGCGCGGGGCGCCGCGCCCGCCGTGATCCGCCCCTCGGCGACCGGTAGTCCGCGCTCGGCGTCCACCCGCCCGGCCATCACTATTGCCCTGCCTTCAGCGCCGTGTCGAGCAGCGCGGACACGGACTCCACGGTGATGTCGGAGTCGGGCATCGCGTTGATCTTACCCGTGGCGTCGATGACGTACACCGTCGGGAAGTACTGCACGGCGTACGTATTGGACACCGAGTAGTCCTTGTCGAACATCAGCGGATACTGCGTGCCGTAGGTATCGCGGAACCACTTGAGATCGTCTATCGTTGCCGCGCTGGTGTGATCGTGGCCGTAGGGACTCGCGTTCACGCCGAGGAACTGGACGTTCTTATCCTTGTAGGCGTCGGATACCTGGTTGAAAATCTTCGAGTCTTCCTGGCAGTGCGGGCACCAGGTCGCCAGGAACTCCAGCAACACGACCTTGCCCTTGAATTGGCTGAGCGAGTAGTTCTGCCCATCGGCGGCGGGCAAGGTGAAATCGGGCGCGGCGGCGCCCACGGGGACCGGCGTCGCGTTGCGCGGGATCTGGGCCGCGGGGCTGGTGCCGCCGGCCGTGGTGCTCGGGGCCTTATTCGCGGTCAGCACCGCGAACACCAGGATCGCCACGCCGACCACGCCGGCCAGCATCATGGCGATATCGAGGCTGCTGAGGCGCAGCCCGCCCTTGCGCTTGGCGCTGCGGCGCGCGGCCCCACGCCCGGCGGCGCCCGCCCGGTTCGGCGCGACGTTGACTTTCCCGGCGCGGGCCGCGCCCGGCTTGGCGCCCGGCGTTGCGGGGGGCCGGCCGTTGGGCGCGACGGCTTTGTTACCCGTCGTTCGATTGGCGACACCCACGGGCTTGCCGGTCGGTTCTTTACTCATTGTCCTGATTCTCCTCAGCCAATGTCGCGGGGGCCTACCCCTGCCCGGCGACGTGATGATCGATGCCACGGTACATATCGATGAAATGGCGGATGCCGTTCTCGTCAAGGGTCGGGAACCGCTGCATACGCGTCCACGCCGTCAGCACGACCGGCTCTTTCAGCGTGGGATACGGCACCATGAGCACATGCTGGTTGATCTGGGTGCTGGTGCCGTTGGGCAGCCGCATGCTCACGTATATGTTGTCGTAGCTCTGCACGATAGTCTTGAGCCGCGCGACATCGGCGGCCGGCAGATCGGGGCGATATTGGACAATAACGCCACCGTCCTCCATGTTGTGAACGTATTCCACCGGATCAAGAGTTTTATCAGAGACGCCCCAGGGGGCCAGACCGTCGAGATGCGGGCCGGATGTCGGCGGGTCGGTTGTATAGGGCGCATGGGGCGCGGTGGCGTTCGCCACGTGGGTGTGGCCCTGGTCCGGGAAACTCTCGCCGGGGTGCGTGTCGTTGTACCAGAAGAGAAGGCCGCCCACCACGAGCACGACGACCAGGCCGGCACCCACGCTCAGGAGGGTGCGGCGGCGGAGTCGCGCGGCGCGGGCCGCGGCGGCCTGGGCTTCCCGGCGGGCTTGCGCCTGCGCGCGGGCGGCCTGGCGCGTTTCGTCCATTTGCCGGCGGATCGCTTGTTGTTGGTTACGGGTCTGCACCGGGGGCGCAGTAACGGGGGGTTTCTTGCCGGCCGTCTTGGGCATACTTTCCCTTTCTCTGTTCCTCTGTTCCGTGGAAGTTGACGCAAGGGGCATCGTCCCAAAGTATAGGCGAGACCTCGGGCGGATGTCAAGTCTTGACACCCTTCTTGGGCGGGTGCTATACTGTCTCAGCCCCAACCCGGCCCGGTCAATGATGCAAATCACGCGCGGGACGTGCCTCCCGGCCCGGTCCCGCTTGTCCCGCCCCGGCCAACGACGGCTCTGGGCGGCAGGTCTGACGAGGAGGTCAGAGTCGTATGCCCGAATTGATGCGCGCCGTGCTGAAGGCCGAAGCCGCGCCCGGCGCCGTCCTGGCCCAGGTACCGGTGCCCACCATCGGCCCGGACGATATCCTGGTCCGCGTGCGCGCCGCCAGCATGTGCGGCACCGATCTACATATCTATAATTGGGACCCCTGGGCGCAGTCGCGCTTCCATAAACCGCCCATGGTCTTCGGCCACGAATGCTGCGGCGATGTCGTGGAAGCCGGCCACAACGTCGCCAACGTCCAGGTCGGCGATTTTGTGTCCCTGGAAAGCCACATCACCTGCGGCCACTGCCTGCAATGCCGCACCGGCCAGGGCCACATCTGCGCCAACGTGCAGATCCTGGGCGTGGACCGGCCCGGCGTCTACGCCGAGTACGTCAGCGTCCCGGCCCAAGTGGCCTGGAAAAACCCGCCCGACATGCCGGTCGAGGTCGCCTCCATCCAGGAGCCGTTCGGCAACGCCGTCCACACGGTCTTCTCGTGCGACATCCCCACCAAGCGCGTGGCCGTCATCGGCTGCGGCCCGATCGGGCTGTGGGCCATCGCCATCGCCAGGGCGGCCGGCGCCTCGGCGGTCTATGCGGTGGACATCAACCCGGTACGCCTGGCCCTGGCCGAGCAGCAGGGCGCCACCCTGGTCATTAACTCCCGCGAGACCGACCCGGTCGCCACCGTGCGCGCGGCCACCGACGGCGAAGGCGTGGACGTGATGCTGGAGATGTCGGGCAACCCGCGCGCCATCGCGCAGGGCTTCGAGATGTTGCGCTACGGCGGCGAGGCCGCCCTGCTGGGCCTGACCGCCCGCCCAGTGGAGATCGACCTGAACACCGCCGTCATTTTCAAGGGCGCGCGGGTCCACGGCATTTCGGGCCGGCGCATCTGGGACACCTGGTACCGCACCCGCGGCCTGATCCTGTCGGGCGCGGTCGATCCCACCTGCGTCATAACCCACCGCCTCGACCTGGGCGAATTCGACAAAGCCTTCGCCATGATGAACGCGGGAGAAGCCGCCAAGGTCGTGCTGTTTCCCTGAGCCGGCCCGGCGCCATAAGGAGCATCAGCCATGCAAGATACACTACGCACCCGCCTGAGCGGGGAACTCGACAGCCTGCGCGAGAAGCATCTCTACCGCCCGTTGCGCGTCGTCTCCGGCGAGCAAAAGGCCGTCTGCGTCATCGACGGCAAAGAGGTCATCAACCTCTCCTCGAACAATTACCTGGGCCTGGATACCCACCCCTACCTGCGCCGGAAAGCCGAGGAAGCGATCCAGAAGCTGGGCGTCGGCAGCGGCGCGGTGCGCACGATCATCGGCACGATGGACATCCACCAGGAACTGGAAGAGCGCCTCGCCAAGTTCAAGCACACCGAGGCCACGCTTACCTTCCAGTCGGGTTTCACGGCCAACACCGGCACTATCGCCGCGTTAATGGAAGACGGCGACGCCATCATCAGCGACGAACTGAACCACGCTTCTATTATCGACGGCATCCGCCTGTCGAAGGCGCAGCGCTACATCTACCGCCACAGCGACATGAACCACCTGGAAGAGCAACTCAAGGCCGCCCAGGGCAAGCGCACGCGCCTGATCATCACCGACGGCGTGTTCAGCATGGACGGCGATATCTGCAAGCTGCCCGCGATCGTGGAACTGGCCGAGCGCTACGGCGCCGCGACCTTTGTGGACGACGCCCACTCCAGCGGCGTGCTGGGCCAGAACGGGCGCGGCAGCGTGAACCACTTCGGCCTCGACGGGCGGGTGGACATCCAGGTGGGCACGCTCTCCAAGGCCATGGGCGCTCTGGGCGGCTATGTCGCCGGGGTGCAAGAACTGCGCGACTTCCTGATCCACCGCGCCCGCCCGGTGCTCTTCAGCACCTCGCACCCGCCGAGTGTCGTCGCCACCTGCATCGCCGCTATCGACATCATGGAGCGCGAGCCGGAACTGATCGAGCGGCTCTGGGACAACGCGCGCTATTTCAAGGCGGGCCTCAACCGGCTGGGCTTCGACACCGGCCACAGCGAAACGCCGATCACCCCGGTCATCGCGGGCAGCGCCGAGAAAGCCATGCGCCTGAGCGACCGGCTGTTCGAGCTAGGCGTCTTCGCCCAGGGCATCGGCTTCCCCACCGTGCCCGACGCCAGGTCGCGCGTGCGCACTATCGTCACCGCGACCCACACCCGCGCCAACCTCGACGCGGCCCTGGCCGCCTTCGAGCAGGTGGGCCGCGAACTCGCGCTGATCTAGCGCCCCGGCCCGCCGCACACCGACCGGCCCGCTTCCCGCGCTGGGGGAGCGGGCCGTGTTGTGTCCATGCCTGGTACGCCACGCGGCACCCGGCTTGCTCTGGAAGGCGAGAAAGGAGCCGTAATTATGAATCAGCGGCAGGCATTACCGATCAACAGCCCGCAGGCCATCGAGCAGGCGCTGGCCGGCAAGATCATCGCCGTGGTGGGCCTCTCCAGCGACCTGCAGAGTCCGAGCTACGAGGTCGCCGCGTACCTGCAAGGTCAGGGCTACCACATCATCCCGGTAAACCCCACGGAGCAGGAGGTGCTGGGCGAGCGCGCCTACCCATCCTTGCGCGACGTGCCCGAACCGGTGGACGTGGTGGATATCTTCCGCCGCGCCGCGGCGGTGCCGGGGGTCGTGGAAGACGCGATCGCGGTGGGCGCGCCCACCGTCTGGATGCAACTCGGCATCATCAACGAGGTCGCGGCGCAACACGCCCACGACGCGGGCCTGAACGTGGTCATGGACCATTGCATGCACATCGAGCATGCCGCGCGCCATGCGGCGCAAAACATGTAGCGGCTACCAGAACAACATGCCGAACGTCGTCGGCACATTCCACTTCATGCGGCTGCAGGTGCTGACCATGTGCTGCTGCTGGGCCGTGCCGGGCACGTCGTTATCGCCGGCGCTGGCGCAGAAGCCGATCGCGCCGCCGGGTTGCGGCTTCATGTGCTGCAGGGCCGCCCAGGGGATGGCCGCCTCCAGCGTGTAGCCGTGGCCGTCCGCGCGCGGTGCCGCGGCCACCCGGATGCCGAGATCGCCGGCATCCGGCCCTTTGGGCACGAACACCGACGCCTCCGGCCCCAACTGCGCAAAGTCGCCGGGCGAGAGGCCGATCTGGACATCGTCCTGGTTAGCGGGATCGACCTTAAAGTCGCCGGGCAGGTCGGTATCAAACCATAGCTCGATATCGTCGCCCTTCCATAGCTGGTAGCCGCGGGTCAGCTTGTTCTGCACGTGTACGTCGTCGGTGATCACAGCGCCGATATAGAAGCCGCTGGTGTCGTAGCCGATCATGAAGTTCGCGCTGAGGTCGGCGGCGTTTTTCGCGGCGGGCAGGTCGGTGACGCGATACTGGGCGGGCCAGCGGGTCGCGCCCTGCCAGTCGTCCAGCTTCCCGTCGATGGTGGGCGCGCGGTTGGCGCGGTTGGCATGCACATCGGCGCCATTGCCCTGGCGGCGGGCGCCGGTGTAAGTGACCGGCCCGGCGGCGGCAAAGGCGGGGCCGCCGAAGATAGGTGGGGGGTTCGGGCGCAGCGCCACGATCAGGGCGGCCAGCCCCAGCACCACCAGCAGCCCGGCGCCCACCAGCAGCAGGCGCCCCGGCGGCCCGCCGCGCGCGGGCGCCACCGTGGGCGGCGCGACCCAGCCGCCGGTGCCCGGCCTGCGCGTCTCGGCGGGACCGCGATCCGGCGCCGGCGCGCGCCGATCGGGCACGGCGCTTTCGCCCGTGCCAGGGGTAGAGGTGGCAGGCGCGGCCTGGCCCGCGGGCACGAAGCGCGCGCTCTGGACGCCGCTCGCCGCTTCCACCGCTTGCACCAGGTCACGCCCGGTCGGGTAGCGCAGGGCGGAGTTCTTGTTCAGGGCCCGGTCGATGATCGGCTGCCAGGCCGCGGCCAGGTCGGGGCGCACGGTGCGCAGCGGGGGCGGCGGCTCGTGGACCTGCTTGTAAAGCACCTCAGCCAGCGTCTCGCCCTCGAAGGGCGTGCGCCCGGTCAGCATCTCGTAGAGCAGCACGCCCAGGCTATAGAGGTCGCTGGCGGGCGTCGCTTCGTCGCCGCGCACCTGCTCGGGAGCCAGGTAGTCGGCGGTGCCCAGCACTTGCCCCGCGCGCGTGAGATGCACGTCGCCGCCGGAGCGCGCGATACCGAAGTCGGTCAGCACGACGTTACCGTTCGGTTCGACAAGGATGTTGCCCGGCTTGATGTCGCGGTGGGTCACGCCGTGGCTGTGCGCGTAGTCCAGCGCAGACGCAATCGGCTTGAGGATGGCGGCGATGCGCGCGGGGGGCAGCGCGCCTTCCCGGTTCAGCACGTCGCGCAGGGTCTCGCCGGGCACATAGCGCATGGCGAGATACCAGAGGCCGTTGTCCTCGCGCACGTCGTACACCGGCATGATATGCGGATGTTCCAGGTTGGCGGCGAGAATCGCCTCGCGGCGAAAACGCTCGACGGCGCCCGGCTCGGCCTGCACCGCCGGGTCCATGACCTTGATCGCCACGGGGCGGTTCAGGGCCGGGTCGTGCCCTTTATAGACAACCGCCATCCCGCCGCGGCCAATGGGCCGGTCGATCTCATATTTCCCCAGGCGGCGGCCCTTCAGGTCGAACACACACGTACCTCACCCGGCAAATGAGGAGCGGTGGGGGACCACCCCACCGCTCCCCTGATGATCTCCAACTGCTGTAACGATACCGCGCGCCGGACCTTACGCGCCCGGCCCGGTCCGCACATTATAGAACGCCGCGCGGCCCGGATAGACAGCGTTCGCGCCCAGTTCCTGCTCGATGCGCAGCAACTGGTTGTACTTCGCCGTGCGCTCGCCGCGGGCCGGGGCGCCCGTCTTGATCTGGCCGCAGTTCAATGCCACGGCCAGGTCGGCAATAGTGGCGTCCTCGGTCTCGCCGGAGCGGTGCGAGATCACTGCCGTCCACCCCGCGTGCTGGGCCGTTTCGACCGCCTCGATGGCCTCGCTCATGCTGCCGATCTGGTTCACCTTGGTCAGCAGGCTGTTGGCGGCGCGTTCCTGGATTGCCCGGCGCACGCGCTCCGGGTTCGTCACCAGGAAATCGTCGCCCACCAGTTGCACCTTATCGCCCAGGCGGGCGACCAGCTTGGTCCACCCGGCCCAGTCGTCTTCGGCCAGGCCGTCTTCCAGCGAAATGATGGGGTACTTGGCAACCCAGCCCGCCCAGAAGTCGATCATCTCGTCGGTGCTGAGGGTGCGGCCCTCTTTCGGCAGGTGGTACTTGCCGTCGCTGTACAACTCGGTGATGGCCGGGTCGAGCGCGATAAACAGGTCCTGGCCGGGCCGGTAGCCCGCCTGCTCGATGGCGGCCAGGATCACCTCGATGGCCTCTTCGTTCGACTTCAGCGACGGCGCATAGCCGCCCTCGTCTCCTATGCCGGTGTTGTAGCCGCGCCCCGCCAGTACCTTCTTGAGTGCCTGGTAGACCTCGACGCCCCAGCGCAGCCCCTCGCGGAAGTTGGGCGCGCCCACCGGCATGACCATGAACTCCTGGAAGTCGGTGGAATTGGCGGCGTGCTTGCCGCCGTTGAGGATGTTGAACATGGGCACGGGCAGCGTGCGCGCCGAGACCCCGCCCAGGTAGCGGTAGAGCGGCACGCCCAGCGCCGCCGCCGCCGCGTGCGCCGCGGCCATCGACACGCCCAGGATCGCGTTGGCACCGAGTTTGCCCTTGTTCGGCGTGCCGTCCAGTTCCAGCAACAGGGCGTCGAGGCCAAGCTGGTCCAGCGCGTTGAAGCCGAGTACCTTCGGCTTGATGTCGTCCTCGACATGCTTAACCGCCTGCAACACGCCCTTGCCGCCATAGCGGCGCTTGTCGCCGTCGCGCAGTTCGACGGCTTCGTGCGCGCCGGTGGACGCGCCCGACGGCACCACGGCGCGGCCCTGCGCGCCGTTCTCCAGGGTCAGTTCGACCTCCACGGTCGGGTTGCCGCGGGAGTCGAGGACCTCGCGAGCCACTACCTCGCGGATGGGAGCACGCGTAATCATAGCTATCCAACCTCCTGTGGCCGGCGCAGCATGCCGGCAGTCTCGCACCGGCGGGGATACCCTGCCGTTTTCGGTGTACTATACGGAATCCCCCGGCGCATTGCAAGCGCCGCTTGGGCCGGCAGTCTCCGCCCGCGGGATACCCCTCCCATGATAACACAGCTACCCCGGTCCCCCGTTGCAATCCCTTCCCGCCAGACCGGGGACAACGCAACCAGGCGGTGGGGTAGCCCCTCATGAACGTTTCGCAATTAATCCGGTAAGATAGGCGGCTAAGGAGATCGGTTTAATTCACACCATTGCATGCTCGCCGCGCAAGTATGCAAGCTCACAAATGACCCTATTAACCGCGGAACGTCCATAATGGGCGTGGGGCGGGGCGCGCCGGGCGCCCGGCAGCCTGATGTGTTATACTGGCGGCGATGTAGGGAAGCGTTGTAGCGATCCTCGCGGGCCGGCTTGTCCTCAGCGCAGATTCGCAGGTATGAAAGGGGTCCGTCGCTATGCAGAAGTGGGATTACTTGTTCCTGACTGCCCGCTATGAAGGGGTCTGGCATCCCTGGCTCGTTGACGATGTAGCCGTGCCCAACGGCAACCGCATCACGCTGGCCGGGTTCATGAACGACCTGGGGCAGCAGGGCTGGGAACTGGTGGGCACGACCAACGTGACGGCGCACCAGTACAATCTATTCTTCAAGCGGCCGCGGAATAGCGGAGCGGACCCGCTCGCCTGAGCCAATCCGGTGCCTGGACCCATGCAGCGGACCGTCTATATATCTTCGCCCAGGAACATACCCCACACTCGTTGACATATATCAGCAGGTGACGTACAATGGGGGCAAAGCACATCCCGTTGCCTATGCCCGCCAGGAGAGACCATGAACCGACTGCGGTCGACCGGCGCTCCGGCCGTGAGCCAGTTTCAGCTAATCGGAGGCATCCGCCACGAAGCCGGCGATTGCATCGTCAGCGCGGAACCCGGCGGCGCCACCCAGGTGCGCAAAGGCGCGCTCTATCTTGTGACCGAACCGGCGGGCGACCCGGCCCTCGGCGGCGAGGCGTGCGCGCTGGCCCAGGCCACCCTGGCCCATGAGTATTACGCCGACCCCTCCCCCAGCGTCACCACCAGCCTGACCAACGCGCTCAACAAGGCCAACGGCACGCTGATCCAGTACAACCGCAAAGTCCTCGCCACGAGCGACCCGCCCGCCGGGCTGCCGCGCAAAATCCGCGTCGGCCTCAGCGCGGCCATCGTCCGCCCCGGCCAGATGTATTTGTGCCAGTTGAAGCCGGGCCTCATCCTCTGGACGCACCAGGGCACCGTCTCGGCCTTCCCGCGCCCGGCGCAGTGGGTGCAGAACGCGGCCACGCTGAACGGCGACG
>DASSGZ010000539.1:0-7455 GCA_035693165.1 Chloroflexia bacterium | reverse complement strand
GTGGTCCGACCAGACGGTGTGATTGACGCCCTCGTGGCGCACCCCCGGCCCGACCATGCCCAGCCAGGTGACGGTGATGTCGGGCGTCACGTCGCCGTGGTTCCAGGCGAAGGCCGGATTCACCGCCACGCAGGGGCTGTTGCAGTTGGGCGCCCCGGCAAACAGGAAGTAGTCGGGCCGCGCGAACATCGTCAGCGTCGGCGTGCGCGCCGGGTCGGCGGTGATCATGTGCAGCAACTTCATCTCGACCGGGTCGGCCAGGCCCAGCGTCAGATTCTCTTGCTGGTTCGTGTACGGATTCACGGCGGTCAGGGCGCCGACGCCCCGGTCGAAGTTGCGGGTCACGAGCGCGTCGCGGGCCGGGTTGCCGGTGAGGTAGATCGTGGGCGCGTCGTCCGAGTGGACCGTGAAGGGCGTGGTAATGCCCTGCTCGGTTGCCAGCAGGCCGGCCATGTTCGTGTTGACCTCGCCGATCAGGCTGTAGGTACAGGGCGTATGCACGCCGTCGCAGTTGGCCGGACTGGGCGGGCCACCGGCAAAGTGGTCGTTCTCGTCGGCGGTAAACACGAAGAGCGTGTTGCTGGAGTTGATGCCGTCGGCGGCGAGGCGCTGGAAGAACTTGTCGAAGGCGTCGTCATAGCGAGCGAGGGCCGCGACGTAGCCCGCTGAGCCGGGGCCGTAGGCCGGGCCGCTGGGGTGGGCGTCGTGGGCATCGGAGATATAGGCGTAGGTCACCGGGACGCCGTGCTCCTGCATCGCCGCCACGTAGGCCAGCGACACCGTCGCCGCCATGCCGTCGAAGCCGGGGAAGCCGACGTGGCCCGCCGGGTCCTGGATCACGTTGCCGTTCAGATCGGTCAGCGGCCCGTTGGGGCTGATCTCCGGGACGGTGTACTTGTGGCCGAAGAGGCCCTGGTAGCCGCTGTAGCCGCCCGGCTCGTCGGGCAGCAGGTCGGGCTTGCCGTGGTTGGCGCTCGCGCAGAGCGCGTTGCTCTGCGCGCAGTGGATGCCGATGCCCACGAAGTCGGCGAACGCCTGGCCCGGATTGGCGACCACTTCCTGGGCCTCGGGCGAGTTGGCGCCGAACACGGTCGGGATGTCGATGCCCGTGTTTTCGAGCACCATGTTCGCCGTCGCCACGGTCCCGACGTTGCAGCCGGCGCGGGTGTAGGGCACCCACGGGGCGGGCGCGTTCTTGCCGTCCGCCGTCAGCATGTTATAGGTCGTGTCGGTGGGGGGATTCGGGTTGGCCGGGTCGAACAGCGGGGCCGTCCAGTAGGCGAAGGACACGCCGGTGTGCGTGGTGCCGTTGGGCAGGAAATAGCGGAAGCTGTTGCTGACCGGCACGCCGTGGCGGTCGCCGTAGACCCCGGTCAGCGAGGTCAGGATGTCGGTGGCCGTGTGCGAGATCAGCGGCGTATGGTGGTTGGCGAGCATGACGCCGTTGTTCTCGATGAAGTTGAGCAGATGGGGCATCTGCTCCAGGTCCGACGGGACATTGGGATTATCGCGGGTGAAGTGAGTGTTGTCGAACTGCACATAGATGACGTGCTGGACGGTGCCGTTCGGGGAGTTCAACTGGCAGCCGCCGGTGGCGAAGGCCGGCAGAGGCGCCGCGACGCCGGCCCAACTACCCAGCCCGGCGATCATCGCCAGGACCGGGATCACTGCCAGCAGGTGCCAAATGGAGTGGGATCGATGTCGGGTAACGCGATTCACGGTCGCTCCTCCTCAAGGCCGCTAACAGCCCTCCGGCAGGGGGGCCCTGCCGCCGCACCGCCCGGCAGGGGCAGGCGGGGACACGCCGTTAGCGGGAACCGTTACTGGTGGCCGCGTGATACCTGACGCTAGTCTCGCTGCGCAATCGACCCAGCGCAACCTGGGCAGCCGCACACGCCTCCTTGCCGTGTGCGGCGAACGGCGGGATTCCGCAACCGCCCCGCAACCTCGCGTGCCGGGGTGGGTGGCCGGGCGGCACCGGGCGCGCCGCCGGGGCCCAAGCAAGCTGGACAACACCACCCCGCGTCTCTATTGTACTCGGTGGAGTCAAGAGCGCGCCCATCGGTTCAGAGATTCACCGCGAAGGAACGAAGGGCGCGAAGAGTGTTTATATTCGTTTCGTGCTTCGCGCTCTTCGGTTCTTCCCTGAAAGTGGGAAGCACGGGTAGCCCTGGGGGCGTGTCATTCTGAGCGCAGCGAAGAATCTCGTCTCGTTGGAGCCAAGACGAGACTCTTCGCTGCGCTCAGAGTGACACGCCGACTTTCATGCCCCCCAGTGTCCCACCGGGACACCCCACACTTCGCGGTGAGCCGGCAGATGCGATCAGAGCACCACCTGGCGGGCCTGCCAGTCGCGGGCGGCGGGGGCGAAGGCCGCTTCCACCTGCCAGCGGTCGCCGTCGTGCCAGGCGCGCCAGATGCCCGCGCTGGGCAGCGGGGCCTCGCCGCCGGGGGTGGCCCGCAGGTCGACCGCTTCGCCGCGGAGCTCGGCGCGCAGCACCAGCAGCGGCGTGCCGTGGCTCACCACGGCCACCACCGGCAGCGGCGCCTCCTCCAGCGAGTGCAAGAAGCCCAGCACGCGCTCGCGCACCGAATCGACACTCTCATCGCGGCGGGCCTCGGCCAGTCCCTCGCGCAGGCTGAGCAGCAGCCCCAACTGCTCGCCGATCTGCTCCGCCGTTTCCCGCGCCCGCCGGAAGGGCGAGACGTAGAGGCGCGCCACCCCTCGTCCCGACAGAAAGCAGGCCGCCTGGTAGGCCTCGAAGCGCCCGCGCTCGTTCAGCCCCGGCCCCGGCGCCGTCTCATAATCGCCGGTGCGGTCCGCTGCGCCGTGGCGCACCAGATAGATTTCCCGTACCATGCCCGCTCGCTTCCCGCGCGCTGTGGGGGCGCGCCTGTCCTTGCCCCCAGCATACCACGCCGGGCGCCCGGCGCGGATCGCCGGAATGGGCAGGCCGCGCCCCGGCCATCCGGCTAGGGTGGCCCCGCGGCTACGCCACGAATCACCGCGGAGGCGCAGAGAACGCAGAGATGGTTGGGAGGATTTATGGTTATGGCCGGGCTGCCGGGTGACATCGGCCACCCGGCGCACAACACCTCGCGACCGCCCCGATCCTGCGGCTTTTGACTCCATCCAAGAAACCCTCTGCGTTCTCTGCGCCGCTGCGGTGAAAATACAAGGATGTCGCATATACCTCTTGACTTTCCGCGAGATCGATGATATATTTTAGGTGCACCTAAATTTACAGGTTAGGCGGCCAGGAAAGGTAAGTGCGGGATGACCAGTTCCAACGTTGAGGATTATCTGAAAACAATCTACCAGTTGCAGCAGGAAGCGGCCGGGGGCGACGGCTGGGCGGCGGGCAGCGGGCCCGACGTGAGCACGTCGGCGCTGGCCGAGCGGCTGAGCGTGGCCCCCGCCTCCGTCACCAGCATGATCCAGCGGCTGGCGCAGGTCGAATTGCTGACCTACACGCCCTACCAGGGCGTGCACCTGACCACGCAGGGCGAGAAAATGGCCCTGCGCGTGATCCGCCGGCACCGGCTGCTGGAGCTGTACCTGGCCGAGCGGCTGGGCCTGAGCTGGGACCAGGTGCACGAAGAAGCCGAGCGGCTGGAGCACCACATCAGCCCCACGCTGGAAGAGCGCATCGCCGCCGCGCTGGGCAACCCGCAGGTCGACCCGCACGGCCACCCGATCCCGACGGTGGCCGGCGAGGTGGCCGCGCCGCCGAGCACGCCACTCGACGCCCTGGCCGTGGGCCAGGACGCCTTCGTGCTGAGCGTGCAGGACAACGACCCGGAACTGCTGCGCTACCTGGCTGCCCGCGAGCTCTACCCCGGCATGGCCGTGGTGATCACCGAGCGCGAACCGTTCGGCGGCCCCCTCCATCTGCGGGTGGGCAGCCCGGCGCCTGGCCGGGTCTATACGTTAAGTCTGGCGGCTGCCGCGCGGGTGCGCGTGAGCACGACGGTCCCGGCGATCCCGCCGCCCGCCGCGCCCTCCGACCCGGCGCCCACCGCCTGTTAAAAATCTAATCCATCCGCCCCGTTTTGTCACTCCGAGCGCAGCGAAGAGTCTCGTCGCGTCAGGGAACGAGACGGAGATTCTTCGCTGCGCTCAGAATGACGGAGTTGGGTGGACAGACTAATCAGGAGTGTATAATGGCGACTATACCAATTGAACCGGCCGGCTCGGCCCGCCCCTGGCGCGGCGAGTCCGGGCCGAGCCTACCCGAAGTCCATGCCAGCATCGCCGTGCCTGTGGCCGGCCCGCGCTGGCGGCGCTACCTGGCCTTTGTCGGGCCGGGGTTCCTGGTGGCCGTGGGCTATATGGACCCCGGCAACTGGGCCACCGACCTGGCCGGCGGCGCGCAGTTCGGCTATCTGCTGCTGTCGGTCATCCTCATCTCGAACCTGCTGGCGATCCTGCTGCAGGCGCTGGCCGTGCGGCTCGGCGTCGTCACCGGGCGCGACCTGGCCCAGGCATGCCGCGACGCTTATCCGCGCCCGGTCACGCGCGCCCTCTGGGTGCTCTGCGAGATCGCCATCGCCGCCTGCGACCTGGCCGAGGTGATCGGCTCGGCCATCGCGCTCAAGCTGCTGTTCGGCATCCCGCTGCTGGCGGGGGTGCTGCTCACCGCCGCCGACGTGCTGCTGATCCTGTTCTTGCAGCATCGCGGCTTCCGCTACATCGAGGCGCTGGTGATGACGCTCATCGCCACCATCGGCATCTGCTTCGCGGGCGAACTGCTGCTGACCCAGCCGAGCATCGCGGCCATCGCCGCCGGCTTCGTGCCCCACCCCGACGTGGTGCTGAATCCCGAGGCGCTCTACATCGCCATCGGCATCCTGGGCGCCACGGTCATGCCGCATAATCTATACCTGCACTCGGCGATCGTGCAGACGCGCAACTATGACCGCACCAGCCTGCCGGCCAAGCGGTCGGCGGTCAAGCACGCCACGGTCGAGTCGAGCGTGGCCCTGATGCTGGCCCTGTTCATCAACGCGGCGATCCTGATCATGGCCGCGGCCACGTTCCACGGCACCGAGCACGCCGGGGTGGCCGGCATCGAGCAGGCGTTCGAGTTGCTGACCCCGCTGGTGGGCACGTCGCTGGCGAGCGTGCTGTTCGCCCTGGCCCTGCTGGCCTCCGGCCAGAACTCGACCCTGACCGGCACGCTGGCCGGGCAGATCGTGATGGAAGGCTTCGTCAACCTGCGCCTGCAGCCCTGGCTGCGCCGCCTGGTCACCCGGCTCATCGCCATCATCCCGGCAGTCGTGGTCATCATCATCGCCGGCGAAGGCGCCGTCACCGACCTGCTGATCCTGTCGCAAGTGGTGCTGAGCATGCAACTCTCGTTCGCGGTGTTCCCGCTGCTGCAGTTCACCAGCGACCGGCGCAAGATGGGCGAATTCGTGAACCCGCGCTGGCTCAAGGTGGTCGGCTGGAGCGCGGGTGTGCTGATCGCCGGCGCCAACCTCTACCTGCTGGCCCTGCAGTTCGTGCTCGGCGGCTGACCGGCCTATCCCCCCCGACCCCCCTTCCCGGTGCGGGAAGGGGGGAGTGCGCACGGACCGGCCTATCCCCCGGCCCCTTCCCGGCGCGGGTAGGGGAGAGTGCGCATGGACCGGCCTATCCCCCCGACCGCCCTTCCCGGCGCGGGAAGGGGGGAGATGGTTGCTATGGATTGTAATCTGTGCTAGGATAAGCGTAGAAAGGGCGCGCTGCCCTTCAAACTTATGATTGTTCTGTGCCCGGCGCTACACGGCATTCTGGCATGTGGGGGAAGGCTACCGAGGTATGAATGACAAGCAGCGAGAACCGGTGCCAGCCGACATGATGGATGCGAATCGGCATGTGATCGAAAATGACGACCCTGGACATCCTGCCCTGCGGCGCCGGTTAGTCATGCGGCCCGAAGAGGAGCGCGAGAAATTCCGGCAGGCGGAGCGTATGCGCCGGGCGATGACCCCGGCCGAGGCGATCTTGTGGCAGCACCTGCGGGCCAACCGCCTGCAAGGGTTCCACTTCCGGCGCCAGCAGGTGATTGCGGGCTTTATCGTGGATTTCTATTGCCATGCGGTCGGGTTGGTTGTCGAAGTGGATGGCGAGGTGCATGCGACACAGACTACGTATGACGCGGAGCGTGACCGCGTGCTCGCCGCCCACGGCCTGCGCCTCTTGCGCGTGCAAAATCGAGAGATCGAGCGAAATCTTCCCACTGTGCTAGCCCGTATCGCTGCCGCATGCGCCCGGTAATCCCACCTCCCCGCCTCCGGCCCGCGCCCCGCCGCCCGGCCAAGCTCCCCCGCCTCCGGCATGCGCCCCGCCGCCCGGCCAAGCTCCCCCTTCCCGCTCCGGGAAGGGGGCCGGGGGGTTAGGCCCGTCAAGCTGCGAGTGTGCGAATTAGCGACAAACTTACGCTGGCTCGGATTTGTAGAGAATATACAAATTGCCGCCAAACCCTATTGACTCCAGCCCGGCGGCAGAGTAGAATAAAGCGTCTCCCAGGACGGGCGGGTCCGGTGTTGGTTGGGGGATGGTCAGGGAACCGTAAGGCGGGACCATTGGGCCTCGCGGGAAGGCGCCGTGGTGGCGTATGCTGGAAGCAGCACACATGGCACGCCTGGGGACTGTATGAAGGGACTGTTGGATGCTTGACGAAGCTGCATATACCCGTATGGGCTTGCCGCCACCCCGCCGCCCGGTGGATGACAGCCTGCAAGTGATCGAGGCACCGGCGCTGGAAGGTGCCGAACCGGCGGCCCCATTCCTCTTTACCCAGTATATTCAGACCAACGCCCGCCGCCTGGTCGGGCGGCGCGTCCGCCGCCTGCTCGTGCTGGGCTGCGGCCACGCGCCGGTGGCCCCGATCCTGCGCCAGGTCTGGCCGCGGGCGGCCCTGGTGGGCATCGACCGCGATGCCCGCGCGCTGGAGCAGGTGCAGCAGGCCACCCCCGCCGGCCTGGGTTCCAGCGAATTTCTCACCGGCGACATGCAGGCCGAGTTGCCGCCCGGCCCCTTCGACCTGGTGTATGGGGCCGTGCCGCTGTCGTACATCATGTATCCCACCCGCGTGCTCGACCTGGCCTATGAGGCGCTGGCGCCTGGCGGCACGCTCTGGCTGCGCGAGGTGCGCGCCGGGATCACGCGCGTGCTGCGGCCCGCCGCCGGGTGCGCGCCGGGCAGCCTGGTCGAGGCCACGCTGACCCGCCTGGGCGCCCACGCCGGGCTGATCGACGATCTGCCCGCGCTGCTGGCCGCCGCCGGGTTTGTGCGCGTGCAGGCCGTGCCCGAAGCCTACTCGCCCGAAGGGACGCCGCGCAGCCTGCGCCGCCTGCCGGGGGTCCTGCTGCGCCCGCCAGGCGCCGCCGCCAGCGTGCCCGCCACCAACTTCATCGCCCGCCGCCCGCGGTAGGTAGGCCGCCCACCGATTCGGATGGGCGGCAGGC
>DASSGZ010000538.1:0-11296 GCA_035693165.1 Chloroflexia bacterium | reverse complement strand
CGAACAGCGAGTTGGTCAGCATCACGGCGACCCAGCTCTCGATCGGGATGAAGGCTTTGAGGGGCACGTGGTAGACGAAGTTGCCGTTCTCCACGATGTAGTGGGGCACCTGGTAGTAGCCCAGCTCCATCGGCTCGGTGTCGATGACGACGGGCGTGGCGTCCGGCTCCCACCCGCGCGGATAGTACCACAGTTCGCCCCGCCAGAGGGCATCCTGGAGTTTCAGCCCGTCCTGCAGGTGGGTCATGTGATGGACGACCGCCGCGTCGTCCGGCGAAAACGCGACCTGGCAGGCCACCCCGCTGGCCGTCGCGCGCCGCACGAACTCGTCCAGCAGCGGCGGGTTGAAGAAGAGGCTGTCGCGATAGACCAGGAGCGGTTCGGAGTCCCGCGGGATCTCGTCGATCGAGTCCACGACGACCTCGCCGGTGCAATGGCGCGCGAGCACATCGCGCTGGTAGAGCCAGAGCGGCTTGTTCAGGATCCGCAGATCCCGCGCCACTTCCATAAAGGGGACGATGCGGCGCCGATCCCGTAGTATGACCTTTTGCATGGGTTGGGCCCTGAGTTCTAGCGCGGCCCGCCGCGCCTTACTCGATGGACTGCTTATCGATCACGAAGCGGCAGGTGGGCGCACCCATCGCCATGCACTCCACTTCGGTGACTCGATAGTTCTTGCCCGTGGCCCAGTGTAACGCCTCGATCAATACACCGGTAGCGACGTGGCAACATGGCTGGGACGATGTCCGGTGCCAGCACATGGAGCAGGTTTCATTCTCGAAGATATAGGCGTCCGCCTCTTCCGTCACCTTGCTGGTCTGATCGCTGATGGTGCGGAAGGTTTGCGCGATGACGGTGAGGGTGATTTTCACTTTCATCGACTGGGGCATCAGGCGCATGCCAAGGTTGCCGATGCCCGCAAAGGCGGTATACATGGCGAGGGCATGGCTCAGGGTGACTTTGCCGCAGCGCAGCAACAGCCCCTTCGAGCCACGCACCCCATAGAAGTCTTCGATGGCCTGGTTGACGGCGGCGTAATTGGCGAAGGAGAATTTCTTCTCCATGTTGTTGGGGGGATAATTATTGATAAAGCGTCCCAGGCCGGCCAGGTTGAGCACGGCGTTGAGGCCGTTCTTGCCCAGCAACTCTTCCATGGCGATAAAGAAGTAGCGGCCCATGTTGTTCGGATAGAACCGCTCGACATCCTGGTCCTGCAACCGGGACCCCGCCGGGGCCACGGCAGCCTGCCCCCGCGAGATCGGCGCCGTCTCGGCGGTGATCGCCGGGCGGTTCGGCGCGGTGGGCGGCACCGGCGACGGGGGCATCCCCGCCGGGGCCTGACCACCAGACATGGGGATTGTGGGTCGAGGATCGTTCGGGTTACCCGACATGAGGGCCAACCTCCTGTTAGCGCTGCTAATAGTGCGGGCGGCAGCCCAAACACTGCCCAAGTATAGCCGAATCCCCGCACGCGGCGCAAGGCCAACCCGCCTTAAAAACGGGGGCCGATCCGCCTTGAGACGCGGCGCCGCCCTGGGTCCGGCCTGCATTATAGCACAAGCCGCCGCGGCTTGACAATCGGGCGCGCCTCGCGTATAATGCAATACGTGCCCCGCACCGGGGCGGTTAGCTCAGTCGGCTAGAGCGCTACGTTGACATCGTAGAGGTCACTGGTTCGAGTCCAGTACCGCCCACCCCGAATAGCAGGCGTAACTGCGGCCCGGAGATTACTTCTCCAGGCCGTTTTTGTGCCTTTGCCCACCAGGCCGTTTTCTGTGCTTGCTCCGGATCGTGTAGTTGGGGACGGTCCCATGGTGCTACAGGATCGACTTACCAACCTATGATCTCTGACCGCCGATCCGCATATGCGTTGCATCGCCAGGCCAGGATCGTCCAGCTTTGCCTTGCCGCTTGGCGCGTAGTTGCTGGGTGATGAGCGGGGCAAACCTGGCCTCCCAAGCGCGGACCGTTTCATGGGTAAACGCTAAGCCGCGTTCCAGGAGCACCTCGGCCAGGTCGCGCAGGCGTAACTTGTAGCGCAGCCGCAAGATAACGACCAGCAGCACGATGGCGTGGGACGCTGCCGATGGTTGAACGGCGTGCCCGTGCGTTCGTTGCAGCATGTGCATGCTGAACAGCGGAATGTGCGGTAGCCCAACGCTGTCTTATGACTCGATTCGTTGGTCTTAGCGGAGTTGCAGCGCGGACAATTCATGACAACTTCCTCTTGGATCAGGTTTGATCTCTATGGCTATGATCATGAGGATACACCAGTGCCACGCTGTCCGCCACCGATGTGCACCGAATGGGGGCGGCCAATAGTCTTGCATGGCTAGACGGAGCCACGCCGGGAACCGGCTGGCCCGGCAACTTCCGTTACCAGCCTGCCAAGCACGTAGGCGTGTTTTCTGCAAAACTACCGGCCGCACCCGCGCTTAATCTTCACAGAACCGGTGGCACGTAGCTTCTTGCATACTTCAGACTGCTTGCATGGGGCATGGCCCATGGCGCATACTTGCGGAGGGCGGACGGTATAGGTGCAGGCGTTCTTGGTTTATTTTGGCCCCACAGGAGGATGAGGTGAACGCACACGCAGAGCCGGCAAGAGTACTGGTGGTAGATGACGAACGCAGCCTGGTAGACTTGGTGAGTAGCTACCTGAAGGCCGAAGGATTCGCCGTGTTCGAGGCATTGGACGGGCCCGCCGCCCTCCAGGTGGCCGAACGGGAAGCGCCCGACGTGGTAGTGCTCGACCTCATGATGCCCGGTTTGGATGGCGTAGAGGTCTGCCGCAGGCTGCGCCACTTCTCCGATGCCTTTGTGCTGATGCTCACCTCCAAATCGAGCGAGGTGGACAAACTGATCGGGCTTTCCGTGGGCGCGGATGACTACATGACCAAGCCTTTCAGCCCGCGCGAATTGGTGGCACGGGTGAAAGCGATGCTCCGGCGCGCCGAGATGGGTGCAGCAGCGGGGATCGGACGACTGGCCCCAGATATTCCGCAGCCGGTTGTGTTCGATAACCTGGTCATTGATGTGGCACGCCATGAGGTGACTAAGAGCGGTAGCATAGTGCCGCTCACCCCGCGCGAATTCGATCTGCTGGCCACTCTGTCATCGCACCCTGGCCTGGTGTTCACCAGAACGCAACTGCTGAACAGAGTCTGGGGCGACGACCTGTACGATGGGCGGCTGGTAGACGTGCATATTACCGCCCTCCGCAAGAAGCTCGATGACGACCCTGCGCGCCCGCGCTACATCGAGACGGTGCGCGGGGTGGGCTTTCGTTTCGGCCCTCGTAACTAATCTCCACCATCACCCTCTGCTCCTCCGCAGTCACCGCGGCCCCTCGGCCCTGTAGCAAACACACGCGCTTCCCCGACACGCGGGCAATATGGCCGCCCGCTCCGGATGTACGCGCCGGGCCAGGATGTGAAACAGGATGGTAGCCTGTCCGGGCGCCGCCCGCGGCCCGGTCAGCGCAGGCGCACGGGTAGCTCCCCGAATCCATTGCTCGGGTAGATATGCCGCCTCGGTAGATCATTCGCCCCAAGCGCGATCGTGGTTGTGCGCGCCAGCAGCTCTTCCATAGCGACCCGCATCTCGAGGCGGGCCAGCGGCGCGCCCAGGCAATAGTGAATGCCCGCACCGAACAAGAGGTTATCCGCCGGGTCACGGTCCAGGCGGACCGTGTCGGGATCGTCAAACGTGCGGCCGTCACGGTTCGCGGAGATCCAATTGACCGAGAGCTTCTCGCCGGAATCGATCTTTCGGCCCGCGATCTCCACATCGCGCGTCGTGCTCCGGCGATTAGCCACCAGCGGACCGTCGGCGCGAAGAATCTCATCAATGGCGGCAGGCAGTAGGGCGGGTTCGCGGCGCAGGCGCTGCTGCATGTCCGGGTGCCCCGCGAGATAGTACACGAGGATCCCAAGCGAGGCCGCCACGGTCCCCTGGCCTGCTGTCCAGTTACGCAGGACGCTGACGATCTGCTCATCGCTGAGCCCCACACCATCGATCGTAATTTCCATGATGCTGGTGGTGATGTCCGGGAAGCGGGCGCGCACATCGCCGCCGGCTTCCCGGCGAATGCGGAGCGCCGCCATGACGTATCCCGTGAACTCGCGGGCCAGTGCCGCGCCCGCCTCCTTGTTCTGCGAGAACGCCACCTCCTGATTGCCGTGTGTCCAACCACGCAGGTTCTCCCAGGTCTCCGATGGCCAGCCGAGGAAGGTGCAGAGCGTCTTGATGGGGAACGGCTGGGCGAATGCCGGGATGAAGTCCACTTCCGCGTCACCGCGGGCCAGGAGCGCCTGCAGCAGGTCGACTGCAATGCGCCGGCAGCCCGGCTCGAGCGCATTCATCTGTTCCGGTCGGAAATATGGTGCCAGCGCGCGGCTGTACCGCGTGTGTTCAGGAGGATCCATACCGTTGGGAACGGCGCACCGCTTGGACGCACTGCTGTAGGTTGCAGGATCGGCGAGGACGTTGACAATGTCCTCGTGTCGGAAGAGCGACCAGTCGAGGAAGTGACTATAGGCAACGGGGCAACGCTCACGCATCTCATCGTACTCATGCCGCTGATCGCCGAGGACGGAAATATCGCGTGGATCCCAGTCGGGGATCGGATGAGTGCTCATGTTAGCTCCTTATTTAGCTCCTTATATGGCGCTGGATTTAGCGCACCAAAGAGCCGAACTGGTATAGTACCGTCTAATCGGGCTTTGGATCGTGCATTTGTGGCTAGCTCAGTCCGGGTGTCCAGTATACCGCTTGCTCGCCAGGGAGCGGGATGCTGCTCACACGGCCCACTATTGTTGCGACCCTCTCCGGATGCGCGAGCTAAGCGAGGATGGGTAACAGGACAGGGTCCTGTTGCTCAAGGCGGTAATGACCGCCCGGATCTCGTTTTCTCCCACCTGGCGGACTGGGATTCCGGGCTGAGTTAGTACCCTACGAACTCTTCTGTGCGGATATTGTCCTCGTTCACCCCCGCCTCGGTGAGTAACTTGCGCATGGCAGAGACCAGCGCTGCGGGGCCGGAGCAGTAATAGATGGGTACAGTCAGGTCGTCGATATATCTTTCCAGCATGTCCCGTGTGACGTATCCTGTCTCGCCGGCCCATCCGTCGTGCGACTGTCCCATTTGCGTCATCGTGGCAACGAAGGTAAACTGCGGGTTCCCCGCGGCCAGCGCGCGCAACTCTTCTAAAAAGGCGGTGTCCTCGGGCGCATGGTTGGAGTAGAAAAGCAAAATGCGGCGGGATAGCGGTTCCTTGGTTGCCTCCACGAGCATACTGCGCACGGGCGTGATACCGATGCCGCCGGTGAGGAAGACCGCCGGGATGGCGGCGTTCGTGTGCAGCGTAAACGAGCCGTAGGGGGCATCCAGCTTCAGTTGCGTTCCATATGGCAACTCCTTTAGTACCCGCTTGAACGCAGTGTCGCGCATACGTGTCGCGATTTTCAGGTCTTTTTCACAAGGGGCACTTGCAAGCGAAAAGCCCCGCGTGGCTCCTTCAGCATCTGTCTCCGGGGGGTTGATAAGCGTGAAGTCTCCGAACTGCCCGGCCCTGTAAACGAAGTCTTTCGGCTTCTCAAAGTAGAACGCCATTGTTCCATCTGCGACAGCCTCCCGTTTCGTCAGCTTAACCATGTTTATTGACATGTTCGTACGTCCTTTCCAAAGCACCTCCTCCGCATAGACAGAGGCAAATATTCACTCGCAACAGGTGTATGAGATGCAGGCGCTCTCGCTTCGGCGACGCTGCCCGGCATGCTACCAAGTGTAGTGCGCTCGCCCCGCATACTCGACCACCGCACCTACCGCGCCGGCCTTACCGTCATCATCCTGTCAGCGGCCGCACCGATGCCGTCGAGCACATCTGAATCACGATACATTTCCTTATGCTGCGTTGTAAGCGTCTTGACTGGAAGCTTGTCCGCCAGACCTTGCTGAATGGCGGTGAGAAGAGTATCAATATCGAAAGGCTTCTCGATCGAAACGCAGCCCAGGACGCCGAGGTCATCCTGTCTGGCGCGCAGTGCGCGCACGTCGGCGGAACAGATTATCACAGGCACCTGTGATGTTTCGGCGTTGTGCGTGAGCTTGTCGAGGGTTAGCCATCCGTCGCCGGGGCATTCCAGCGTGATGTCGAGAATTACAAGATCAGGGAGGGTCTGGCGTATTTCTTCGTAAACGTTGGCTGCATGCTGCAATACGGTGACTGAGTAACCTTCATCCTGTAACAGGTCTTGCATCAACTCAACAATGCTGCTGTCGGTGTCCGCAACAAAAATACGAGCCGGTTCCACTTGGATAGCCATTGGGATAGTCCTTACGATATAGCGAATTTGAGCTACACAATCGAGGAGAAAGGCATCTCACAATCGAGGTAGCACCCGGATGGCAACACACTGAGTGCCTAGCTTGAGAATGCACCTTCTATACCCCCCGACGCTTACAGTCTGAGTACCATCAGTGCCCGCATGAGTGTGCCTGGGCTAGTTTCAGCCTTCTCTGAAGACACCAATTTCATCCCGTCCCAACGTTGCTGGTACGGAGGGCGCCGGCGCCCGCCTGCGAATTCAGAGGGCTCTTTGAGCTTTAGTGTGCTTGAGTCCCGAATACTCAAGATGTTTCCGCAATCTCACAAGCTAGCGAGGCGTCTAGGTGACCCGACGAGCAAGGATTCGGTCTGGGATTGGCCTCTCGCGCTCGGCATAATCCTTGAGTGTTTCCTACTCAAGCACACTAAAGCTCAAAGAGCCATTCAGAGAGAGCAGCTTGTACAACCTACCTTCTGTACCTTCGATGGATCCATTCGAGATAGCGTGGGGTACCATTTGCCAGTCTTCATGGTGCATCCTCCGCGCAGTACACGCTTCGCGCCACTCCTGTTGGGAACTCCGTTCCTGCCGTCAGGCGTGCTTGGTTCATCATATCCCTACCCTATCTTTTCTCTGCGCCACGAAACTTGTATTGGCCGGGGTAGCTCAATTTCCCTCAAGCCTGTCCCGGTCCCGGCGATTCTGGCAGTCCATGCACAGCGTAGAATAAGGTCGAGCTACCAGGCGCTCGGCCGCGATCATCGTGAGGCAGTTGGCGCAGATCCCATAGTTCCCCTCCTCAATCCGAACAAGAGCCTCGTTGATCTGTTTAAGCTGGTCGCGCATATTATCCCGGAGGTTGCGGACCAGCACCGAGTCCCAATTCTCCCCATTTTCCAATTGAGCCTCAAGCCGATCTCTCAGCGTGACCAGCACCTCTTTGACGTGAGACGCCTTGGGTGCACCTGTGGGACCATCGAGGCTGGTATTCTTGGCTCTGTTCCGGCACCGTGTACGATAGACCATTTGTACAGTTCCTCTCTCAGCGACTTCCAGTGCACTCCGGGTGTGCACCTCAACTCCCTGTGCTTGCGTGCGCCTGGTCCGCAAGGTTAAGGGTCCGTAAAAGAATAACTCCGCTCATTCGCCCCAGCCTCATTGCAAGGGATGAGGGAAGTTATTCTTTTACGAACCCTAAGCGCGAGAGCGTCCGTGCTGTTACTACTATTGTAGACGAGGAGTTTTAGAGTAGTGCAAGGGAATTACTAAGATTCTGTTAAGATCGGGATGCAAGGCAAGATGCGCCCAGCCAACCCGGAGATACGCCCGTGCGGTGCGGGTGTGTGACGGCCAGGAGTGCCGGATCGGATGGGGTGTTACGACCGCATACCGGGCATGCCGTATATGAAGCCGAGTTGCACCCGTCAACCGGCGTAGATTAAGGCCGTTTCTTCTATTGTTGGAAGACTCGATAGGAGAAATGGCAAGTATACCGGCTAAGCAGGGCAGGGATCAGGAGATATGAGCAGGGTAAAGGAGAAGGAACTGCCCTGACCAGGACCCGGGCTCTCAGCCCAGATCCTACCGCCCATCGCTTCCACAAGCGCTTTAGCCACAGGTAGACCGATCCCGGAGCTGCCTGTGGCCTGGCTGTACGACCTGTCCACGCGGAAGAAACGTTCGTACAGGTGCGGTAGATGTTCGGCGGCAATCCCCAGTCCCGTGTCAGTTACGCGGAATACCACCTCGCGGCCCCCCGTAGCGCTCGTAGCGCCCACGGCGTCCGTAAGACGACTGACGGCAAGGGTTACCGTACCGGGGACAGGGGTGTACCTGAGCGCATTCGTCAGCAAGTTCATCAGTACCTGGATGGCATAGTCGGCATCGGCCAGCACGAGCGGCAAGCCTTCGGGTATGCTGGCGACCACGTCCAGCCCCTTCTCCTCAAGGTGCAGGCGCATCCGGTCCAGCGCCGCTTGCGCTATGAGGCCAGGATCCACCGCCTGCAAATCAGGCGGATCCTGCCGGGACTCGGCCCGCGCCAGCGCCTGGAGCTTATCAACCAGGCGATGCGCGCGACTGGTGACGTCGTAAAGCATCGCCCAGGTTTGGTCAGAAGGCTTTACGTGCCCGTCGAGCAGGCCCTCGAAGTACCCCTCGAGAATTGCAATCGGCGTGCGAAGTTCATGTATAATCTCACCGAACAACTCCGTACGCCGCCCTTCTGCTGCTTCCAACGACGTAGCCAGATCGTCGAGCGACACGACCAGATCTCTGAGATCATCATTATCAGGCAGGGCAAGTCCCTCATCCTTTCCCCGAGGCGCCCGCGCCGGGTACTGACCTCGGGCAAGCCGTCGCGCGAGCGCTGAAGCCTGCCTCAGAGGTACGGTCAGCTGCTCACCTAGCCAGCGGCTGGCCAGTATGGCTGCCGTTGCACCGGAAAGCGCGATAACGACGACAAGCCCAAATGCCAGGAATATCGTATTGCTGCCAAGCGACAATGGTGCCAAGATCCCGAATACGAGGAGAACCGCGAGTAGGAGGGCAACGGTAGACGCGGCGACAACGAGCAAGTGTGTCGCCAGGATCTTGGTTTTTAGTCCAAAACGCGACCACCTCATATCTCGGGTTCCCCTTGATCATCATTGGCAGGCGGCAGCGATAATGATGGAGGTCCGGCCTGCCGTGACGACGAGAAGGACAAAAGCGAGGGCGACGAAGACAGATCGCGGAAGCCCAAGCGGAATCCCGGCCCGCGCCCCGGCTCGATTTTGAGCCGGCTATCCAATGGCAAGTCAGCCTTCCGCATGCCCCTGGGCCACAAGCGCGCTACCAGGATTCGGGTACTGTCCCCTGGGTCCGCGTTTTCACACACACACTTTACCCATATCATGCTTCTCGCCGCTTTCATGAACCGGGCTATTTATCAGGCATCAGGAAAGACGGCATTCGCAAATCGCCACCAATCCTCGAAGCGAGCTTGCTTCCAGGGATCGAACACGATGGCTTGCATGTGGTACACGAGCGTGGGCGTGATCTCGTATCCGCCGGTCACGAACTTGACCCCTTGCGCGGCGGTTGGGTCTTGCTCAATGTCAATCTCCTCGTATTCTATCTTCTGCCGCTTGAAATACGCTACTGCCGCGTCGCTATCCTCGCACCAGGAGCGCCGGTAGACAATTATCGGATCGATCTGCATTTCATCCTCCTGACTGTCTGTGTTTGTCTTATCCTATCGGCCAGATGCGGTGCGCAGGCTTCCATCCTAACGCTGTCCTCGCGGCTTTGTTGCTGCAACGCAGCGACGGTGGGCCAGCGCCCACTAATGTGGCAAGGCGATTCCGGTGGTCGCCTTGGCGCAGCGGCGCGTCAACAATGGTGAAGATCGCGCCGCCCGGCGCACGCTGGAGCGCAACCGCGCTACATTGGAGCGGGTTGGCCCTCCCGCGGGAGGCACCAACCTTCACAGTCTCGCCGTCTCGTCCGCTCCAACCCGCTAGACGTCCGCCGGGCTTGCGCCCATCCGCTTCCGCCCGATTACGATCAACGCCTCACGTCACTCTTTCTTCCAGCGGCGGTTTGGCGCCAGGACGGACGAGGGGCAGGTAAGCCAGCAGAGCGCCAAGTGCGAAGCCGAACACCCCAAAGGACATGGCGTACCAGAGCGGCGGGAAGCCTTTTTCGGTGACCAGGGGGAAGAGTATCGGTAGCACGAAATACTGCAAGAGCGCCCAGGCCGTCAGCCCGAACAGCAGCCCCGCCAGCAGCTGCCGCCAGCGCGCATGTGTCCGAAGCAAAAGGGTGAACCCAAGGCCCAGGATGGCTGTCAGCACCAGCAGCACGATAACGCCGACGATGAACGACACGATCTCGAACTCAAGGATATTGGCAACGGCCGCGCTGCCCATCACCATAGTCGCGAGTACGCGCGGCGCGGCATACCAGGGAAGCTGCAGGGCCGCGGCGGCCACCGTCATCGTGAAGAGACCCATGACCAGGCCGGCGAGCGCCCCCGTCCAGAGTCCATCGAGCGGCCGGCGCGCCGGCCCAGGTGCGCGTCCAGATGCACCGCCCCAACCGGCGAACACCGTTGCCCCAGCAAGCGCCAGGCTGCCGAGTATGGTATAGAGCAGGCTCGGACCACCCGGCAGCGAGGAGCGCGGAGCAGGGGTCACTTTCCAGACTACGCCCGAATTCTCTTCGAGTTTGATGCCCTCGACGCTGATGCGCGCCACGCCCCAATCAGTGATATACATCGCGCCATCAGGCCCAAAAGCCACATCCGAGGGATGTTCAAGACCGCCCGTGCCGCGGCGCGAAGCCTGGCCGGGGAGCTTGTTTGTGATAAAGTCGGTCACCTGCCCGTTGGTGGTGTCGAGCTTCACTACCTTCACACCCTGGGGTTGGTCCACGGTGCCGGTGGCGGGGGTGAAATCGCCGAACTGGGCAATGAAAGCATCCGTAGGCTTACCCCACTCCTCGCTCGGAGCGAAGCCAAAACCATTAATGGCCGCGTGCGGGTTGAAGCGGGCGATTTCCTTGGGCAGAGAGTCGGTCGGATGGTTAGCGATGAGGAACCGGGGCTGAGGGTTGTCCTTTGTCTTGAATTGCGGATCCGTGACAGGCACACCGCTGGCGTAGTCGGGCCAGCCGTACCACTTGCCTTCCTCGACCTTGTAGAAGCTGTCCCAGGCGTTCTCGACCGGACGGCTGCCGCGAGCGTCGAAGCCGTGCATCGCGACATAGAGCGCGCCATCAGCGCCCACTTCCAGACCGTAAGGGTTGCGGAAGCCCCAGGCGACTACCTGCAGATCCGAGCCGTCGGGCCGGGCGCGCAGCACGGCGCCGTTGCACTTGACGTCGCCCTTGATGACCGCGCCGGGCGGCAACTCTGTGCCGAACGGGGCATAGGCGCTCGTCTTTACGCGCTCGGGCGGCGTGTCACCGATGGGGTTCTCCGACT
>DASSGZ010000537.1:0-23927 GCA_035693165.1 Chloroflexia bacterium | reverse complement strand
GTTCGTGCGGCGGCCTGTAGCTATGTTACTGAAAAAGGCCGCTGCCGGCAATGACGGGTACCCAGGCGCACGCCGGGGAAGATTAGCCGCGGCGCCGGAGGCGGTGTTGCGCGCCAGGACCGGGTCTGCTACAGTAGGTGGGTAGCGTGAACTCCCGGTGGGATGGCGGGCCGGACCTGATCCGGCACGCGCAACCCGCCGCATGGGGGCGACCCCGGCAGGTACCACGGATGGGTGGGGTATAGATGCAGTACCTGGGCCTGTTGCCGGCCAACGACCCGCTGCGGGAGTACTTGCAGACCGCAATCCTGCCGCAGTTGGGGTATGAGGATGCGCCCGCCGAGTTCGACGTCTTCCGGATGGGCGAGCGGGCCTCGGTCTATCTGTATGCAGAGCGCCGGAGCGGGCTGCGGGTCATCGGCAAGTTCTTTGCCGGCCCTTACCAGCCCGGCACCCGCGCCACCGAGCGCCATATGGACCGCGAGTACGAGAATTTGCTGCGCGCCCGCAGCTACGGCTTCACGGGGTATCCGCATCACGTGGTGCGGCCCCTGGGCCGTAACGCCTGCCTGAGCAGTGTGTTGATCGAGGAGTATGTGGCCGGTGCGCGGCTCAGCCGGTTCTTCGACGGCGCGAGTCGCCGCGGCGAACGCGATGCCCTCTTCGCCAAACTGACCGCGCTGGCCTATTTCCTCGCCACGTTGCATAACCGGACCGCGAACGGGATCGCCGTGGACTTCACAGTGGACTGCCGGTATCTGGACCGGGTGCTGGGCCGGCTGGTGCAGCTGGGCGCCCTCGGCGGCGACGCCGCCCAGGAACTGTACGGGCTGCGCGACCGCTGGGCCGCCCAACCCCGGATGTGGGCCGATCAGCAGGTGCTGGTGCATGGCGATGCCACCCCGGCGAACTTTCTGCTGGGTGATGGGCTCCAGGTAACGGCGATTGACCTGGAGCGGATGCAGTGGGTGGATCGGGTCTGGGACGTGGGGCGCGTCGCGGGCGAGTTGCAGCACGCCTTCCTGCAGGCGACAGGCGATAAATCCGCCGCCGAGCCGTTTATCGGGCATTTTCTCTGGGAGTACGCCTGTCATTTCCCCGATCGCGGGCGCGCTTTCAGCGCAATCTGCGAGCGCGTGCCCTTCCAGATGGCGCTGACCCTGCTGCGCATTGCGCGCAACGATTGGATCGATCCGCCGTATCGCCGGCGGCTGATCGAGGAGGCCAGGACGACCCTGCGGACAGTATGACCGACCTGCGCGCGATCCTCTTCGACGTGAACGGCACCCTGATCGACATCGAGACCGACGAGGGGCAGCATAAGATCTACCGCGCCATCAGCCGGTTCTTGACCTACCAGGGCGTGATGCTGGCGCCCGACGAGATCCAGGAGCGTTATTTTACGGCCATGGCGGCGCAGCGCGCGGGCAGCCGCGAGCGCTATCCCGAGTATGACGTGGTGGCGATCTGGCGCGGCTTACTCCAGACGGCGGGCCTGACCCCCGAGATCCTGCCGGTGGAGAAACTTCGCCAGTTGCCCGTGTTTCTGGCTGAGTTGCACCGGGCGCTGGCCCGCAAGCGCCTGGCCCTGTACCCCGATGTCCGCCCGGTGCTGGACGCGCTACGCCGGCATTACGCCCTGGGCGTAGTCAGCGATGCGCAGAGCGCCTATGCCGTGCCGGAACTACGCGCGGCCGGCCTGGGTGATTGCTTCGCCACCATCATCGTCTCGGGCGACTACGGCTACCGCAAACCGGATCCGCGACTCTTCACGGCGGCTCTCCAGGCCCTCGCCGTGCGGCCGGACCAGGCGATCTATGTCGGCAACGACATGTACTGCGATATCTTTGGCGCCCAGCAGGCGGGCCTGCGCACCGTCTTCTGGCCCACCCAGTTCGGCAAAAAAGCGTATGGGGACGTTGCGCCCGATTATGTCATCGACCGTTTCGCCCAGTTGCCCGCCGCTGTGGCGTTTCTAGCCGCCCGGTCGCCCCGCGACTGAACAGGAGGATATCCGGATGATCAACACCGAGGAGGCCGCCCAAGTCACGCACTATTGGCATGAGCATGTCTGGGAGTTTCATGTGCCGGGGGGCGGATACGACGTAGAGCGCATGGCCGAGGCAGGCCGCGCCCACTTCGGGATGGCGCCGCAGCAGCTTGCCGCGCTGCAGGCGCTGGCCGGGCAGGTCGCGGCCGCCCACTGCCCGCAATGCGGCGCCTCGGTCCAGGCCGGGGGGTGGGAGTGCTTCTGCTGCGGCTGGGTGGCGGGGTAACGTCCGATCCCGGCGGGCCGATGTGCACTAAGCTTTTCTTAGCGGTGTTTTTGGTCCGGTTGCGTTCGCATCGCCACGATGCCGCACCGCCCTGCCGGCTGCATCATCTGGGCGCCGCTACAAGCGCCGCGAGCCGGGCTGCGGCGGTGTCCCAGTCAGCCGCACGCCGGGGCTGAAACACTACCGGCTCGAACGAGGCCCGCACCGCGCGGCGCCCCGCGGCGATGCTCGGCAGGGCGCCGGTGGCCACCGCCTGCACCATGATGTTGCCCAGCGCCGTCGCCTCCACCGGCCCGGCGACAACCGTGCGCCCGGTGGCGTCGGCGGTAAGCTGGGTCAGCAGCGCGTTCTGGCTGCCGCCGCCGACGATGCGAATCGTATCGAGACCATGCCCAAGCAACTCTTCCAGCGCGTGGATGACATAACGATACTTCAGCGCCAGGCTTTCGAGGCAGCAACGCACTATCGCGCCGGTGTTGTCGGGCTCCGGCTGGCCGGCCGCCCGGCAATACGCCTGGATCGCCGCCGGCATATCCGCCGGATGCAGAAACTCCGGCGCATCGGGATCGATGATGCTCCGCAACGGCACCGCCTGCTCGGCCAGGGCAATCAGCTCGGGCCAGCCGTAGTCGTGGCCCTGGCGCCGCCAGATACGGCGGCACTCTTGCAGCAGCCATAAGCCGCCCACGTTCTTCAGCAACCGGATCATGCCGTCGACGCCGCCCTCATTCGTGAAGTTGAGTGCCCGCGCCCGCTCGGTGAGAATCGGCTGCGCCGTCTCCACGCCGACCAGGCTCCAGGTGCCGCTGCTGATATAGGCGCTACGCTCGTCCAGGCCGGGCACCGCCGCCACCGCGCTGGCGGTGTCATGCGTCGCCGTGGCGATCACCGGTACCGTGCCGCGCAGGCCGACCTCCTCGCCCACAGCAGCCAGCAGATCGCCCAGCGGCGTGCCCGGCTGGACTACCGGCTGGAGTATCTGCGCCGGTAGCCCCAGCCTGTCGAGCAGATCGCCCGCCCATTGCCGCTGCCGCGCGTCGAAGATCTGCGTGGTGGTTGCGTGGGTATACTCGGCCACCTTGCACCCGGTCAGGAAGTAATGGAACAGGTCGGGCATCAGCAGCAGGGTTTGGGCTGCGGCTAGCTGCGGGTCGCCGCTACGCTGCATACTGAATAGCTGGAACAGCGTGTTGATCGGCATGCGCTGGATGCCGGTGACGGCGTAAACCTCGGCAGGCGGCACGATCTGATCGACCATCTCGGGCACGCCGTCGGTGCGAGGATCGCGATAGTGATAGGGGTTGCCGAGCAGCCGGCCCGCCCTATCCAGCAGCCCAAAATCGACGCCCCAGGTGTCGACGCCGATCCCGGCGGGCGGCACACTGCTCTCCGCGGCGTAGCGCGCCAGCCCGGCCTTCACCTCGTGCCACAGCCGCAGAACATCCCAGTAGAGATGCCCTTGCAGCCCGACCGGCTCGTTGGCGAAGCGGTGCAGTTCACGCAGCGTGAAGCGCGCGCCGTCCCAGCCGCCGGCGATCACTCGCCCGCCGGAGGCGCCCAGGTCGATAGCGATGTAATCAGCCGTGCCGCTCATAGCAGGTCAGTCCCCACCCCAAACACTTCCACCACCGTGCGCAACCTATCAGCGACCGGCGATGCGCCCGCGCCGGTAGTGCTCGTCCAGGCGACTATCGATCCGCGTCACGTTGTCTTCGCTCATGTAGTGCGGGCCGCCCAGCGCGTAGGTGCCCAGCAACACCCGTGCCCACTTGTCGGCCATCAGTAGGATGCTCTGCACCTCGTTCGCCGATTGGCCCAGCGCGACGGCGCCATGATTGATCAGCAGCAGCAGCTTCGGCTGGCGCCCATAGCGATCCTGATAGCGTTGCAGCTCCTCGCGCGCGCCCAGCCCCAGAATGAAGCCAGGATCGACGTAGGGCATCACGGCGGGCGCAATGCCGCAGACCACGATAGCGTCAGGGAAGAGCTGGCCCATAAACGGCTCCGCGCCAAGCCGGCTGCACAGAATCTGATTAACCGAGAGGGTGTGCGTGTGCCCCACCCAGCTAGCGCCGCCCTCGGCCAGACATACCGCGTGCAAGAAGATCTCCACCGACGGTAGGCGCTGCGTTGGATCGACCATGGCCGCCCGCAAGCCCGCCGCCACCTGCTCATCGCTCGGCTGCTCCCCGGCCAGCAGATCCAGCACGGTTGCCAGCCGCACCTGCGTAAAGCCGCTCGCATCGATCGTCCCTAGCCGGCTGCCCGATGCTTTAATCCAGAAGGTGCCGTCGCCATTATCCGCGCTGGTGTTACCCTCGCCAAGAATCGCCAGTTGGCGATCCTCGCGGCCCAACTCATGCGACAGCGCGACCAATCCTTCAAGTGTAGTAGTCATGTAGCAACTCCCGCCGCTGCGCCGCCGCGATGAGCTTCCGGCTAATAGCTGCCGTAAAGCGGCCCAAAGTTGGCGCAGGCGCGATAGTCGGCGCCTTCCCGGTCCGCGGTGCCGAACGCGCTCCAGGCGCTGGGTCGGAAGAGGATCGGCTCTTCCAGATTGTGCATGCAGACCGGGATGCGTAGCATGGCGGCCAGGCTGACCAGATCGGCGCCGATGTGGCCGTAGCTGATCGCGCCGTGGTTGGCGCCCCAGTTGGCCATCACGCTGTAAACGTCGCTGAACGCACCGCTGCCGGTGAGTCGCGGGGCGAACCAGTGCGTCGGCCAGGTCGGGTTGGTGCGCACATCGAGGGTGTGATGCACCTCCGGCGGCAGGTCGACTGTCCAGCCCTCGGCCAACTGCAGCACCGGCCCCAGCCCATGGACGATGTTGATCCGGCTCATTGTAACCGGCATACCGCCGCGGCTCAGGAAGGTGGACGAAAAGCCGCCGCCGCGGAAATACTCGGTCACGGCGGGCCCCCACGTCGTCGCTTGCAGGGCGCGATCGGCGTCCGCCTGGCTGATCTCCCAGAAGGGCTTCATCGCGGGCTGCCCATCGCGCTCCATCTGCCCGGTCGCGTCCAGGGTCACCGCCCCCGAGTTGATCAGGTGCAGAATACCGCCCGCCGCCCGGCCTTCGAGTTGGTAGCCGGTCACCCGCTGTACCGACTCGGGACTCCAATAGGTCCGCACGTCGGCGAAGATCTGCGCCGTGTTGGTCAGCAGGTTACCGAGGAGCATCGTCGCGCCGTTGAGGCTATCGTTCTCGGTCGCGAAGACGAAGGGGGCGCGGATGCCGGTCCAATCGAACGACGAATTGAGGATCGCCTCCATGAAATCGCCGTTGGGCGCGTGGTCGGTCCACTGGCGCTGGCCCTGGAAGCCGCCCACGATGGCGTTGCGGCCCAACGCCTCCTCGCCATAACCCAATTCGGCCAGGCGGGGATTGCCGATCATCAGGTCGCGGGCGATCAGCGTCATCTTGACCGAGGTGGCCCAATCCTGCTCTTTCTGCTCGCGGCTGCGGGCGCTGCCGGGGGCGTTGAGGTCCGGGCCTTCTTTGCAGTTGGCCCTGGTCCAGGCATAGGCCCGCTCGTACTCCTCGGGATCGTAAATACCTTCCTCGATGCGGCGGGCGAATTCGCTCATATCGACCGTCTCAACGCGCATCCCCAGGTAACGCTCGAAGAAGCCATGATCCACAATCGAGCCGGCGATACCCATCGAGACGCCGCCCAGCGACAGGTACGACTTGCCCCGCATGATCGCCACGGCGAGGCCGGCGCGGGCAAAACGCAGCAGCTTTGCCTGCACGTCCGCGGGGATCGCCCCGTCGCCGCTGTCTTGCACCTCGTGCCCGTAGATGCTGAAGGCGGGCAGGCCCTTCTGGGTGTGCGCGGCCAGCACGGCGGCCAGGTAGACCGCGCCGGGACGCTCGGTGCCGTTGAAGCCCCATACTGCTTTCGGCAGTTGCGGGTCCATGTCCATCGTCTCGGAGCCGTAGCACCAGCAGGGCGTGACGGTAATGGTCAGGCCAACGCCGGCCCGCCGGAACTTCTCCGCGGCCTGCGCGGCCTCGGCCACGCCGCCGATGCACGTGTCGGCGATCACGCAGACGACCGGCCGGCCGTCGGGATAGCGCAGGTGGGCGCTCAACAACTCGGCGCTGGCCCGCGCCTGGCTCATCGTCTGTTCTTCGAGCGACTCGCGCACGCCGCGGCGCCGGCCATCGATGGCCGGGCGGATGCCGATGCGGGGCCAGTCGCCCACGTAGCGTGGCCGCGCGCCGTCGCGGGCGGCCGCGCCTGGATTATCAGCGGTCATGCTTTCCTCCCACCGGGGCGGGGGAGCCGCCCCGACGGCAGCTCCCCCGCCCCGATTTACGCGGGACTGATTATTTGTAGAGTACCGCCTGAATTTCGGCGTTGTCGATGTTGCTCTTGTCGTACCAGTGGAAGCCGGTGTCGATGGTCTTGGGCAGACTCTCACCCTTGACCGCCTTGACCGCCGACTCGACGCACCTGGCGCCGATGTTGATCGGGTCCTGGGTGATGGCGCCGGCCTCGACACCGCTGCGGATGGCGTCCTGCTGTTGCTGGCCGCTGTCATAGCCGATGACGGTGATCTTGCCTTCCTTCTTCAGCTCTTTCACCGCGTTCAGCACGCCGATGATCGAGCCTTCATTGGCCCCGAATAAGCCCTTCAGGTCGGGGTGGGCCTGGATGATGGCCTTCGCCAGGTCGGTGGACTTGAGCTGGTCGCCGCCGCCGTACTGGATGTCCACGATCTTGATATTGGGGTGATTCTTCATCTCGTTGACGAAGCCGTCGCGCCGGTCGATGCCGGTGCGGCTGGTCTGGTCGTGCACCACCAGGGCCACTTCGCCGGAGTCGCCGATCATCTGGGCCATGCGCTTGGCGGCCTCACCGGCCGCCTTAATGTTGTCGGTGGCGACCGTGGTCACCGGGATGTCGCTGTCCACGCCGGAGTCGAAGCCGACCACCGGAATGTTGGCGTCCTTCGCCTTCTGCAGCAGCGGGATGGCGGCCTTCGAGTCGAGCGCCGCGAAGCATAGGGCCGTGGGCTTCTTGTCGAGGGCGGCCTGCAGCATCTCAATCTGCTTGTCTACCTGGGACTCGCTCTCGGGGCCCTCAAAGGTGATCTGGACCCCCAGCTCCTTGGCCTTATCCTCGGCGCCCTTCTTCACCGCCTGCCAGAACTGGTGCTGGAAGCCCTTGGAGATAACCGGGATATACATGCTCGACGCACTGCCGCCCGACGCGGCGGTCGCCGCGGCGGTCGCCCCACCGGCAGCCCCGCCACCCGACGTGGCAGGGGTAGCGGTGGGCGTCTCGCCGCCGCAAGCCACCAGCAGCATGCTCAGCACCAACAGGCTGGAAACCACTATGAACAGTCTCTGGAACCTCATGCTCTTCCTCCTTCGGTCCTGCATAAAGTAGCCGTGTTAGCATTCGTGACTGCCTCCCGACTTCAAAGGGCCATAGGCAAACCTCCTTGACGGCTTCTGGGCCGCGCTCAACTACCTCTGGCGCCTGCGCAGGATGTCCAGATAGACGGCCAGGATGACGATGGCGCCGGTGATGACGGTCTGCCATTCCTGGGGCACCGAGAGAATGCGCAGGCCGTTGGTGAGCGTGCTGATGATGAAGGCGCCGATGATGGTGCCGAGCATGCTGCCCTCGCCGCCGCTGAGCGAGGTGCCGCCGATCACGGCGGCGGCGATCGCGTCCAGTTCGTAGCCCTGGCCGAGCGCCGGCTGCGCCGAGTTGAGGCGGGCGGCGATCATCACGCCGGCCAGGCCGCTGAAGGTGCCCCCCAGGCCATAGATAACGATCTTCCAGAAGTTGGTGTTGACGCCGGAGAGGCGGGTGGCCTCTTCGTTGCTGCCCAACGCGAAAGCATAGCGGCCGAGCACCGTACGATTGAGGATCACGCCCGCGACGATGGCCGCGGCGAACAGCAACAGCACCACGTTGGGCACGTCCAAACCGGGGATCAGCGCCCCAAGGGCCGAGCCCATGGCGATGCCGTTGAACTCCGGCGTATCGTTGAAGTAGATCGGCTTGAGGCCGGAGAGGACCAGCGCCAGGCCCTTGGCGATATTCAGCATGCCCAGCGTGGCGATGAAGGACGGGATCTTCATGCGGGCGATCACCGCGCCGTTGACCAGACCCATGAGCGTGCCGGCGAGGATGCCGCCCACGATGCCGAGCGGCAAGGGCAGATGCATCTCCGTCACCAGCACGCCGGTGATCACCGCCGCGAGGGTCATCACCGTGCCAACCGACAGATCGATGCCGCCGGTGATGATGATAAAAGTGACGCCGAGGGCCAGCACACCGTTCACCGCGGTGGCGATCAGAATGCCGACGACGTTGTCGAACTGCAAGAAGTTCGGCGACGCCAGCGAGAAGACGATGAAAAGCAAGATCAGGGCGCCGAAGGCGAGCGCCCGCTGCAGGGCGTCGGACGGGACCAACGCACGTCTACGGGCCGAGGTGGCTGTTGCTTCCATATGGTGAGCTCCCTCGCTATCGTTGGGCCGGCAGGGCCGGTGAAGCTGCCGGCGGCTCGGTGGTAGTGACGGAACCGCGTTGCGTGGCAAGCGCCATGATCTTCTCTTGCGTGGCTTCCTGGCTCGATAGCTCACCGGTCAGCCGGCCTTCGCACATCACGGCGATGCGGTGGCTCATGCGCAGGATCTCGGGCAACTCGGACGAGATCATGATGATGCCCTTGCCCTGGTGCGCCAGTTCGTTCAGCAGGCGGTAGATCTCGCTCTTGGCGCCCACGTCGATACCGCGGGTCGGCTCGTCGAAGATCAGAATGTCGGTATTGGCGGTGAGCCACTTGCCGATGATCACCTTTTGCTGGTTGCCGCCCGACAGGTTCTTGACGCGCTGTTGCAAGCCGGGCGTCTTGATCGCCAGCGCCTTGACGTAGAACTCGCCGGTCTTGCGCGTCTCGGCGGTATCCACCCAGCCAAGCATGCGCAGGAACTTCTGGAAGGTGGCCAGCACCACGTTGGTTTCGACATCCATACCCAACGCCAGGCCGTAGCGCTTGCGGTCCTCGGACAGGTAGGCGATACCGGTGCGTACGGCCTCCCGCGGGCTGTTGATCTGCGCCGGCTTGCCATGCACGAGAATCTCGCCCGAGTCGCGGTGATCGGCGCCGAAGATCAGGCGGGCCACCTCCGTGCGCCCGGCGCCCACCAGCCCGGCGAAACCCAGGATCTCGCCGCGCTTCAGTTGGAAGCTGACGTCGCGCACGGCCCGTCCGCGGCTCAGGTGCCGCGCCTCCAGAATGACCTCCTGGCTGGGGTTCTCCGGCAGTTCCGGCGCGGACTCGTAGATCGTGCGGCCAACCATCATGTTGATGATGCGGTCCATCGTCACATCCGCGGTGTTCACCGTGTCGATGTAATGGCCGTCGCGCATGACGGTGACGCGATCCGAGATCTGCTTGATCTCCTCCAGCCGGTGCGAAATGTAGACGATGCCGATGCCCCTGGTCCGCAGGTCGCGGATCAGGTGGAACAACTCGTTGATTTCCGAGTCGGTCAGCGCGGCCGTCGGCTCATCCATGATCAGCACCTCGAAGCCGAGCGCGAGAGCTTTGGCGATCTCAACCATCTGCTGCATGGCGACCGTGAGATCGTCCACCTTGGCCCGCGGGTCGAGCTTGAGGTGTAGACTGGCGAGCACCTTGCGCGCCTGCTCGTTGAGCGCCCGGTCATCCAGGAAGAAGTTGAGTGCGGAACGAGGCTCGCGGCCGATAAAAATATTCTGGGCCACCGTGAGGTGGGGCATCAGGTTGAGCTCCTGGTGGATCATGCTGATGCCCAACTCCTGCGCGGCGCGCGGGCTGGTCACGTCTACTTCCTTGCCACGGTAGTAGATATGACCGCCGTCTTTCTGATAGACGCCCGCCAGTACCTTCATCAGGGTCGACTTCCCGGCGCCGTTCTCCCCAAGCAGCGCGTGCACCTCACCCTGGCGTAGCTCGAAATGGCCCTGCGCGATAGCGTGGACGCCAGGGAAGCGTTTCTCGATTCCCTCCATGCGCACCAGGATTTCGGGGGCAAGGGCGCCGGTACTTGCCGCCTTGGGTCCGTCTTCCATAACGCGCCTCCTCTTGAAAGATCCGGCCCGGCCCGCGCGCCTGCCGATCTAGCCGCGCAGCAGGTCCGTTGCCCGGCCGGCAACCCCGCTCAAAGAAACGTCGCCGCCACGGGCCGGCGCGATCGCGCGGGGGTCGCAGCCGCACGAACTGCCCAGGATCAGCTCTACCGGCAGCACAATGTCTTCCGGCGCCTTGTCGGGCCCGGCAAGGCGATCGAGCAGCAGGCGCACCGCTATGCGGCCCATCTCGGCGGCGGGCTGAACGATAGTTGTAAGAAAGCGGGTCGAGGTGATTTGCGTGACATCGTCGAACGACACCACGGCCACGTCCTGCGGTACCTGCAGTCCGCTGGTGTGGAGCGCCTCCAGCACGCCCAGGGCGATGAAGTTGTTGGCGGCGAAGATGGCGTCGGGGCACGAGCGGCGGGCCATGAGTTTCTGCGTGGCCTGGTAGCCCCAACTCTCGCTGTATTGGCCGTAGAGGATCAGCGACGGGTCCGGCGCCCGCCCCGCCTCCTCCAGCGCCTGCTTGTAGCCGGCCACCCGCTCTTCGGCGGTGGACACGGTGAGTGGCCCGCTGATAATGCCGATGCGCCGGTAGCCGGTGGCGATCAGATGCTGCGTGATGGTGTAGGCGCCGCCGCGGCTGTCGCCGCGCACGCTGTCGGCCACGACGCCCTGCACCAGGCGGTCGATCAACACGAACGGTAACTGCCGCCGCGCCAGGGTTTGCAGGATGC
Organism: Chloroflexia bacterium; assembly: GCA_035693165.1. GTDB lineage: Bacteria > Chloroflexota > Chloroflexia > QHBQ01 > JAICKM01 > JAICKM01. Next base: position 12,824 of record DASSGZ010000537.1, on the reverse strand, counting down.
CTGTGCTGCCCCGCGTGGGCGCGATGATCAGGCCGTCGACCCGCATGCGCAGCAGCAGGTCGATGTAGCGCGCTTCCTTGACCCGGTCTTCGTCGGTGTTGCACAGGATCACGGAGTAGCCGCCCTCCTGGGCCGCATCCTCGATGCTGCGCTCGACCAGGGCCCAGAAGGGATTGGTGATGTCGGTAAGGAAGGCGAAAAGCTGCGTTTTATTGGAGCGCAGGGAACTGGCTACCGCGTTGGGCACGTAGCTTAGCTGGTCTGCCGCAGCGAGCACGCGGGCGCGCGTCTGCTGGCTAACGTAGCCGGAGTTGTTGAGGGCACGCGAGGCGGTGATGGCGGAAACGCCGGCAAGGGCAGCAACGTCACGGAGAGTAACAGCCATATCACTCCCTGCTATGTTAACGTTACCATGTTAACGCTGTCATAGCTTATCATACCCTTACCGGTTTGTCAATAGGTGCGCCAGGGTGAAATTCCAGTGCAGTTGATTTACCCTGGCACCGGCGACACGATGGAGTGTGCAAGGGTCCGCGCGATTCCAGCTATCGAGCGGCGCATAACGAGGCAACCGAGCACGCTCGACTATTTGTGAAACCGTTTCCCTGGCGAGCCATACCAGAGCAGGTAGGGGGCAACTGTCCATAGGCCACACGATCCCTCTCCAACTACTGCACGCTCTCGCCCACGACGGCTAAGTCGGCTGACAAACCTATTGACAAAGGGCAGCAGCGGCAGTATAGTGGCCGTGGCTTGCCGGGGCGGATTCGTAGATTTTCAGGGAACGTTTTCCCAGTGTTTGCAACTTTGTTGACTGGGCAGAGACTCTCAGCAGGCAGGGCCGGCTATGGTTACGATCGAGGATGTCGCCAAACAGGCGGGGGTGTCGATTTCCACCGTCTCGCGGGTGCTCAACGGCAACACCCGGGTGAACGCCGAGGTGCGCCGGCGCGTCGAGGTCGCCGTGGCAGCCCTCTCCTACCGCCCCAACCCGGCGGCCCGTTCGCTACGGGGCAACAAATCGCGCATCATCGGCCTGCTGGTCTCCGATATCCAGAATCCCTTTTTCATGGCGCTGATTCGTGGCGTGGAGGATGAGGCGCTGCGCCACGAATATAGTTTGATCCTCTGCAACTCCAGCGAGAGCCCGCAGCGCGAACAGCAATACCTGGACGTGCTCGACGCCGAGCGCGTCGCCGGAGCGATCATCGTGCCTACGCGCGAGCAATTGTCCGAGGAGACGCTGCGCCGTTTTGCCGAGCGCCGGGTGCCGATCATCGCGGTGGATCGCCGGCTCAAGAACCGGGGCATCGACGCCGTGCTCGTGGACAACTTGCGCGGCGCACGGGAGGCGGTGGCGCACCTGATCGCCAACGGTTACCGCCGCATCGGTGTTATCACCGGCCCAGCCAATTTGACCACCGGGCGCGAGCGGCTGGCAGGCTACCGCCAGGCCGTGCAGCAGGCGGGGCTGGCCCTCGACCCGGCGCTGGAACGCTGCGGCCCGTTTACAGTTACCTGCGGCGGTGAGCTTGCCGCACAACTACTCGACATCAAGCCGGCCATCGACGCCCTCTTTGTCGGCAACAACCTGCAAACCCTGGGCGCCCTGAACGCCATCTACGCCCGTGGCCTGCGTGTACCCGACGATGTGGGCGTAGTCGGCTATGATGAGGTGCCATGGGCCGGGCTCGGCACCATCTCGCTGACTGTGGTAACCCAGCCGGTGTATGAGTTAGGACGCACTGCCGCGCTGCGCCTGTTCCAGCGCCTCGACAACAGCGGCCAGGGTAGCAGGCAGGAGATCGTTTTGGACCCCGAGCTGGTCGTGCGCGGATCGTCGCGCCCCCGCCCCGGAGTTACGTGAGTGCCCGCAACAGCGGGAGAGGGAGGGTAGCTTATGACCGAGCAGGATCCGGCCCGCTTCGCGGTTGCGGCGGACGGCGTAGACCCGCGCCGTGTGCCCCAGCGCGTGTTCAGCAGCGGCGCGAAGATGCCGGCGATTGGGCTAGGCACCTTTGGCTCGGACCATGTGCCCGCCGAGCAGGTGGCCGCGGCCGTTGCCGGCGCCGTGGCGGTTGGCTATCGCCATATTGACTGCGCCGCCGTATACGGCAATGAAAAGGAGATCGGCGCGGCGCTGGGCCGTATCATGGCCGGCGGGCTCCCGCGCGACGAACTCTGGATCACCTCGAAACTCTGGAACAACCAGCACGCCCCTGCAGACGTTATCCCGGCCTGTCGCCAATCGCTGGCCGACCTGGGGCTGGACTACCTCGACCTCTATCTGGTGCATTGGCCCTTCCCCAATCACCACGATCCGGGTGTAGCCGTCACCGCGCGCACCCACGGCGCGCGCCCCTATATTCACGCAGATTACATGGCGACCTGGCGCGAGATGGAAAAGCTGGTCGCTATGGGCCTGGTGCGCCATATCGGCACCTCCAACATGACCATCCCCAAGCTGGAACTGCTCTTGCGCGACGCCCGGATCCAGCCGGGCGCCAACGAGATGGAGCTACACCCGCACTTCCAGCAGCCCGAACTGTTCGCCTACGTCCGCGCCCATGGCATCGAACCGATCGGCTACTCCCCTATCGGGTCGCCTAACCGCCCGGAGCGCGACCGCACGCCCGGTGACACGGTGGACACCGAAGACCCGGTCATCCGGGAGATTGCCACGCGCCACGGCATGCACCCGGCGGCGCTCTGCATCAAGTGGGCGATCCAGCGCGGCCAGACCCCGATCCCCTTCTCGACCCGGCGCGCCAACTATCTGGCCAACCTGCGCGCTGCCGTCAGCCCCGCCCTGAGCGACGAGGAAATGCAGGCTATCGCCCGCATCGATAAGAACTGCCGTCTGATCAAGGGCCAGGTCTTTCTCTGGAAAGAAGGCCAGAACTGGGAAGATCTCTGGGATCTCGACGGCGTGATCACGCCGCCGTGAGGTCGCTCAATGTGGATTATCACCGTCGATAACGGCACGCCCAACACCAAGATGGTGCTCTGGAGTGTTGATCCAGCCCGGCACCTGGCTCGCGCGACGGCCTGCTAGCCGGACCGGCGTATAGACTGACGCATAAAATAGCGCCGTTTGAGGCGGCGCGGTATGGTGTGGCCGCCGGCACCGCCAACGCGCTCACAGCAGGCGCCGGGCAGTTCAGCCGCGCAGACTTCGAGCGTGTACCGGCACAGGTGCCGGTGCGGCCATATTCGGGAAGGAGTAGCGCACATGCTCAAGGGGAAGCTCATTCACCCGCAGATACTGGAAGCCCTGGGCCGGGCGGGGCATGGCAGCAAGATACTGATCGCCGACGGCAACTACCCGTTCGCCACCGCAGTCGGGCCGCAGGCCCGGCAGGTATTCCTCAATCTCAGCCCTGGCCTGGTGCCGGTCACCGCCGTGCTGGACGCGCTGGTGCCGGCGATCCCGATTGAGGCGGCCGCCGTGATGATGCCGCCGGGCGACGAACCGGCCATCTTTGCCGAGTTCCGCGCCTTGCTGCCGCCCGAACTGGAGTTACAAGCGCTGGATCGCTTCGCCTTTTACGCCGCCGCCAGGGATGAGAGCGTAGCCTTGCTGGTCGCCACCGGCGAGCAGCGTGTTTATGCCAATATTCTGCTGACTATCGGCGTGGTGCATCCTGGGCCGGCCACGGAGTGATTGCCGCACTCGCTGGGCCGGGCGGCTCTCAGCGATGGTCAATGTGGCATCGGGCGAGATGACCGGGATCCGCCCTCTAAATCCGCACCCTGGAGGATGTTTGCGCTCGTCTTCTATTTGCTCCTGTCCCCCAGATAGCGGAGGGTCATGAATAGGGCTGCCAACCCCATGAGCCACGCCACCGCGAATAATGGCTCGTACCCCAGCCGCTCGGCCAGCGTGCCGCCGATCAGCGGGGCGGCCAGCGTTGCCCCGGCCGAGAGGGTGTTGAACAGCCCGGCATAGAGCGGGCGGCGCTCCGGCGGGGCATAGCTCACCACCCAATTCTGATAGCTGAAGAACAGGTTGCTCAGTGCCGGCCCCGACAGCAGAAACCCTATATACAGCGGCAGCGGCCCCACCCACGCGGCCAGCAGCGCGCCGGCCGGCAAGAGCAGCGCGCCCCCCAACGCCAGGCGCATATACAGCACATTTTTGTGTGCTCCTAACCAGATGTACCCCAGCGCCCCGCCGATACTGCCCACGGTCTGCACGGCCAGTAGCGTCGGTACCGCCACGTCGCTGGACAGCGCCAGCGGCCCGGTCGCGAAGCCGATGTAAAACGGGCCGGCCATCGCCAACAGGCTGGTGAGCATGCGGGTCAGCACGATCGCGCGAAACGGGCCGTCTGTGCGCAGCACCCACCCCAGGTCCGGGAGAAATTCGCTCAATGGCGGAATTGTCGTTTGCGCGTGCGCGCCGGGCAGCTCCTGGATAAACAACATGGGCACGCTGGAGAGGGCGAATAGCAGGCCGGCGAGGCCAAAGAGCAGCGCATAATTCGCGGGAAATTCCAGCCGCCCGAGGATCAGTGCGAGCAGGGGGGCGAACCCTAGTAAGAGCACCCCGGTGACCGCATTCTGCACCCCAAACAGGCGCGCCCGCCAGCGCTGGTCGAGGCTGCTGCCGGCCAGATCGGCCCAGGGCACACCGACGAGCCCATCGCCCAGCGCCGCCAGGCCGTAGCAGACGAAAAAGGCGAGCAAGAGGACCTCTGGGCGGGTGGGACCGAGAAGCAGGATCAGCCCGGCGAACAGCAAGATGACGCAGCGCACCGGAAGATTGGGTCCCACAAACCACCACTTTTTGCGCCCCGCGCGGACGATCACGCGGGCGATGAACAACTGCGGCAGTGTCCAGCCCAGTTCAAACAGATTACCGGATAGGCCGATCAAGACTTGCGAGTCAGTCAGGCGGCGGACAAAGTCGGGGATTACCGTCGTGCTGCCGATCAGGCCGATGGCCAGCATGAATAAGATGCCGTCGGTGAGGAAGAAGCCGAAATTGCGCCGGTAAATGCGTTCCCGCGCCAAGGGGGCGGGACGCGCGGCTTCGGCTTCCGTGAGGGTTTCGTTCACGCGGGATCAACCTTGCTCCCTGCCGGGGCAGCGCATACCCCCAGCATTATGGACCGAGCCGCCGCCTCATCATGTAACAGGAGGATGGTACTATCGGACCCCACTCCATGTTGCTGCTTACCATCGCACACGCAGGAGTATAGGCGATGAGGCGGACAGGCCATAGAGATCATCCTGTAGCAGAGCCGGAAGTCGTGTTCTTGGGTGCGCAGCGGCACAAAAACGGCCCGGAAGAGCGATCTCCGGCGGCCCAGGCTGTCACAAGGCCTTTAGCGCCCACTGCGGTATCCCGTTTTAGCGTAAATACTACAACGAGGTCGCTCTACTCACTGATGCTGGAGTGCGCGAAAGGTCCGTTATCCGAACGCAAGGCGCCATGTGCCTGATCCGCTTACTGAGCAGCGGCGGCTGCTGCAACGCCTTGTTCCCGCCGCCTGGCGATGTCCCGGCTTGGCGCATGCCCGAAGAAGCGGTTGTATTCTCGACTAAACTGCGACACGCTGAGATACCCCACCTTCCGGCTCGCCGCCCGACAACCATCATCGGCACGATCATCAACCGCCGCGCCTCCTGCAGCCGCAGCACCTTCTGGAACTGCAAGGGACTCATCAACGCGACCGCCTGGCAGTGCTGGTGGAACGAGGACACCCTCATATGCACCAACTCGGCCAGGTCCGCGATGTTCATGGGCTGGGCGAAATTGGTGCGCATCCACTCTACGGCTTCCGCGACTCTGGCCGCGCTGGATTCCGCATGACCGATCTCGACCACCGGGCCCTCAATAGCACTGCGCAGCAGCCGGATCAAAATCTCATCGATCAGCAGGTGCGCCGGCGTCCGCCAGGCCATGCCGGAATAGCTGCTGCTCCGGGCCAATCTTAACAGAACCTTAACCCCCTCTTCGCTTAACCTTCAAAGAGCGGGGGTAAAATTCAAATAGAGATGTGCAAGGCGACCACCAGGCGGGTTCCGATGCGCTGCCGCAGTGGGCGCATGGGTGATACGTTTGTGTATTGCCCGTCCGTGTGGCGGTCCGCGCGGTGGCCGGCCCAGGGCAGCGCGCGCAAGTGACAGGGGCAGCGTCCTCGCCGGCGAAGAAGAATCGCTACCTATCCCGGTCTTGGGCCTTCGAGTAAACAGAAGGAGCAAATGAGATGAATGCTTGCGAAGCGATGGCTGTGCTCTCCGCGGCTCCCGCAGGGAGTCGGGGCGGTATTCCCATCGGCGGCGCCGTACTGGGGCCGGGCGGTGGCCCCGCGATTGGCATCGTCGACAAAGCTGTCCCTTCCCCACTAACAGGCGAGATAACGCACCCGAGGATACTTCAGACGCCGGCGGCGCGAGCCATCTATCGCGGTCGGCCAGCGGGATTGCCTGGTTGCTAGGGAGCCCCGCGCTGCCCGTAGGGTTCCCATTGTGTTCGTGACCACGAATGGTGGTTGAATGATGACAGATCCTTGCAGGCGGATCGCTCTGCTTAAGAGACTGTTAAAGGAGCTAAAACGATGAGCAAGATAGCGATACATGGTTTTGGCCGCATTGGCCGGCTAACCGCCCGGCACGCTCTGCAAAGCGGCTTATTCACGCCGGTGGCGGTCTCCGACATCCAGGATCTATCCGCCCTGGCGGCGCTGTTCAAGGTCGATACCAACTACGGGGTCTGGCCGGAAGCGGTGCGAGGCCAGGAGAACACACTGGTCGTGGGCGACCGTAGAATACCTTACATCCGGACGAACGAGAGCCTGCCGGACTGGGGCGCGCTGGGGGTGGACGTGGTGATCGACTGTACCGGGCGCGCAACCCGGCGTGAGATCGCCCAAACCCACCTGGACAACGGCGCGCACCGCGTGCTCGTCAGCGCGGTCAGCAAGAGCCGGCAAGACTGCGACGCGGTCATTTTGCCCGGCATCAACTTCGAGACGTTCGACCCGCGCCGGCATTTTATCGTGAGTATGGGCAGTTGCACGACCAACGCCCTGGCCCCGCTGATCAAGGTGCTCCGCGAGGGCTTCGACCTGGAGATGGGCTTCTTTTCCACCGTGCATGCCTATACCAACACGCAATCGCTGACCGACCAGCCGATGAAGCATCGGCGCGGCTCCTGGGCTGCCGCCGAGAACATCATCCCCGCCACGTCGGGCGCGGACAAGGCCCTCAAGTTCATCTGGCCGGACCTGAACGTCACGGGTAAGGCGTACCGCGTGCCCGTCCGCACCGGCAGCATTGTCGAGTTGAACGCGATCCTGGGCCGTGAGGCCAGTGTGGCGGAAGTCAACGACGCGATCCGCCGCGCCGCCGCGCAGGCACCCCTGCAGGGTATCATGGGCGTGCTGGAAGACGAATGGGCCTCCAGCCGCATCCTGGGTGAGACCCACTCCTCACTGGTAGACTTGCCGCTGACCCAGGTGCTGGGCGGGCGGCTGCTTACCGTTGCCGCCTGGTACGACAACGAAATGGGTTACGCAACCAGGCTGGCGGAGATGGCGCAGGCCATGGCGGGCTGATCCGGTCTCCGCTGGTCAAGCCCATTGCGAATCCGGATACGGCAGGACGAAAGCGGATCGCTTAGGCGGCAGCGCCACAAGCGGTAGTGGGTGGCGCTGCCGCCCCATCTTTCCACTACCGGCGCACAAGGAGACAAACGCCATGAAAGACGAGATTCTCGTGCCATTGGATGGCTCAACGCTCGCTGAGGCCATCCTACCCCACGCGGTGATGTTGGCCCGCACCACCGCGCGCAGCATCACGCTGCTGCGCGCGGTGGCTCCGTCGATGAGCGCCGTCGCAGCGGCGATGTGGACGCCGACATACAACGTGCCCGACCAGCTACAATGGGAGGCTGAGGTTAACTCGGCCACCAGGTATCTAAACCAGGTCGCGCGGAGACTGCGCGATCTGGGTGTCGCAGTGACCATACGAACGGCACCGAACGCCCCGGCAGAATCCATTCTGGACTATGCCAGCCAGAACCCGGACCTGCGGCTAATCGCCCTCGCGACGCACGGTCGTACCGGCTTTACCCGCTGGTTACTGGGAAGTGTGGCGGAAAAGGTCGTTCAGGGGGCGGACCAGCCCCTGCTACTGGTGCGCCCAGCCTCCCCAGACGCCGGCGCCGCGTTGGAGCCGGTCGTGCCGTACACAAAGATCCTGGTGCCGCTCGATGGATCTTCGCTGGCGGAGCAGGCGCTGGCTTACACCCGGAACCTCGCCGCCGCCACGGGCGCCGGCCTCTTACTAGTCACCGTGTTGCCGTCGCTAGACGAGAGCGCCTTGGTCGAGGAAGCCGCAGCTATCCGCCGGCATGAAGCGCAACAACCCGATGTGGTCAAGGGCGCACGCACGTACCTGGCCGGCGTGGCGCAGCAGTTGGAGGAGGCGCGGGTGCCGGTGCAGACCCGGATCGTGTACGGCCAACCGGCGGAGGCGATCTTGCGGCTCACCGCGCAAGAGAGCGCCGACGTGATCGCGATGGCAACGCACGGGCGGAGTGGGCTGCAGCGTCTGTGGCTGGGCAGTGTCACGCAGAAGGTGGTACAGCGGGCGGAGACGCCGGTGCTGGTGATCCGGCCCCGCCCGCCCACCGGCTAGCAGCGCGCGACGCGGACGGCTGCTTTCGTCTGCCGGCCACGCCGGCCCGGTGGGGTGGAGACGGTGATCAACCTGCTCAACGCGCCCTCGGCAGGCTGCCGCCCTGGTGGCGGCCACCCCTGCCACCCCGTGCCCTCCGGCGCAGGCACGTTCACCAGGGATGGCGGCCCGTCTATCAGGTGGGCGGCGGGATCGCCGCGCGCCGATCGCATTACAGCCCCAGCAGTGCTTTCGCGCAGCACCTTGGCGGCATTATCGGCGGGCAGGCGGTCCAGCAACGCCGCGGCTGCGGCGCGCGGCAGCGCGCGCAGCAACGCCCGTGTCATCTCCGCGCCGGCTTCACCCAACACTGGAGCTGAATAGCGGCGCTGCCCTGCCGATAACCCCGCTTGAAAACGAAGCTGCCGGGCGAATCTTAACGCAACCTTAACACTCTCCCGCCCGCTATCTTTAAAGTCCCCCACTATAATCCAGCATAGAAGGACCCATTCGGACGGCAACGGAAGCCTGCAGCGCTCCTGCGGTGTTCCGCGTTGCACTTGGAGCCGGACTACGGCGACACCGCCGTAGTCCAGGTCGGTGTCGCGCGCAGGTTTCCTCCATCTGGAGAGATGAAGCCCGGCTGCCGGCAGGTCCTTTGATGGGGTCACATCTTTCCATCCCGCAGGAATGTGCCCGGAGATTGACTACTTGCGGGAGAGTTCGGGCAGCGCGCCAATCCGCCCGGCCCAATCCCAGCTTTTGACCGCGCCTATGGCGCGGTGATTTGGAGGTTCTCACATGACATACGTACCGCCTCAACAATGGCCCGAGGAAGGGGTCTACCTGGACTCGGCGGTTGAACTCAACCTGGTCCAGGTGCGGGAGCGCCTGCTGGCACTCCGAAAGCAACTCGAATCTGACGATCCATTCACGGATGGGCCCGACGAGCCGGCAAGCGGGGAGCAAGCTGTGGTCTTCGCCGTACAGTCTGCCAATGCGCAAAAACTGGCGCAGGTGCGTGCGGCCCTGGCGCGCATCAAAGACGGCACCTATGGCACCTGCGCGGACTGCACCCAGCCGATCGGTGGCGCCCGGCTCGCGGCCCGCCCCTTCGCCATCCGCTGTGTTGCTTGTCAGCAATTGGCGGACCGGCAGGGTGCCCAGGGGAATGGTTGGAGCCTCCCCCCTTCGCAATGGCTGGCTAATTAATTCCGGCCCCAGTGGGGTTAAATCGGAGGCGGCATTCGCGAGGTCGACCCGACGGGCTCTATAACGCTTATCAGCGACGAGAGCGACATGCCTTACCAGCGTCCGCCGCTTCCTAAGAAGCTCTCGTCTGCGCCTGCGCGCGCTAACCGAGCGTGAGGAGTGGTTCGCCGTCATAGGCGGTGGGTTTATCGGCGCCGCGGTCGCTGCTGCCCTGGCGGATCGCTGGGAAGGATGCGACTACGAGATGCGGATAGAGCAAAACTGAGAGGAGATATCGAGGCTATGGTTACTCAACTTCAACGACTGGTAGCGGCGGGGCAAAGCCCCTGGTACGATGATATACATCGCGGCCTCATGAAATCAGGCCGGCTACAAGACCTTGTCACGCAGGGCATCCGTGGGGCAACCGTGAACCCCACAATCTTTGCGAAGGCAGTGGCAGGCAGCACGGACTACGATAGCGAAATAAAGGAGTTACTAGGTCGGGGACTTGGCCCGGCGGAAATATATGAGCATCTGTTGATCGAGGACGTCCGTTCTGCAGCCGACCTGTTCCGCCCGCTCTATGACGAGACCGGCGGCGCCGATGGGTACGCCAGCATCGAGGTATCCCCCTACCTGGCTGCGAACACGCAAGGCACTATCGAGGAGGCACGCAGGTTTTTCCGTAGCGTAGACCGGCCCAACGTGATGATCAAAGTACCTGCTACCGATGCCGGCGTGCCCGCCATACGCCAACTTACGGGCGAGGGCATCAACGTTAACATTACGCTGATTTTCGGCATCGAGTACTACGAAAAGGTGATGGACGCCTACATCGGTGGTCTGCAGGATCTCCAGACGCGGGGACGATCTCTTGGTAAGGTAGCATCCGTCGCCAGCTTCTTCGTGAGCCGCGTGGACACCGAAGTCGACAAGCGCCTGGATGCACTCATCGATGCAGAGCATGACGAGGCAAGGAAGCACCAACTGCGTGAGTTGAAGGGTAAAGCGGCGATTGCCAATGCACGCCTGGCGTACCAGCACTGCACGAGGAAGTTCTCTGGTGAGGCGTTCTTGCGGCTGCGCGCGGCAGGGGCCAGGGTACAGCGTCCGCTGTGGGCCAGCACGAGCACCAAGAACCCCGCCTACCGGGATGTCATGTATGTCGAGCAGCTAATTGGCCCGGACACCATAAATACCATGCCGCAGGCCACTATAGACGCTTTTCAGGATCACGGGCAAGTCGCGCGCACCATAGACCGGCACGTGGATGAGGCGCGCACCACGATGCAGTCGCTGGCTACCGCAGGTATCAACATAAAGGAAGTAACGGATAAGCTTCAGACAGACGGCATAGCGGCTTTCTCCCAATCCTTAGAAAGCATCTACTCTGTCGTCCGCCACAAACGGATGTTGCTGTCGGAAGATCCGCAGCATGTGATCTCAAACGCTGTTTAGCCGCCGATCTGAACCTGAGCCCAGACTACGCTTCGGGGCTCCCGATGGCAGCTGTGCGGTGGCACAGCACCTGGACACTTACGGAGGACAAAGCTATGGAAAGCAAAGTAAAGCTCTTTGGACACCCTATTCACCCGATGCTGATAGTATTCCCCCTCGGCCTGCTGGCTATCGCAGTGATATTCGACATAGTGCGCATGTTTACGGGTAACACCGTGCTTGCCACAGTGGTCTTCTGGAATATCGCGGCAGGCGTGATTGGCGGCCTCCTGGCTGCCGTTTTCGGCTTTCTCGACTGGCTCCACATCCCCGGAGGCACCAGGGCCAAGCAGATAGGTCTCTTACACGGCGGAGGCAATGTGGTCGTCGTGGCGCTCTTTGCCGTCAGTTGGCTGCTGCGCCTGAACGAGCCGAATTACGTACCCGGCACCGTGGCCTTCATACTGGCGGTGGTGGGCGTGCTGCTTGCCCTGGTGACCGGGTGGCTCGGCGGCGAGCTGGTGGACCGGTTGGGCGTGGGTGTAGATGAGGGCGCTCACCTGGATGCCCCAAGCTCCCTCTCCGGCAAGCCGGCAGATGCGGGCCAGGAAAGGATCTGACAACTTCGAACCACACCAGTGTGCTGTATCAGGCGCATCGGGCGTCACCTGGTACAGCCTCACCGACCCGATGGATCGGGATATGGCTTGGCAAGAAGCGCGCAACATGGTCACCCGGTAGGGTTGTTCGACCGGGACCGGCGGCCGCGGCCCGTGGCGGCGACTTACCAGGTGATCATTTGCGACTTCGCCGGCGAACTTTCCCCTGGAAATCGTAAAGATCCATCGAACTCGCGGGTGAGCATGACAAAAAGCGCTTCCTGCCGTATTGAACGCTCTGGCATGGCGCAGACTTTAGAAAGCTACACGTCAATACCATCCAAGAGACTAAAGGAAAGTTGGCTATGCGATATATGGTGGTTGCCCTTTTATTGGTTTTGCTACCCGCTGTCTCTGTGGCGGCGCGGCCGATACACCCGGATGATATAAGTCTGCCGGACGGCTACAAGATCGAGCTGGCAGTCGATAACCTGGCCGCGCCCAGCATGGCCGGCTTCGATGACCAGGGCCGGATGCTGATCGCTGAGACGGGCTACGGCGGCGCAGGCGAACCGAAGGTAACGCGCATTGAGAAAGACGGCACGCGAACAGTGCTTGTTGCAGGTGGCGCGTTCGGGGAAGAGGTGCCCGTCACCTCTGTTGCCTCCCACGAGGGCAAAGTCTATGTGGTACACGCAGGCACCGTATCGATTGTCGACGACGGCGGCCAACTGGTCACCGTCATCTCTGGCCTGCCCGGCCAGGGCGACCACCAGGCGAACCAGCTCATCTTCAAAGACGGCCACATGTACCTCAGCATCGGCACCGTTACCAACTCGGGCGTGGTGGGGCCTGACAATGCTGTCTTCGGCTGGCTCAAAAAGCCCGCGAACCGCCAGCTCCACGACGTACCGTGCCGGGATATAACCCTCACTGGTGAGGTTTTCGAGTCGGAGAACCCCATCG
>DASSGZ010000536.1:0-4388 GCA_035693165.1 Chloroflexia bacterium | reverse complement strand
AAACCGATAGCGGCTATCTCTGGGGCTTCTGGTATGAGGCCGGCGTGGCAATGGCTCGCGCCGATCTCGGCTCGAAGGTGGCGGGCACGACCACCGGCCACACCGCCGCCGCCGCCGGGCCCGCGGCCTACCTGGCGGGCTACAACGCCGCCCGCAGCGATGCCGCGTCGACGGCACCCGCTGAGCAGGGTGGGGCGACAGGGCACGCCGACTACCAGGCCGGGATGGCGGCGGCGCGTAGCAACCTCGACGGTACTGCGCCCACGGAAAGCGCCGCCCAGGCGGCCTTCGCCGAATATAAGGACGGCGTCACGCTGGCGCGCACGACCCTGCCCACCGGCACCCCGCCCGCCACCGTCGGCGGCAAGGCCGGCTTTGACGACTTCTGGGCCGGGGCGGCCTACGCGCAGACGAGCCTCGACAATCTGGCGGGCGCCGGGCCCGACGGCAGCGGCAAACGGGCCGGTTTCGCCGAGTACAAGGCGGGGGTGGAGGCGCACCAGGCGGGCGGCGCGAACGACGGCGCGCGCCTGGCCTACGCGACAGGGTGGCAAGATTGCGCGGACGGGCGGGCGGAGTTGCGCCGGCAAGTCGCATCCAGCGTGGCGGTCAAGGATGCCACGCCCCCGAAAACCGCCGGCGGCTATGTCTGGGGCTTCGCGTATGAGGCGGGCGTGGCCGTGGCCCGCGCCGATCTCGGCTCCACGACGCCGAGCGGGGGCAGTGTGGGCGCCGTGGCCGCCGCCGGGCACGCCGCCTATCTGGCCGGCTACAACGCCGCCCGCACCGTCCCCGCGTCCACCGCGCCCGCCGAGCAGGGCGGGGCCACCGGCCACACGGACTATCTGGCCGGGGTCGCGGCGGCGCGCGCCAACCTGGATGGCGCCGCGCCCGCGGAAAGCGCCGCCCAGGCCGGGTTTGCCGAGTATAAGGCCGGGGTCAATCAGGCCCGCACGACCCTGCCCACCGGTACCCCGCCCGCCACCGTGGGTGGCAAGGCCGGCTTCGACGACTTCTGGGCCGGGGTGACTCACGCCCAGGCGAGCCTCGACAACCTGGAAGGCCCACCCCCCGCGGGCAGCGGCAATCAGGCCGGCTTCGCGCTGTATCGGGCCGGCGTGACCGCGTACACGGCGGGCGGCGCCCAGGACCTCGCGCATCCCGCCGCGGCCCGTGGCTGGAAAGACTGCGCCGATGGCCGGGCTGAACTGCGCCGCCAGGTCGACGCGGGCACCGCCCTCAACGCCGTGGCGTCGCCGTCCACCAACGGCGGCTACCTGAGCGGGTTCTGGTATGAGGCCGGGGTCGCGGTCGCCCGTGCCGGCTCGGCGGCGCCGGGTGGGAGCACCGTGGCGAACGTGGCCGCGGGCGGGCATGCCGCCTACCTGGCCGGCTACAACGCCGCCCGCGCCAATCTCGGCTCGGCGCCGCCCACCACGCCGGGCGGGGCCGCTGGGCACGCCGAGTACCGGGCCGGTGTGGATCACGCGCGGGCCAGTGTGCTCAATCTACAAGGTGCTGCGCCCACCGACAGCAGCGCGAAAGCGCAGGGCTTCCAGGATTACGTGGCCGGAGTCGCGGCCCGTCGGCACACGCCACCGCAGGCCGACGATGCCACGCGGCCCGCCTATTCCCTGGGCTGGAATGATTACAATTCCGGCGTCCAGGATGCCCTTGCGGCCACCATCAATCCGGGCCTGGCGACGCGCAGCGGGTATGTGCAGGGGCTGACCGATACGGCAACCGCCCGCCAGGCGGTCGCCCCCGGCAACGACGACGAGTCCCCAACCAAGAAGCACCGCGGGCAATAGAGACCCGGCCGCGGCAGCGCGGCGCGACAATAGGGACCGCTTTGCACCAGGCCCGCCGCGCCTCGGCGCTCAGTAATCGAGCAGCAGGTCGCCCGACAGCAGCCCGCCGCCCAGCGGGATCAGCAGCAGGCAGGCGACGAACAGCGGCGCCTCCACCAGGGTGTTGCCGACCAGGATCATCGCCACCAGCATATCGACCGCAAGCAACAACGCCCAGAACCGCGTCAGGAAGCCGCCCAGCAACAGCACGCCGCCGAATAACTCCAACGCCCCGATCAGCACCTGCGCCAGTTCCGGGAAGGGCACGCCGATAGCGCGGAACATGTCGGCGTCCATCCCGTAGGTCTGGTTGTTGTTGAGCAGCTTGTCGAAGCCGTAGGGGATGAAGATAATCCCGGCGTAAAGGCGGAGGAGCAGAGCCAGCACACGGGCCGGCATCACCAGCCGGGGCGGGATCCCGCGCATGGGGCGCGACCAGGCGGGGAAGAGCGGCCCGCCGCCGGTCTTGCCCATGACGTCACCCTGGGCCCGCCGCACTCGGGGCGGGCGCTCAAACTTGTCCATCTCCACGTTGCCTTTCCTCCCGTCGAGCACAGTGGTAGCACCTGGCGTGTTGAATCGAAGAAGTACCCGGCAGGTCAGCGTTACTCGCGTTGCCTTTCCAACAGCCACTTCACGTGTCATTCTGAGCACAGCGAAGAATCTCGGCGCCGCCGCCCTGGTCATTATGATCGGCAGGCGCGTCACGTGTCATTCTGAGCGCAGCGAAGAATCTCGTCGCTGCGTACCGAGTCCTGACATGTCATTCTGAGCGCAGCGAAGAATCTCGTCGCTGCGTACCGTGTCATTCTGAGCGCAGCGAAGAATCCCGGTCTTTCTCCAACGCGCCGGGACTCAGCGCCGGGTTTGGCGTGACATATCCCGCACAATCAGGATGCGTTGCGGGTCATGTGGCCTTTGTCCGCCGCCGCGGCGTTGGCGCGGGCCGCCGCTTTGTCACGGGCCATGTCCGCGACGCTTTTCGTGGGGCGCCGGGCCGCGCCGCGGGTGTCGCGCAGCCGCACGCGCGTGCCGTCCCGTTCGGCGGCGGCCAGGCGGGCGGCGGCGCGGGGCACCTCGTCGCGGTACTGCGGCAGCCATTCGGCCTGCGCCACCAGCAACTCGTCGGTCATCTGCCAGACTTCCTCCGGGTTGCAGACCGCGCCCACCAGCGGGTCATGCAGCATCGCCTGTTTCAGCAGCGTCACATCGCCGTGAACGGCGGCCTCCACGCCCATCTGCTGCACGCGGATGCTGGCGGCGCAGGTCGCGGCGCAGGCCAGGGGCAGGTCGCCCACCACCGGCATCTGCACGCCGGTGCCGTCCACATAGCCGGGAATCTCGATCACGCAGCCGTCGGGCAGGTTGGGGATGTGGCCCCGGTTGACCACGTTGAAGTGCCCGCGGTAGACGCGCCCCGTCTCCAGCGCCTCGATGATGTAGGAGCCGTGCTCCTCGCTGCGCGTCGCCGGCGTGAAGCGCGGCGGCTCTTCGGCCAGCCAGTTCGGGAAGTCGGTCTCGAACCAGTTGCGCGACTCGGTGCAGACGCGCAGATAGCCGCCGGTCTCGCCGTTGATCCAGCTACCCAGGTCGATCCACTGCGCGATCTCCTCCGGGCGCTTGCGATACCAGGGCAGATACTCGCTCAGGTGGCCGTTCGACTCCGTGCTGTAGTAACCGAACCGCTGGAGCACGTCGAGCCGCACCTTCTCGGTCTGCCGGAACTCCTCCACGGCGGACATCAACTCATAGAGGCGCGGGATCAGGTCGATGCCGCGCCACGTCGCCTGGATGCACCAGGTCTGGTGGTTGATCCCGGCGAACACCACCTCCACGTCGCGCCGGTGCAGCTTGGCGTCCGGGGCGATCATGCCCTCGCGCCGTGCCCACTGCTCCACGGCGCGGGTGATCTGCCAGTGCGCGCCCTGCACGCCGTGGCAGAGGCCGATAGCCGGCACGCCGCCGTACTGGTTGCAGGCCCAGGTGTTCATCGCCATGGGGTTGGAGTAGTTCAGCAGGCGCGCGCCGGGTTTGGCCACCTCGCGGATGTCGCGGCAGAAGTCGAGCAGCGCGGGGATGGTGCGCTGGGCATACATCAGCCCGCCCGCGCAGAGCGTGTCGCCCACGCACTGGTCCACGCCGTACTTCAGCGGGATGTCGATGTCGGTCTGGAACGCCGCCAGCCCGCCCTGGCGGATGGTGCAAATCACATAATCGGCGCCGGTGAGCGCGGCCCGCCGGTCGGTCGTGGCGATCAGTTGCGCGGGCAGCCCGTTGGCGGCGATGTCGCGGCGGCAAAGCTGCGCCACCATGTCCAGATTTTCGGCGGAGATGTCGGTGAAGGCAAAGGTGGTCTCGCCCAGTTCCGGCACCGATAGAATGTCCCGCATCAACCGGCGGGTAAACCCGATCGACCCCGCCCCGATCATCGCAATCTTCAACGCCATCAAGTGTCCCTTTCGCCGGTGGTCAGTGGTCAGTTAGACGAATGCTCCGGCGCGCCCGGTCTTGTCACTCTGAGCGCAGCGAAGAGTCTCG
>DASSGZ010000535.1:0-11018 GCA_035693165.1 Chloroflexia bacterium | reverse complement strand
GAGCATGCTTCGCCCCACTACCTCTGCACCCTGCCCTTTGCCACCGGCGCCGCGCCGGCCGCCATCGATGCCGAACGCGCCTGGATGCCGCGCCTGCAAGTATGCGCCGGCGAGGCCCTGGCCTACGAACCCGGAGACCGGGCAGTCATCGTCGCGGTGGTCGATACCGGCGTGTTGCTGGAGCATCCGGAACTCCGCCCGCACCTGCGGCGGGGCCGGGATATGGTGCGCCTGGAGCCGCACGATCTCCCCGCCGGCATCCGCCTCCTGGCCGACGATGCGGTGGCGCTGACCGACCTGCACGATTTGGTCGGCCACGGGACGGCCTGCGCAGGGATCATCGGGGCGACTGGCGAGGAGATCCCGCCCGGCCTGGCCGGCGATTGCGGCCTGTTGCCGGTCAAGGTCCTTGGCTCGGTCCTTTTTCCAGGGAAAACCGAACCGATCGGCGTCGGGGCTATCGCGGATATTGACGAAGGATGCAAGACCGCCATTGACCTGGGCGCCAAGGTGTTGAACATGAGCTTCGGCACCCCGGCGTCAGCGCTCGACCCGCACGATCCCTTGCCGCACACCGATATTGTGCAATACGGATTGGCCCGCGGCTGCATTATGGTGGCCGCGAGCGGCAACAGTGGGCGGGTCGAACAGATGTCGCCGGCCGCACTCGACGGGGTCATCGCCGTCGGGGCCATCGGGAGCGACGGCCGCCCCACCGCTTTCAGCACCAGCGGCGACCACGTGGCGCTCTGTGCGCCGGGCGAGCGGATTGTTACCGCCGGGTTGCAGGGCTATGCGGCCGTCACCGGCACGAGCTTCGCCGCCCCCTTTGTGACGGCCGCCGTGGCCCTGCTGGTGAGCCGGGCCGAGGGCCGCGCCTTCGCCCTGGAGGGCCGCGCGGCCCGGCGGATCTTATGCGACTCGGCGCACCCGTGGCCGCGGGGCGAGTCGTTTGCGGGTCATGGCGCGGGCGTCCTCGACGCCTACGCCGCGTTACAGGCACTCGATCAGGAGATCGATCAGCAGGCTATTCGCGATCTGTCCTCCCGCCAGGGGCGGTCGCATAGCGGAGGAGGATCCACGAATGGCACCAGATAAACCCGACCTACAGCCTCCGGTCGAGGGCGGGCCGTCGCCGCCTCCCACGCCGCCCGCGCCGCCCCCGGCCCCGACCGCGACCGGGCCGCCGCCTGGGACCCGCCCGTCATCCGCGTCACACGCGTCTCGCGGAGCAACGACATCACATCTACCGCCGGGAGGTTCTCCTCCCGCGCAACCCAAAGGGGGGAGCACAATGCCCGATAAGCCGAATAACCCGATTGTTTTTACCGACATGGCTGACCGCGACGCCGGAGAACGCCAGCGTCTCGCGAACAGGCAGTTCGATCTGGAGGTACAGAAGCGTGACGACAAAGGCCGGCTCCCGCCGGAGCTTTACGATGAGCTGAAAGCCATCACTGAGAAACTAGACGACAGGGATGCGCTGGTCGACCCTCTCTTCGCCGGGCCTTTCTTCCCGCCCAAGCCGGAGTACCCCGGTGTCGCGGCAGTGCTGGGCCAGATCAGCCAGACGCCCGCAGTTGGTCCCCACCGCGCCGGCCTGCTCCCCAGCCAGCAGGGTGCCGCCCCCGCCGCTGACTTGACGGCAGCGGAAAAGACGCTGGCCGCCGTCTACGGCCTATTGGAAGCCGATGGCCTCGTCGACCCCAAGCTGGAACGGTTTGTGCCGGGTGTCGCCAGGGCCCTGGGCGAGTACACGGCAAACCAGGCCCTGTTCGAGGGGGTACTGAAGACGCTGCTCGGCGAAGGCGACACCGGCGCGCGGCGGGAAGTGCAGGCCGAGCGGTGGGCCACCGTCGTGCGCATTCTCCGCGCGGATGGGGTGTTGGATAACGATCCCTACCTGCCGTTAAAGACCCGGCTGGCGCTGGGCAGCGCCGTCGGGGCCAACGAGGATGCGCCGCCCTCCTCGATCAACATCGATCTGCCGGACCTGGAAGCGCAAGCGGATATCGAGATCGTGGCGGACAACCTGCGGGCGATGCAGGCCCTCTATTTCGCCGCGATGCTGGAAGACCTGAAATTCTTCCAGGTCGCCGATAAGCTCGTCGAGTCCTTCCAG
Organism: Chloroflexia bacterium; assembly: GCA_035693165.1. Taxonomy (GTDB): domain Bacteria; phylum Chloroflexota; class Chloroflexia; order QHBQ01; family JAICKM01; genus JAICKM01. The sequence goes on along the minus strand of DASSGZ010000535.1, from coordinate 8,896 downwards.
AGCGGCATGTTGCCGCTGGGCAAAGGCCCAGCGGGGAACAACCTCTACCATCATTGGAAGAAAAGCGTCGAGCGGCTCTCCGAGATCGAGCGTCGCAACCTGTACGCGCGCACCTTCGGGTTCCCCGGCGGCGAAGCGACACAGGCCAGCCCCAATCGCGAGTTCAGCGACCTGTGGCTGCGCTTCGTCTCGGCGATTTCCACCTTCGTCCGGCAGTTCCGCATCGATGATCTCCTGCGCTCCACCGTCCCGCTCTCGGTCAGCCAGGAACAGGTGCGTAAGGCCGGGCGCGACCTGGCCGCCAACCTGTCGCTCCACGGTTACGGGATCGCCTACTTTGCCGCTATCGAGCTCCAAACCGTCATCAACGAGATCATCGCCCTGCTCTCGGATCAGGAGATCAAGAACGCCTACGGCGCCCGCGATATGTGGCAGGTCATTGATCAGGTGGCGACCCTGGAGTTAGGCGGGGCGAAGAACAGCATTCGCTATCGCACCATGGCGACCTCCGGTGCGATCATCATCCGCTGGCTGGCCGAGCACGCCCAGCAACTCGCTTCGGCGTCCCAGGTCACCGTCCTGAACATCGACCAGATTCGCAATCCGGCGCCCCGCTACAACGGCAGCAAGCCGACGGTCGATCCCACCGATCGCGACCTCGTGGACGCCTGCGATCAGTGGCTGGCCGTGACGGGCACGCAGGACAAGAGCGTCGAAGAATACGCGCAGCCGTCGGAAGGCCCGAATATGACCTCGCGCCCGATTCAGATCCCGCAGATCGCCCGCGATCTGTTGGAGAGCGTCGGCGTCAATACGAACGGCGCCGGCCGGAGCTAAGGAGGGCCGCCCGATGGGCAAACCTATGTCCACTGTCATCAAGGAACGGATGCTCTCGGCGGCCCAGACCTTGGGCACGGCCAACCCGTTGCCCTACGTTGAGCCACTGATCAACCAGTCGTTCGCCCTCCCTGCGGGCGATGCCAAGTACGCGGCGAATACCTTGACACCCGGTGCGGTGCCGTTCGAGCCGTCGTTTTCGGAGCAAGAACCACACATCCTGCGCTTTGTCATCGAGCCGTGCGGGCCGGGTGTCCTCCCGGTCTCGCGGCGCGATGAGGCCACGCGGGAGATGCGCCGCCTAGTCGGCCCCTTCTTCGGCCGCGACGCGCTGCGCTGGTTCGATCAGCGATCCGAAGAATGGCGGGGGTTCTCCTCCCATGCCCGGCTCGATTACGGGGCCTGGTTCGGTACCGCCTACGATCAAGACGGCCTGGCGGCCTCGAAGATATACTACGAACTGCAACCGCAGCAGATCGCCGCCCTGCCTCCGGAACTGGCCCACCTGGTCCGCACCACACTGGACGCTATGCCCGCGCTGCTGCCCATTTTCACCTCAATTGCCTGCCGCCGGGATAGCGGCAATCAGCGAGTGACCTTTTTACACCGGGGATCCCTCCGGTTGGCGGATCTCGGCCCCTTGCTGAGCCGGCTTGGGCTCAACCACCAGTTACCCAGCATCATGCAGGTGGTGGGCCTCTGCCTCGGTGGGCGCTTCGACCTGCCGGAACGGGCAGTGCTGCTGGGCCTGGGCATGGCGGGGGATGGCCCCGAGATCAAACTCGAGGTACTGCTCGGCATGCTCCCGGACGTGCCGCCCATGTTTCTTGATTTGCTGACGCTGGGCCTCGCGGAGCGCCCCCGCCAGCTCCATGCGCTCGGCCGCTGGCTGCGCGCGTTTACTCCCGAGTCGTACGATTGGCCGGGCGAGTTTTCCGTGCTCAGTATCCGGGCCACCCCCCGGACGCCGGCGCGCGTGAGCCTGTACCTGCGCCCCGCGGATTTTGAAGTGAGGCGGCGCCTCAGCGATCTCTCGCGCATCCGTCCTCTGGAGGGAGCGCTGCCGTAACAAACCCGCCGCAAGGGCCAAGAGGAACCATTATGAGCCAAACCGCAAACTTTCCCCCGTCCGCGGGCCCCGGCCAGCCCAGTGCCGAAACGCTCCGGCTGGCCCGCGAGGGCGTGCGGTCCCTGCTGCTGAGTACTCCGGCATTCCGTGCCCTGCCGCCGAGCGCGCAGCGCGAGATCGCCATGAACACCGTGCAGGTCGTGAGCTACCTGGCCGAGCCTGAAGGCATCCGGGCCAACCGGTTGGGGGGCGATCCGCCGGAGTCTCCCGCCAAGGTCGATCCCTATGCGCTGAGTCTCAGCGCGCCACCGCTTGGGAGCCAGCAAGCGAGCACCAGCGAGCCGAGATCCGGCACCGGCGACCCTGGGCAGTTCCGTGCCCAGGCCGCACGAGAGGGCGCGGCGGTGGCCGGCGCCTTGCTGACGGCGGTCAATTTCCCGACCTTCGTCAGCAGTCTGATCCAGGGGGTTTTCCATGCGATCGTCCAGTCCTCTATGGAACAGATGGAGGCCTATGGCAAGCTGGTGGCCGACGTGGCGAAGACCCTGAACCAGTTCCGCGACGACAACGTCTCCGTTAACCAAGGCCGCGACCATCTCGTCGATCAGTTCCCCGATACCTTCCGACTCGACATCGATACCGGGGAGGATGGCGGGCCGCGCCCACGCGTGCGTCTCCGTGAGGGTGTGGACGAATCCCAGGCGCTGAAGAAAGTCAATTCACTGCCCGTGGAGGGCGGGCCGGTAACCAGCCTAGATGACGACACCATTGAGGACAAACTGGTGCCGGCGGCGCGCACCCAACTGGCTACCAGCCGCCAGCAATTGCTCGCCACCATGGTGCTGATGGGCATTAACCGCATCGTCGTCACCGACGGGCGGATCTCGGCCAAGGTCATGTACGACTTCCAGGCCCGCGATAATCTCAAGTACCGCTACAGCGCCACCCAATTCGACTACGGCGATCAGTATCGCTATACGAGTCAGGGCGATTACGAGAGCCAGAGCGAAGGCGCTCAGAGCAGCCACACCCGCAGCAAGGACGGCGCATATGATGATGAGCAACGCGACGCCAGCTACTACTCCAAGGGAACCTACAGGAACACGGCGGAGCCGGTCCTGAAGCTCGTCAGCGCGACCACAGCCGACACCGATGCCGCCCTACAAACCCGGGCCAGCCTCGCCGGGCAGGTCGAGGTGAACTTCAAGAGTGACTACCTTCCTTTGGAGCGCATGGCCGACTCGTTCCAGATCGGGCGTATCCAGGACGCAGCGCGTCCGGCCTCAACGGCCCCTGCGGCGGGTGGCCAGCCGGCCACAGCGCCCGCCACACCTCCATCGGCGGCGCCGCCCGCTGCCGCGCCCCGGCCATAAGGGAGCTTTGCCATGACGAACGCCGCGCCAACGACCGCGCCATGGGCCGACTCACAAACCCTGGAACAGGTGCGCCCCTCGGTTCGCGAGATCCTGGAGTCGTCCGATGCTTTCCGCCGGCTCAATGCCGAAGAAAAACGGGCGCTCGCCCAAACGATGGTTACCGTTGCCGCATATATGGTCAATCCGGACGGGCTGGCGGCGCGCGAACTCTCGCCGGCCGGCCGGGTGCTCGCCACCGGACAGGCGGACGGCGTCGAGGATACCAAGACCCGGCTGGGCGGCAAACAGGGCTTCGCGGGAGCCGATTTCCAGGGCGGCGCAATCCGGCAGGGCACCCAGCAGTTTGGCGAGTTGGTCAAAAAGGTCAACTTCCCCCAATTCGTGTCCGGCCTGATCCAGAATGTCTTCCAGGCGATTGTAGACTCATCGATCCAGCAAATGCGCGCCTACGGCGAGCTTCTGGCGAACGTTGCCAAGACGGTCGATCAGTTCGCCCAGGACAACATCACCGAAAACAACGCTCGGGACTGGCTGGCCGCCCGCTTCCCTGACAAGCTCGGCATCGACACCGGAGATATGAGCCAGCAGTTTGCCGAGGCAACCACACCCTCCACCACCCCGGCCGCCGCGCCAAAACTGGTCACCAAGGGCGAGAATCCGGCCGCCGACCTCAAGGCGATCTCAGACGAGGTACAAGTCGCTCAGCCGATTACCGATCTTTCGGACGAAGCGCAGGAGCAGCGCCTCGTGCTCGCGGCCCGCCTGCAGATTGCCCGCGGGCGGCAGCAGCTCCTTGCTTCAATGGTCATCCTCGGCATCAACCGCATCGTCGTCACTGATGGGCTGATCCATGCCAAAGTGGTGTTCGATATGCAGGCGTCCGATCAGGCGAAGCGGGTCGCGCGGGCGTCGATGTACGACAACGTGGAGGACAAGGCCGCGACCGAGATGAATGCCAGCTACGGCAGTTGGCTCTCGCCTATATCGGCCAACATGACTGCTTCCGCGAGCACGGACCATGTCACGACCGTTGAATCCTCCGTAGATGAGACATCGGAATCGAAAGCCAACGTTAAAGCCCAACTCACCGGGGAGGTGCGCGTGAACTTCAAGAGCGATTACTTCCCGATGGACAAACTCGCTAACCCGCAAATGATCGCGGCAATCCAGGGTAACGCGCAGCCACCGGAGAAACCGGTCCCACGCGCTTAGAACAGGAACATACCGGCATGATTATGATCGCCAGCAAGTCCCCGGCGCCCGGCGCGCCGGGCGATGTCGAGGCACTGGAAGAGGCGTTGGCGCTCGCCTTTCGTCTCGTGACGGCTGTCGAAGCCTTTGCCGTCGAATTTGCGGATCTGGGTGATATCGATCTCCCGCCCATGCTCGGGTCGCCTGTCGATCAGGCCCATTTGCAAGTCGTGCCGCCGCTCTACCTGGCCGCCCAGCTCGAAGAGGCGGGGCTGTTGCCGGCTGTGGAGACGCTGGCCGGTATCTTCGTGAGTGGTGGCCTGGGCGCCGACATCGGTCCCGCGGCAGGGCTGCTCGCCACGTTCTGGCGCGGGCGCCACGAGCGGTTTACGGCGCGGGAGCGGCAAGCGTTCTTCGCGCGCCTGTTTGGGGCCGCCGCCGGCCCGCCCCTGGCCGTCGAGGGTGGGCGCAACACGGCGTTCGAATCGCTGATGATCGATCTGACTGAGACACTCTACAAACTGGAGCCCGATCCGGTGCTCGGCGGGCTGCCCGCTTCGCAGGTGCCCCTGCGCACTGCCGCCGGCCAGCTAGCCGCCAACCTGATCCCCCGCAGTGGCGGCATGGCGACTTATGCCGCGCGGGACATCCTCGCCACCTGCCAGGCGGCCTTGGCGATCCTGAAGCAACCGCTGCTGCAAAGCTTCCTGGGCGGCCACGGGGTCTGGCAGGCGGTGCGGACCATCAACCGGCAATACTTGAGCATCGATGCGGACATCTCACCCTATGTCACGCGGGGCCAGGCGGGGATGCATGTGCTCGCCTGGCTCGCCGCTGTCGTGCCGCGCCTCGACACGACCACGGGCGCCCTCATGTCGCCGACCGACCCTGTGATTGGCGCCGCGGCGGAGTGGTTACAGAGCAGCCTTACGCTCCATGAGCGGGACGCGCCGCCGAATGTGGGGGAACCGGGTGGTTAGCGCACTCGTTGGCGAGGCGCCGGGCGCCCCCGCCGGTCTGCACGCGCTGGATCTCGCTGATCCGCTGCCTCATGTCCGGGTGGCCGTGCGCGCGCTCTTGCTGGCGACCCCGGCGTACCGGGAGCTCGACCCGCCCCGCCGCCAGCAGATGGCGGCCGCCATGGTCCGAGTCTGCCACGCGGCAGCAGAGTTGCTGCGCGAAGAAATCTTGAGTGACAAGGAGGTGCGGATCGCCACAAGCCAGGACGCAACCGCCCCGGCGGTTGCGCCGCATCCGGATACTGTCCAGGCTGCACGCGCGCAGCCGCCACTCGTCCGCGCCCAGTCCGCCGGCAGCGGTTTTAGCGGTGTCGCGGCCGACAGAGTCGCCGCCACCACGCGGAATATTCTGAACGCGGTTTCTTTCCCTCGCTTCGTCACCGAGCTTATCAATGGGGTCTTCAAAGCTATGATCGATTCGAGCACCCAGCAGATGAACGCATATGTCGAACTGCTCAATAGCGTCGCCACCTCCATTGAGGGCTTTGCCGACTCCAACATGGGCGCCGACCGGGCGCGGGCCTGGTTAGTGGAGCGCTACCCCGGCACCTTTGAAGTTACGGAAGACACCGTTGCAGACGACGACGGGAACGAGCGCCAGCAGCGAACCCTGCAACTGCATCCGGGCGCGTCCATGCCTACGCCCGCCGCCCTGAAAGCGGACCTCGGCCTGGACGACAGCGAGTCGATCCCTACCGGCGACCCGGAACGCATGCTGGTGCCGCTGATCCGGCGCCAATTAGCGAAAACGCGCCAAGAAATGCTGGCGACGATGGTCATGCTCGGTATGCAACGCATCGTCGTCGACAGCGGGCGCATCACCGCCGCCATGCGCTTTCACATCGACACCCGCAGCGCCGCGCAGGCGGACGAGGGCAGCACGACCTCGTTCAAGAACCAGAGCGACGCCACGGGTAGCTTTAGTTACGGTCCCTGGGGCGTGAGCGCGACGATGTCGAACACAATCGGTTATGTGTCCACCCAGCGTACCCAGACAACGGAAGAGATGAACACGGACCTGGATTTGAATTCCTCCGTCGAGATTAACTTCAAGAGCGACTATCTTCCCTTGAATCGGCTCGCTAGCCCCGGCCAGGCCGACCGAATCCGCGCGAACAGCCGTAACCCGGAGGCGGAGGCCGCCCAGGCCAGCGCGGAGGCCCGCGCCGGGCGGACGGCTACGAGCGATCAGGCCCGCCGCGATGCGCTTAATCGAGTCTTGGACCCAGGTGGGGCGTCAAGTTCCTCGCCGGCCGGTTCACCGCCGTCCCGCTCTGCCGACCAGTCCATGCGGCCAGGTGCGCCGGGCGCGGCCCAAAATCCCCCGGCGAGTGCCCCCGCGCCATCCACGACCAATGCGCCCGCGGCAGCCCCGCCTACTACCAACGCTCCGGCGGCAACCACGCCGCCCACGACCAGCGCGCCGTCGGCGCCGTCACCCGCTGCCGGATCTGGTCAGCAGCCCAGGAGGTGACGATGCCGCAGTCGCCCATACCCTTCGTTGACGGGCGGCGATGCCCCCGCACTGCGTCTGCATTGGCGTTTGTCCAATCTGCGTCGCTCTGTACGCCGTACCCGGGTGTGCTGCGGATTTTCTAGAAGTCGAGTCTGGCACACTTGACGAGAGAAGTGTGCTATAATCCTGGCCGGACGGAGGCAAGCCGTGGCGGACGCTGGAGGCTGTGTGCCGGGCGAACCTTTTCCGCGTCCTTTGGCTGTAGCGGAGACTATGGAGGTTAAATATCTATGGACTCTAAGTCGCCTGCTCCATACTCACAATCGGATGCTGAGCAAGAGTTGCCCATTCTGACCACCCCGGCGGATCTGCCTGCGCAAGAGCAGATTCCGGAGGAAGAACTGTGGGTCATCCGCACTTCCCATGAAATCCGGGTCAATAGGCGTAGAGAACGCGCAGGCGTAAGAGATCAAGCTTAGCCCGTCCATACAGCGCCCCTGCCCGCTCTGCCTCCTTGCCGGACAGGCGGAGTTGGGCAAAATTGGACGTGCGGATCCACGGGAAACCTCCAGAGTTGGGATCTCACGGCGATTGTACCGAGATCCGCATTTCTTGACACTGTGTTAAGGTACGCCCACGGTGGAGTGCCGACCTACCAGCCCGTCCAGAGCGAGGACTAATGGATTGTTTAGATCCATAGCTCTTATGCTAATGATGTGGCCAAACTTTCCACAAAGAATCAAGAGGTAGCAGCCGCGCCACCCTCCCCCCCATCGTGCATACGCTGGAGGTCCGAGGCTTCAACAAAAGCCCGGAACCTCTTGGGATTCCAGGCTTTTGAAAGCGCGGCTGCCTCGCAGGGGCTAGCGCCTACAATTAAGGGACTTGTGTGAAGCCTGCCTGAGTGAAATGATGGTCAAAAGTGTAGGCAGTGCCAATGCCCCGTTGCTGCATCAGGATAAAGGAAATGCAGTCAGTCAAGGAGTACTGCTTGTCCTGATGCCGCTCCAAGAACTCCCAGCCTGCATAGAAGAGCGCTTCGTCCACATGAATGAGCTGCAGGGACGGACTATACAGCAGGGTGTTGCCAACCTGGATGGCCTTGGTATGATAGCCGCGGCTGTTGAAGAAGGTCACCGTTTCATCAAAGATATAGCTGGTCGTAACCAATGATGGCAGCCGCTGAGCAACACTGCGCCAATGGGCTAGGGCCGCCACGTGGTTCTGATCATGCGCCAGTTCCAGGGCCAGCAGGTAACTGGTATCGAGGAAGACCGCCATTAGGGTTGATAGAGATAATCGTCATGACGCACCGAGGCGTCCGCTATTTCCAGGTCGATCGGCTCGGTACCCAAAGTAAGAATGGGGTCGTGATCGGTGACCGGCACAATCACTAAGATCCCCTGCTCCTGGCGGATCTCGACCTCCTCCACTCCCTGTAATAGCCGCTTTGGGATCAACAAGCCATCTGCCGTCACTTTAGTTCGCATCTAACCGCTCCTTCCACGAGTTGGATACCTCGTCTCTACACTCCATTATACCATGCGCTGTACAGCTGTGCTGGCTCCGGCATGAAAAGGTTGGTTCTTCGAGGTGGAGAAGCTAGCCGATTTGCCCAGCCGCAGCCGGAGCCGCCTTATACGTCACCGTCGGCTGCGGCTGGGTGAGCTACCCAGACCTTCGTCGCGTCATAGCGGCTTCCGCTCTTTAACACCCGATAGGCCACCGTCCACAGCTTGCGTGTCAGGGTCATCAGGGCGCTCATTTTCGTGATCCCTTGCCCTACCAAGTGCCGATAATACGCCGCGAACGCCGAATCGAGGCGCGTCAAGCTGTGGATGGCCGCCAAGTATAACGCCCGGCGCACCCGTCCACTGCCGCGCTTCGCGGCCCTGCGTTGCCCCCGCCACTTGCCGCACTCCCACACCCGGATATCCAGCCCCACGTA
>DASSGZ010000534.1:0-2563 GCA_035693165.1 Chloroflexia bacterium | reverse complement strand
AACGGCGGCGCTAGCCGCGTGTCTAGCGCACCTACCCTGCCCTGATCCGCGCATGGATCCCCTTGTCGCCGCAGACGCGCGCCGGTGGCGCAGGAAGGCCCCTCCTCCCACGCCGGCGCCGCCCCGCCCGCTTGTGGGCGTGCCGGTTTGCATGGCTCCGGCCATCCGCCCGCTCTCCCAGACGAGCCCTGCCGCGCCGGCTCGTGCGGCGCGTGGGTAGCGCGGGGATTCAGAGCGCGCGCCGTGGCCCAGGCGCCCGGTCCACCGACCCGGCGTAGGGCGCCGCAGCGCGGCCTGTTGGCCCGGATACCTCCTCCGCGGCCCTTCGCGTCCGCTGCGCCCCAGCGCCCTGCTAGCGCCGGATTCCCCCGCTATGACCACCGCGGCCCGCCGCGCCAAAACAAGCCACCAACCCGCGCGGTGAACTTACAGAAAAGCCCTGCCTGCTGCCATGGGACGGGTGAGGCGGTACGAAGGCATCCCGGCCGCCGCCTCCCAACCCGGGCTCCTGCCCCCCGCCCGATCCGGTGCCCCGGCCACCGGCGCCGGCGGCGGGACAGCCGGCCCCCCACCCGTCTATCGAGGAGGTTCCCCATGGCACACTCGCAACATCGGATCACATCGGTCGTCCGCAAGAGCCTGGCGCTGGGCCTGGTGCTGCTGGCCCTGGCGTTGGCCGCCTTCGGGCCGCCGGCGCTACCCGGCGCCCATGGCAGTTCCGGCCCCGCCGTCGCCTACGCCGACGGCGGCGGCAACTGCCCGGATGGTCCGTTCCCCCCGCCCGATCCCAACGGCGCGTGCGGGGCGCCCACGCCGACTCCCACGCCCAAACCCTGAACACGGCCCCGCGCCGCTGTCCCTCAGTCCGTAACGCCGGGGTGCTAGCCCGGACGCCCGGCCGGGCACCAATTCCCGGCCGGGCGTCCCTTGCCGGGTCGATCCGCGCCGCCCGCCCCATGATCGGGCGGGCGAGGCGCTCGCCGTATCCGCCGCTCGGTCCGGTTGCCGCGCGGCGTCCGCTCCCCGCCCCCACCCGACACCGCCCTAGCCCTGCCGGGAACGGGGCCGGAAGCCGGCCAGCACCTGGTAGTAAGCGACCGCCTCGGCCACCGCGCCCCGCGCCGCCAGCAGCTGCGCGTAGCGCCAGCGCATGGTCTGGGCCGCCTCGTCAAACCCTGTCTGGCCGATCACCTCCAACGCTTGCGCGAACAGGGCATCTGCGGCGCGCGCCTCTCCTCGGGCTTCGGCCACCAGTGCCGCCACCTGCAGCGCCTCGGCATACGTCCGGGTGGGATACGCGCTTGCCGCGGGCGCCTCCGCCGCCGGCTGGCTGCGGTGGGTCGCGGCCAATTCCAGACTCTGCGCGGCATAGGCCGTCGCGTGCGCCAGATCCCCGGCCTGCAAGGCCAACATCGCCCAATCCCCGTAGAGGTAGCTCCCTAGCCCCGCGTCCGGCGTGTCGCGGAGCCACCATTTCGCTTGCTTGAGCAGCCGCTCGGCCTCGTCCGACCGCGCTTCATCCAGGCAGATCTCAGCCAGGTTCAAACAGACCGCCGCCGCCTCGGCCGGCCGGTTCCGGGCCTCATAAATGCGCAGCGCCTGCAGCCCGTAGAGTTTGGCCTGCACCGTATCGCCGCTCTCCCGGCAGGCCAACAGCAGGCCCCAGAGGATGGCTGCCCGGCGTTCCGGGTCGTCGAGATCGGCCAGGAGTGCCAGCGCTTGCTGATAGATGGCGATGGCGTGGGGCAGGTCATGCAACGCCAGGTAATCGGTCGCCAGGTTGCGATAGACGCTGAAGCGCAGGTTCAAGTCGGCGATCGGGGTGGTTTGTACGAGGTGCAGGCAGCGCAGATGCTGGGCGAGGGCGCGCTCGGGGTGCTCGCGCTGGGCCAGCAGGGCGCCGAGGAGATTGGCGGTTTGCACGAGGGCGTCGGGGTCGGATTCGGCGAGCGCCAGGGCGGCGGTGAGCGCGGCCTCGGCCTGGGCAAAGGCGGCCTGCTGATAATAGGCGCGCCCGCGCAGAAACGGGAGGCGGTAGCGCCAGGACGCGGGGAGCGCCGCCAGATAGGGACCGGCATAGCCTTCCGCCGCGGCGACCAGTTCCAGCCCGGCGGCGGGCTGGCCGGCGCGGATCAAGCGCAGGGCACAATTGGCCTGATAGCGTAGATCCTCCGCAAGCGCGAGCAGATCGACGGGGGTGGTTAATGGACAGGGCAGGGCCTGCAGCGTGGCGAGTGGGAGATCCAGACGCGCGGCCAGATACGCGAGAACCGGGGGCGAGGGCGGGACGGCGCCCTGTTCGAGAGCGGCGATGTAGGCGGGACTGAACTCGGGGCCGGCCAGGTCGGCCGGGCTCTGGCCGTGCTGAGTGCGGGCGGTGCGAATCTGCTGAGCTAATGAGCCCGGCAGGGGAGCGGTTGGGGGTGGGGAGGCAGCGTCCATATCCTGAGGTGTCCTTTCAAGTACACAACCGGCACCGGAGTCGTGCGGGGGTGGTGGCGGTTATTATAGCAGAAGCGCGTGCGCCGGACTCATACCGTAAGGATTGGGGGTTGCAGGGCGG
>DASSGZ010000533.1:0-11724 GCA_035693165.1 Chloroflexia bacterium | reverse complement strand
GGTCAGCACCGTGCTCGTGCTGCCCCTGCTCGCCTACCTGATCGAGCGCATCCTGGCCGCTATTATCGGCCACTAGTAGTCCGCCACCCTGATTCTGATGGGCGGCAGGCCGGTTTCAAACCGGCCCCTACACTGCAAAATCACTGTGGTGAAGCACTAGCTGCGGCGGGGCTCCGATTGGATGCAGAGCGCCCTGCCCAATACGAGAGGATCATATGGAATTCGATTGGGGCTGGTTGCTGATCCGCTTTCTGGTGTCATCCGTGGTGCTAACCTACGCGCTCATTGGGGCCGGCTTCTGGACGCTCATCCTGCGCAAGGTCGGCGCCCGGATGCAGCAGCGACTCGGCCCGAACCGCGCCGGCCCCGGCGGCATGTTCCAATGGGCGGCCGACTTGCTCAAGATGTTGCTCAAGGAGCCGATCCTGCCGGCGGGGGCGGATAAGCCGGTCTTCCTGGCCGCGCCGATTGTCGCCGCCTTCGCCGCCACCGCCGCCTACGCCTTCATCCCCTTTGGCGAGCGGATCACCATCTTTGGCCGCACCATCCCTTATTATGTGGCCGACACGCCGGTCGGTCTGCTCGCCCTCCTGGCCCTCGCCTCGTTGCAGGTGTACGGCATTCTCATGGCGGCCTGGAGCTCCAACAGCAAATACCCGATGCTGAGCGGACTGCGGGCCGGCGCCCAGGTGATTAGCTATGAGATTATCATGGGTCTCTCGCTGGTCGGAGTGATGCTGCTGGCGCAGTCGCTCAACCTCAACGACATCAGCCGGGCCCAGGGCGGATCGTTAGTTGCTAGGGATGCCGTCGCTGACACGCCTGGTATCTGGCTGATCCTGCTGCAGCCGGTCGGCCTGCTGATCTACCTGCTGGCGGGGCTGGCAGAGGTCACCTACCCGCCGTTCGACGTGGTGGAAGCCGAGACCGAGTTGATCGCCGGGTACCATGCGGAATACAGCGGGATCCAGTTCGGCCTGTTCCAGGCGGCCGAGTTCGTCGGCACCATGACCGTGGGCGCGATCACCACTACCTGCTTCCTGGGCGGCTGGCAGCCGATCCTGCCGCTGGGCGGCGCGGAGGTGGCCCCGTTCTGGTTCCTGCTCAAGACGAGCGCGATCGTCTTCCTGATGATGTGGCTGCGCTGGACCCTGCCGCGCTTCCGCTACGACCAACTGATGGGCATCTGCTGGAAGGTCATGCTACCGCTGGCCTTGGCAAACCTGCTGTTGGTAGCTACGCTGCGCCTGCTGGTGCCGTCCGGCACCCCGCCGCTGGGCCAGGGCAGCTTCGCGCAGGCGCTGCCTTGGCTGCTGTTCTCCGCCGTCGAACTGATCTTCGCGGTGCTGGTGGTACTCGCGCTGTCGCGGCGGGCGGCACGGTCGTGGTGGGGCAGGTCCGAATGCTCGCGCGCAGCCGGCAGGCCCGCTGCCGCGACGACGACCAGCTTTCCGGATGAGATCGCGCCGCCCCGGCGTGTCGAGCTCCGATCAGGCTTGTTGGCCGGGATAGGGGCCTCAGACGGCTCAGCCCGCGAGGGCGACTAGGTAAGCTTGGCTGAATGTCAACTACCGCATAAACTTCGCTACCTTACTGCATCTGGGCGCCGGTGTGTCCGTAAGGCGGCGATGAGGTAGGTCAGAAAGCGCGCCGGGTCGCTGTCTCCTGCGTCGAGCGAGAGCCAGGCCGCTTGCCGGTTGCACCCCGCCACCCACGTGCTGAGCAGCGTGGTCTTGCCGAAGCCAGCAGGGGCGGCGATGAGGGTCAGCTTGCGGTGCATCCCCTCGTTTAGCTGCGTGAGCAGACGCGAGTGGCGCACCGCATGCCGCGGTGGGATGGGGATATAGAGTTTGGTGGCGAGAACCGGGGTAGGCATAGAACCATTATAAAGCAGCCCCCAAACTTCAAGAAGCGTCTCTAACTTATAGAGCGTGGTCATAATTCAAAAGCCGCGCCGCGGGGTTGCCGCAGGGCGGCACCTGCCCTATCATTGTCGTTGCTCAACCCACAACAACGAGCATTTCAAGAGCATTTTCGACGGGCATGAGCCGGTGCCGACGACAGGGTTGGCGCGCGGTCGTCACGCCGCGGTCGGGTCTATCGGCCGGCGCTCCGATACAAGGGCCGGGTCATCATGGCGTGAGGGTCAGCTTCAGCACCTTGTCGTCGCCGGACCGCGGGCTGCCCCGGCCGTCGCGGTTACTGGTCAGGATGTAAATCCCGCCGTCCGGGCCAACCGCGACATCGCGCAGGCGGCCATAGCTCTGGTAGAACCAGCGTTCCAGGTCCACCACCCCGCGGGGCCGGCTGGGATCCAGGATCACGCGATACAGGGCCTCCCCGCGGAGCGCGGCGAACAAGAACGACCCGGCCCAGGGGCCGGCGGACACAAAGGCGGCGCCACTCGGCGCCCAGGTCGTGCTCGTCCCACTCTGGAGGATCGGTGCTACCATCCCCGCGCGCGTCTCGGCACCCGAAATCACCGGCCAGCCGTAGTTCTGGCCGGGCTCGATCAGGTTTACTTCGTCCTGGCAGCAACCCTTTTCGCCGCTGGGCCCATGCTCGGTCTCGTACAGCCGCCCCGTACCGGGCTGCCAGGCCAGGCCTTGCGGATTACGGTGCCCGTAGCTGTAGATCGGCGAGCCGGGAAAGGGATTGTCCGCGGGGATGCTGCCGTCGGGGTTGTAGCGCAGGATCTTGCCGCTGAGTGATTGCAGATCTTGAGCCAGGGGCCCGTTGAAGGTCTCGCCCATGGTCCAGTAGAGCTTCCCGTCCGGACCGAACTTCACGCGCCCGCCATCATGGTTGGTCCCGCCGAGCAGCCCGTCGGCCAGCACCCGATCCTGGGTGCCGGTGCCGGTGGCCGGATCGTCGTGGAGGCGCACCAAGCGGTTGCGCAAGCCGCTCCCGCCCGTGTAGGTGTAGGCCAGGTAGACATAGCCGTTCTGGGCGAACTGGGGATCCAGGGCAAGACCCAGGAGCCCGCTCTCGCCGCGCTCGGCCACCGGCAGCGTAGCCCAGGCGGTTGCTTGGAGCGCCCCGTCTTTGATCACTCGCACTCGCCCGAGGCGCTCGGTCAGGAAGATGCGGCCGTCGGGGGCGAAGTCGATGGACCAGGGCGTATCGAGTCCGCTGGCGACCACCTGGACCTGGGTTTTCACGGTGTCACCGCTGGGCGCCGTGGTCGGCGTTCCGGCGGAAGGCAAGGTAGCCGTGGACGGGGGTGACGGCGCGGTCGTATCCGTGGCCGCCGGCAAGGGTACGATGGTATCTGTGGCCGCCGGAGGTGGCGCGACGGTAGCAGTAGCCGCCGGGACCAGAGCCACGGTGGCTGATGCGCCGGCAGGTGGGGGCGCGGTGGCTGGGATGGGAGTGACGGCCGGCGCGCGGCTGGGAGTTGGGGTCTCGTCCATACAGGCCCCCAAGAGCATCGCCGCCAGCAGGATGGTCAGCACGTGTTTCATGGATCGGTTCCCCTTTGGTGGGTATGGCGCGGCCCGCGGGCAAGGGCGGCGCGGGCCTGCCGCCTAATACTCTGTCCAACGCGTGGACTAGCCCGGCATGCGACGAGCCGAATCGCGACTTTGCCGCCTTCCGTAAGCCGTCCGGGGCAAATGCGCGAGCACGCGCTCGTGCCGGCAGTCCTGGATAATTCTAGTGGTTCCCTCATTTTGCATGCCGTCTTCTCTAACCTGGCCTCGCTAAACTAATGCTGTACCGTAAATAAGCCCAACGCCCACCGGCAGGCGCTCCACCCGGACCACAAAGCCGGGCGGCTGCGGCCGGGTGGCCGGCGGAGCTTGCGAGTACGGTAAATCGGGTCAATGGCTGGGCACCACGCAGCCGCAATCTTTCCTATGGTATCCCGGAGCGAGGATCTTAAGATGAGAGCAATTGAGGAAGTCTCGATAAACTCGCCGGCAAATGGCGGCGCCGCTACAGAGTCAGCGCCGATAATCCCCTTGTTTTGGGTGCTGCTGGGCGGCGTGAGCCTGGGGGCGCTGCTGCTGATCGCCCTCAGCGCGCCGCACTCCGCGTTCGCAATGATCCGGACGCCCGTCTCCTCCAAGTAGGCGCGCAACAACCCGCTGCCCGCCGTATCGAGCTGCCGGCGGAGCAGGCGATCGGAGCGTTCCAGCATGCCGGCCTGTAAACCCAACTCGTATAGAGCATAGGCCGCCTCCAGGCTGAGCAGACCACCCCCGGCCACCAGCGCCTGGCGCGCGCCGCGGCGCTGGTTGTAGGCGCGCAGTTCGATGGCGTCGGCGGTTTTAGGCAGCACGAAGGTGCCCGGCACGCCAAACCCCTTTATCGGCGGGATGATGCTGCCCACCGCGAGTACCAGTCGATGGTACGGCAGCTTCTCCATGCCGTGCTTGATGCACACCGGGTCCACCGCGCATCCGCCCATGCGGCACCCTACCTTGAATATTGCCTCCTCATGTAAAGTGGCCGGGTTAAGCCAGACGCGGTCGTCAGGGGGCCGAGTCGGAGCGCGGTAGCCACGGCGTTCCTGGTTACCGCGTTCCGGTATGGCCGCGGCTTGGCTGCCCACGGGCATGTGCGAGCAGTGCTACACCGCGTTGACCAGCAGGGCGGGCTGTTTCCCCAGGGGCCGGCTCAAGCGTGAGCCTGAACAGCTACCCTGCCGGACCTCGTGGCGGTCCGCCGTCGCCAACGCTTGCCGAGGGCCAAGGCGATGACAAGACTAACCGACCCGACCAGCAGTGGGTAGAGCGTCAAAAGTAGGGGCCAGCGCGCGCCTTCGGTCTGGATCGTTCCTGGCCGGTACTCCAGGCGCTTGGCGGCTAGCACAGCCGTCGGGATATTTTCCTGACGTGCTAAATCTTGCAGCGGTGCATCAAAGGCGAAACTATCCGCCTTGCCGGCGTGCGCATAGAAAACCGGCGCGGCTTGTGCCCGCGCCTGCCAGGCACGGATGCCGGCCGCCGCAAGTTGACGAGCCTGGTCACCAGGCACGATCAAGCGATCCATTGCCGGAACATCGCTGAAGCCCCAGCGTGGTACAAGTTGCAAGCCGTGCCTGGTTGTAATTAACCGGCGAGTTTGCGCAACGCTCAGCAACCTGCTGGTATAAGAAGCAGCATAGGTATCGAAGATAGAGGCCAATTCAAGCTCACCGACGCCGTCGTACAATAACACGCCGGCCGCTGGGTGCAGGGGGTGAAAGACGATATTTACTAGCCCCACCAGAGTCAGGGCGACGCCGGCGGATTCCTGTTGCACCTGCGGGGCATCCACGAAGGCGTAGCTGGGATAATGCATTTTCTGCGCGATGGCCCGCGCCAGTCCGTCCCCGTTATGCTTGGCGATGTAGTGCAGAACGGCGTCTATGCCCGAGGTGATGCCGGCTGAGGTCATGTAGGTGCCGCCGTCCACATAGCGCACCCCGCGCACCCACCGTACGGCCGGATAGGCTTGTTCGATGCGATCAATATCGCCCCAGTGCGTCGTCGCCGTCCGGCCATCCAGTAGACCTGTCGCAGCAAAGGCTTCGGCCCCCACACAGATGGAGAACATGAACGATCCCCGCGCCGCCTGCTGCTTGATCCAGCTCAGGACCGGTTGGTTTTGCGGGCTCGTCACGTCGGGGAAGGCGGGTATCACTACAACAGTGGGTGCGCGGCCCAGCAGGTTTTCGAGTTCGGCATACGAGAAGTCAGGCATGACCTCTAAGCCGCCCGCCAGCGCGGTCATCTTACGATCGGGCGCGACGGCGTAAACATTGTAGGCACCGGTGGCGGAGAATAGCTCGTAGGGAATGAGAAAATCGGTGCTCTCCGTGCGATCGCTGCCCAGGACGATCGCGACCGTCGGTTTGGCCGGGTCAAAGCTCCTGGCGTGTGGGGCGGTAACGCCCGTCTCCGGCATGGCCGGCGCGGCTGGTGCGGGCCCGGTCAGTTGCAGCGTCGAAATCAGGCCGAGCGCGGCCAGCGCCACAATCGGCAGCACGAACGCCAGCGTGTATATCCCGATGCGAACGACTATTCTGAAGTACTTCATGCTGCGGTTTCTCCTTGTTTAGAAGTAGCGTCTTCAAGGTTGTGGTTTCTGTACGACCCGGCGGGTGTTTTGCCTGGTTTGAGCGCCACGGCGCACGTGCAACGTGTCGTTGTTGGACGGAGTGGGGGCCAGCAGCCCGCGGCGTCTCCTGGCGAGACAAGCGCAGGTGTCGCGCTGCCACACGACCAGCAGGGCGCCAGCACGGTCTCGATGATCGGAACGCCCAGCAGGTCCGCCCCGGCCTGCGCGCGTTGCGGCGCGCCGATCACGGCTAACCCGACGGCGCCGTCGCTACCAAACGACAGTTGGCCCGCGGGCAGCAGCCCGGCTTTGTGCATCCCGGCGCCCGAAGGCGTGTTCTCCGGCGCATAGATGATCCACACCCGTTCGACCGGCAGCGCTTGCTGCCGCAGAATGTGCTGCAACAGCCGCGGGTAGATGCCGTACCCTTGCCAGGCCGGCAGCGTGGCAAAGTCCCACAGGTAGCGGTCGGCGGGCGGCAGGGCAAAGCGCAAGCCCAGTTCGCCAATCTCGGCTTCCTGCTGCGCCAGCCAGCCATAGCCGGCCGGCGCCGCCCCGATGTACGCCAGGTAGGGTTGGTGCCCCTGGTCGAGGCGCCGCTGCGCCTGTGCCGCTGTCAATCCGCCGACCTGGCCGATCAGGGCGGCGTCCCGCGATGCTTCGACGTGAAACTCGGGCAGGGGGGCCAGGGTGGGCAAGGGGTCGCCGCGCCACCAGGTTGCGAGAGCCATAATAGCGCCTCCGTTTAGTACCGTAGCCGGGCCGATCTCGACCCGGCGCAAACCCGCCGGCAGCGCGCGGGGCTTAGTTGCCCCGCGCCTGCGTGACCACCTGCTGTATCGCGTCGATGACCAGGGCGGGCTGCTCCAGGTGAATAGCGTGCCCACTGCCTGCGGCCACGATCAGGCGCCCGTTCGTGCTCAGCGCCGCCTGCTGCCGCTGGGCTTCGGCCCAGTAGGGCGTCTGCTCCATATTCTGCCCCGCCGCCAGGACGATCAGCGGCAGCGCGCCCAGCCCCGGCGCCGCCTGGAGTTGGCGGTCGTCGGCGGCCCGTTGCTGCCCTTCGGCGGTGGTGGTGGCAATCCCCCGCTGCCCGGTGGTGAACAGCGCCATCGCCAGGCGTGTCGCGGCCGGCACCGCCGGCGTCCCATCCTGGCTCGCGCCGATGAGACGGACCAGGCCCACGGCGCGGGCCACCCCATAGATCGTCCCCTGCTGCGCCAACCCCTGCTGGAAGGCTTGCGCCTCGGCCGGCGAGGTGTGCTCGTCCACATATTCGCCGCGCGCGTCGACCAGCACCATGCCGACGACCTCGGCGGGATGCGCCAGCGCAAACAGGCGTATGTTCTTACCGGCCAGCGAGTGCCCGACCAGGACGTAGGGCCCGGCGATGCCCGCGTTGCCGAGCAGGGTGTGCAGTTCGCCGGCAATCCGGGCAGGGGTGCGTGGCGCCGGGCCAGGGTCGCTCCAGCCCATGCCCGCGCGGTCATACGCGCACACCCGGGTCGTCTGGCCGATGACCGGTTGCACCAGGCTCCAGTCGAGCGACGTGCGGCTCAGCCCGGCGTCGAGCACCACGGTCGGGCTCCCTGTGCCCACGCAGTGGATATGCAAGCGATAGCCGCCCACGTCGACCATCTGGCCCGGCGGCGGATAGGTTTGCGCATCGCCCCGCGCGGCGATGGCTTCATAGGCGGCCCCGGCCAGCGCCAGGCCGGCGATCAGGGCCAGCACCACGCCCCCACCACGGGCGATCCCGCGTAATATCCGCCGGGCCATGCGCGTGGCGGTGGGCGGGACATGCAGCGTGTTCGTTAAAGTTGCCATGGTGCGTACCTCCATCCTTTCCTGTTCCATAATGTCGGGGTTGCCGATAACCAGGCTTATGTCCCGCCCTCGGTGGCCGGGGCCGGAGGGTCGGGCGTGACCGAGAGCAGAGTCAGTCCCAGGTCCCGCAGCTTGGCGAGGAGGCCATAGAGCGCCGTCTGATCGCGGACCGCGCCCGCCAGGGTCGTGGCGCCATTGCTCGCGTGGGTGATCCGCAGGCTGTCAAACCAGTCGGACCAGCTCTCATCGAGATATTCTTGCACCGTGATCTGGTAGTGTAGGTTCATCATCCGCTCCGTTCGATCCTGTGTTATCAACAGGTTCAGCATAGCAGAGGGCGGAGTGGAAGCACGCCCACCCAAAGGTGGATCGGCGGGTGGATTCGACGTGGTCGGGGCGGCGAGTCGGGCTAGAGCAGGGGCAACTCGCGGGCGCGCGCGATCGCCTGCGTGCGGCTGGTGACGCCCAGCTTGCCGAAGATGCTGTTGGTGTGCGTCTTGACCGTGCTGACGGCGATCACCAGCGCCTGTGCGATCTCAGCGTTGGACTTGCCGTCGACGATCAGGCGCAGCACCTGGCGCTCGCGCTCGCTGAGCGGTTCCGCTAGCGCTGCGCGGGCCACGGATGGTGTCGTGAGCCGCGGCGCAAGCGCGGCCTGCGCCCCAGGCTCCGGTTGGCGCGCCGCGCAGGCCGCCAGCAGCCGGGTCAGGTAGTCCGGCTCGACGCCCCTGGAATAGGCCGTTTCCAGCATGACCCGCAGCACCGGTCCCTCATCCACAAAGCGCCGGACGTAGCCTTCGGGCGCGGCCAGCGCCAGCGCCCGCCCCAGCGTCGCCAGCGCGACGGGGCGCGCGCCCTGGGTCCAGAGCGCCTGGGCCTGCACGATCAGGATCTCCAGCACGCTGGCCCCGCGGGCCTTGGCGGAGGCATCGGCCAGCAGGCGGTCGAGCAGGTGGAGTGCCTGCGCGAGGTAATCGCTTGCGGATTCGCGGCCCGCGCGCCCAATCCAGATGCGGGCCAGTATCAAGTATTCGGCTTCGCGCGGGAACCAGATGGGATCATCGGCGTGTAACCCGCTCGCATCCGCCCAGGTGACGGCGGCGGCTAGATTGCCTGCGGCGAGCGCGAGCTGGGCCTGCACGGCCACCCCGCGCGTGATCAGGTGGGAGGCCAGACCACGCCCGTGCGCCAGGTTCGCGAAGGTCGCCAGCGTCTGCTGCGCGGCGCCGTGCTCCCCCCGCGCGTACTGCAGGCGGGCCCAGGCGATATAGCCACGTGCTGCATAGTCGGCATCCACCGCGAGCGTGTGCGGCAGCAACTCCAGAGCCTGAGCCAGGTAGCCATCCGCGGCGTCCAACTCATTCCACTCGCGATGCAGATCGCCGAGGCCGACATAGTAGGCTGGACTGCTGTATAGCCCGCGGGGTCCCTGTAGATCGGCGGGGTCGGCAATGATCTGGTCAAGCTCCCGATAGGTGGCCGCCGCCGCACGCAGCCGGCCCTGCAACTCCTGGAGCAGGGCCACGTTGGCGACCGCGCCCAGGGTCCCAACCACGCTCCGCGTGGCACGGATGGGCGCTACAGCGGCGACGGCGCGCTGCTCGGCGGGAGCCGTCACATCGCCTGTCACGCGGAAGGCGCGGGCCGCGTGCAAGCGGGCGGTTGTCCGGGCAATTAGCTCGGTCTCCGGCAGCAAGCGCAGCACTTGCGCGCCGCAGGTGACACAGCCCGCGAGATCACCTGTGTACAGGGCGATGTTCGCACGGATCCCGGCCACATAGCCCTGGAGGAAATCAGCTTCGGCGCGCGCGGTATCCGGGCCGATAGAGCGTTCGACATCTTGCAGCAGCGCCTGGGCTGCCCCCAGGTCGTTCGTGAACAGCAGCGCCAGGGCATGGATAATGTGCAGAAATGGGCGGTCACGCAGCAGGGCCGCCGGCAGCCGGCTCAGCCAGTCCAGCGCGGTTTGCACCCCCCCACCGACGATGGTCAGCAGGCCATGTTGCGCGATCAGGTCCGCGGCCCGTGTCGCATCGGCCATATGCAGGGCATGTTGCACGGCCTCGCCGACCAGCCCCCGCTGCTCGTACCACGCGCTGGCGCGGCCATGCAGGCGGGACACGCCGGCAGGTGTCGCGCTGTGCGCCAATCGCTGGCGCAGCACCTCGGCAAACAGGTGATGGTAGCGATACCAGATGCGCTCCTCGTCGAGCGGTACGACAAACAGGTTGGTCCGCTCCAAGTCCTCCAGCACCCCCTGGCTTGCCGGCGCGGCGGCTGCCGGGTGTTGGTTGACCACCGTTTCTCCTTCGTCCGCCAGGAGTGCATCACACAGCGGAGCACACATGCGGTCAAGGATGGCGGTATGCAACAGGAAAGTCTGTACCGGCCCCGGTTGGCGAGCGAACACCTCGGCGGCTAGATAGTCTACGATATAACGGTTGCTGCCGCTAAAGGTGCGAATAAACACGGGACGGTCGCGGCTATCACGCATCGCCAGCGCCGCGAGCTGCAGCCCGGCGATCCAGCCCTCGGTACGCGCCTCCAGCGCAGCCACGTCCGCACCGCTCAGCGCCAGCCCCATGACATCATTGAGAAAGGTCGCGGCTTCGTCAGGAGTAAAGCGCAGATCTGCCGCGTGCAATTCGGTCACAGCCCCGTTAGCGCGCATGCGGGCGAGCGGTAGTGGCGGATCGGCGCGGGTCAGGATGGCCAGGTGTAGCGTGGGCGGCAGATAGTCGAGCAGCAGGGCCAGGGCCTCATGAATAGCCGGCGTGGTGATCACATGATAGTCGTCGAGCACCAGCGTCAGATCGCCCCCCGCGGCCACGGATGGCGCGCTGATGCCGTTCAATACGCTCGTCAGAATGCTGTTAATCGGTGGCGGCGCGGGCGATTGCAGCAAGGCCAGCGCCGCTGTGCCGGACCCCGGCGCGAGCGCGTCCAGAGCGGCGATAGTATAGCTCCAGAAGCGCAGCGGGTCATTGTCCGCCGGGTCAAGCGAGACCCAGGCCAGGGGCACGGCGCTACCCACTGTCGTGGTGCGCCAGGCGCTTAGCAGTGTCGTTTTGCCGAAGCCGGCGGGGGCGGCAACCAGAGTCAGTTTGTCGCGCAGGCCGGCTTGCAGCCGCTCGAACAGGCGTGGCCGGGGCACCAGCGCGGCGCGGGCCGGCGGGACGAAAAGCTTGGTCGCCAGCAGGTGCGCGGCTGCGTTTGTCACAGCTACGGTGGGGGCTCCCGGCCCCAGGGGTGGCGCGAGAGCCGCAGCCAGCGTGGCCGCTGCGTCGTTCAGCCGCGCGAGCGTGAGATCCGCCGATTTGCCGACATAGACGCGCCGCTGGGTGCCGTGGGCGGTGCGGTAGGCTTTCCAGTACCCACCGCCGCGGGCGCGGCCTTCCTTGCGGGCGGTAAAACTGCCCGTGGGGCCGCTAAAGGAGAAGGTGGTGGCACTCTCCAACCAGGCAAACCAGGCGGGCGTGCCGACGGTAATCGATCCAGCAGCAGGCGCCGTGCTGATTAGCGTCTCCTGCTCCACCCGAGCGGTTGTGCGCGCCATGGCCTGACCCTTCCACCAGGAGCTGGTACCTGGCTCGTTCGGTGCCGGCTGCCGGCAAGCAGGTAGCCGTCGTGCGGTAGCAACTCAAGGAGAGGTCGCTGTTTAGAGCGCAATTGTGTGCCGGCATGTTGGTGAATGTTGGGGACTTCGTGGTACTATTATACAGCCGCCGCCCCGCGAACCACAAGCGGTAGCAACGACTGGTCGCTGGTGGAAATCAGCTATGGGAATCGTCAAGCGTATGAGCGCCAGGTGGCCCAGGTGCGAACCCTCCTGGGGGGCAGAGGCATTTGCGC
>DASSGZ010000532.1:0-2946 GCA_035693165.1 Chloroflexia bacterium | reverse complement strand
GTTTCCATGATTTCAGCTACCGAGGGTTGGGCCGTTGGACCCTACACTATCTTGCACTATACAGATAACAATTGGCAAGAGTTGTCAGGTGCCATGGAAGTAGCGGGAGAGCTACGCAATGTCGATATGATCTCTCCAGAGGAGGGCTGGTCCATAGGGATGGGTGGTCCGAAGAGCCCAAAGATCCTTCATTACCATGAAGGTATTTGGGAGAATGATCCCATGACAGATGGTAGCTTTCTGCTGACCAACCTGAAGATGATTTCAAGCACAGACGGCTGGGCAGTAGGTGGCCCAGGAATTATCCTACATTACACTAACGGTTCATGGATCCGAGTTACCTCTCCAACCGATAAGACCCTTTGGGGCATATCAATGCTTTCCTCCAATGATGGGTGGATCGTTGGTGATGGAGGCACAATATTACATTACACCGACAACCAGTGGACTCTAGTTCCCAGCCCAGTTCAAACTGACCTTAGCAGTGTTTATATGCTATCGGCGGCTGACGGTTGGGCGGTAGGGGCAAACACGATTCTACACTACAATGCGGGGAAGTGGTCCACAGTTCCCGTTCCGGCTTCTGTTGGATTGACAGCTATAACAATGGTTTCATCTAATGAAGGTTGGGCCGTGGACGGAGATGGAGCTATCTTGCATTACTATAATGGGGTTTGGAGCATAGACAGTCGCTGATAATACTGCTGATTACTGCATTAAGCTTGGCTAGTGTTACAATGACTGTTCGTGCCCTGCCGAGCGCGCGGGCAGCTTCTTGACCGAGGTCGCGGGCGGGGCGGCGTTCAGGCCGATGCGCATGGATGCGACGAACGGCGTGCGCTGGAACCCACCCCACTCCGCGAGCCGGGTGTCCTGCGTGGCGCTGCCGCCCAGCAGCATGTTGAACTGGTCTTTGGTGATCAGCGCGGGCAGGACCTTGTCAATGATCGGCACGGTCAGGCGCATCAGCGGCAGCGGCATGTGGACGATCAGCGCCTTCTTGCGCTTGGCCTCGACGGTCTTGCGCAGCATCGCGGTGAAGCTGAACGTCGCCGGGCCGCCGATCTCCAGTGTCTGGTTCACGGCCCGCGGGTCGTCGAGCATCTGCACCATGTAGCGGGCCAGGTCGCGGACATACATCGGCTGGACCGGATAGTTGCCGGGGCCGGGCACGGGCACGATGGGCAGCAGGGTGAGCATGTTGAGCAGGCCGGTGAAGTCGCCGCCGGGGCCGATCAGGAACGAGGGGCGGAAGATGATATAGGGCAAGCCGCTGCCGCGCAAGTACTCCTCACTGGCCCACTTGTACTTGTAGTACTGCGAGACGCCCACCGACTCGCGGGTCGTGCCCAGCGCGCTCATATAGACGAATTTGCCCGCCCCCGCCTGCTTGGCCGCGTCCACCAGATTGCGGTGGCCCGCGCCCATCACTTGCTCGAAGGTTTGTCCACCCTTGGCGCGGATAATCGCCACTAGGTTGATCACCGTGTCCACGCCCTGGAGGGCGGCGGGGAGCGTCTCCGGCTGGGTAATGTCCCCGTCAGCGGTCGCCCAGCCCTGAGCTTCCAGGGCGCGCCGCCGGGCCGCGCCGCGCACCAGGCAGCGCACCTGGTCGCGCGGCATTGCCTTGTCTAACGCCTCCAGCAGATAGCCCCCGACGAACCCCGTCGCTCCCACCACCAGCAACATCTGAACGGCTCCTTTCGCCCGGCGCCGGGCTACCCTTGCGAACGCGTACCTACGTTGCTATTGTAGCATCTTGTTCAATCTTTGTCAAGCCTATTGTTCAAGCAGCTACTGGCGCATGTCCAGCACCTGGGCGTCGGTGAGGTCGCTGACGAACATGTGCCCCGGCGCATGGGTGATCATGAAGGGCACGCGGGCGGCCACGGCCACGGCTTGCGGCGTGACCCCGCAGGCCCAGAACACCGGCGCCTCCCCCGGATAGATCGGCACCGGGTCGCCGTAGTCAGGGTGCGCCAGGTCGGAAATGCCGATGGCGGCGGGGTCGCCCACGTGGACCGGCGCACCGTGCATACGCGGGTAGCGGGCGGTGATCGCCGTGGCCTGGGCCACCTGGTCGGGCGGCAGCGGGCGCATGCTCACCACCAGCGGCCCGGCGAAGCGCCCCGCCGGGGTGCAGGGCTGGTTCGTGCGATACATCGGCACGTTGGAGCAGAGTTCGATGTGGCGCACGGGCACGCCTGCGGCGAGCAGAGCGCTCTCGAAGGTGAAGCTGCACCCGATCAGGAAAGCCACGAGGTCGTCGCGCCACAGGTCGTGGATATCGGTGCGCTCGTCCACCTGCACGCCGTCGCGGTAGACGCGGTAGCGCGGCAGGTCGGTACGCAGGTCGGCATCCGGCGCCAGGAGATGCGGCACCGGGTCGCCGGGCGCGGTCATTTCGAGCAGCGGGCAGGGGCGCGGGTTGAGTTCGCAGAACTCGCGGAAAGCGGCGGCCTCGGCGGCAGGCAAGATGACCAGGTTGGCCTGTGCGTAGCCGGGCGCCTGGCCCGCCGTCGGGCCGGTAAATTCGCCGGCCCGGATCGCGGCGCGCAGGCCGGCGGCGTCGTAGGTGGCGGCCCGCGGGGACGGTGTTTCGAGGGTCATAGGTCGGCATCCCTTCGCAACGGACCGCACCGGCAGGCCCGATCCAGGATCTAGCCTCTGTCGCTAGCGGGCCGGTTTGAAACCGGCCCCTACAGAGGCTGGATCCTGGGCCGCGCCTATTGCACGGTCCAGGTGATGTAGGTCGAGCGCGTCACGTCGTTATTCACAAATACGTCGGCGCGATAGATGCCCGGCGCCCAGGGCACGCTTTGCGAGAAGGCGAACCCGACGTAGAAGCGGCCCGTGCGGCCGGGCGTGTTGGTCTGGTCCTGGTTGAGCAGCGGCGTCTCGCCGTTGGGCGGGCCGTAGAGGCGGACGCGGATGGTGCGCGCCGCG
>DASSGZ010000531.1:0-14256 GCA_035693165.1 Chloroflexia bacterium | reverse complement strand
GGGATCTTTCGCACCATCTGTGTTGGCGGCGTCCTGTTGCCGAACACCAACCTGGCTTACCACCTGGCCTATGGGGTCGACGATCTTGGCGGTTACGATGCCGTGGGCCCGCAGCTATACTCCAACCTCGTCCGGCATATTGATCCGCAAAGTACCGGCAGTGGGCTGATTACTTTTGCGACAGCGCAGTCCCCTTTGCTGAACCTCCTGAACGTGCGCTATGCGCTGGCGCCGCCGGGGATCGATCTCAGCACGCACAATGTCCTCGATGCCCACCAGGAAACAATTAGCGGCCCGGTCGTGGGCAAAATTCAGGGGCGCAATCAGCCCGGCCAGACATTCGTCGCCGAACACGACTATATCACCGCCATCCAGGTTTTTGGCGGAACATATGGGCGCGCGGGCGGCGGCCGGCTAATTTTCCATCTGAAGAGCGATCCGGCGGCAGCGACGGACCTGGTCACGCAGGTCCTCGACGCGGCGCAGTTACAAGGCGATAGCTACTGGACGATCACCTTTCCCCCGATTCGGCAGGCGCAAGGTCACCACTTCTACTTTTATCTGGAAGCGCCTGACCCCAGGCCGGATCAGGCCGTGACGATCAGCTATAGCCCGGCGGACCTCTATCAAGCGGGTACGCGCGTGGCGGCGGGCCGGCCGGCCACCGGCGATCTCGCCTTCCGCGTGCTCGCCGCCCCACCGCCAGGCGGCCCCGTGTACTCCAGCGTGCAGAGTGGCACGCCGGGCACGGCAGGCATCTTCGAAAACACCCGCACCCTACCCCGCGCCTGGCTGGCCCATCGCGCCGAAGTGGAACCTGATGAGCAACGCCGCCTGGATCGCTTAAGTGATCCCGCGTTTGATCCCGCGGGCACAGTGCTGCTGGCCGCTTCCCTACCCGCGGCTGCCCAGCTACCCGGCGACCCCCCGGTCCCCGCGGGCGACCGTGTGACCGTCACAGGGTACGCGCCGGAAGCGGTGAAGATTCAGACGCACAGTTCGGCTTCCGGCGTGCTTATTTTAGCCGATCAAGCGTTTCCGGGGTGGGAAGTGACCGTGGATGGCGCGGCGGCGTCCATCTTGACCGTCGATTACACGCTGCGCGGGGTCTATCTTCCATCAGGCGAACACCAGGTTCGCTTTGTGTACCAGCCCTGGTCGTTCCGCTTCGGGGCGGGGCTAACCGGGCTGAGTATCCTCATACTAGTAGCGCTTAGCCGGTGGCGTGGCCCGCGAGCCAATCGGGCGCCGGGCAACTTGCCGGAGAGCGACCCATCCGATAGCGCATCAGAGCCCTAACGCGATTAGCCCATAACATCAAGGGCCGCCGGCATTACACCGGCGGCCCTTTGCTAATCTCGCTCACTTATCACTCGTCGTACTGACCACTGACCACTGACCACCCGTCAACCCAGTTTTTGGCCGCAGTTCTGGCAGAACTTGGCGCCGGGCGCGACTTCGGCGTGGCAGTTAGGGCAGGTGGGCTTGGTCGCCAGGTTGTAGCCGCACTCCGGGCAGAAGCGCGAGCCGGCCGGGATCTGCGCGTGGCAGTTGGGGCAGGTGATCTGCGCGCCCATGGCCGCTGAGGCCGCGCCCGCCGTGGCCGGCGTGACGTTGGCCGTGCTCTGGCTCTGCTGTTGCTGCTGCGGCTGCTGCGGCTGGAAGGCGCCCTGCAGGCTCTGGCCGATGGCCTGGGCCATGCCGAGGCCGAGGCCCGCGCCCGCGCCGAGGCCCAGGCCCGTCTCGGCGGCGCCGCCGCCCCCGCCGCCCTGGCCGATGTTGCCCATGGCCTGGGCCGCCTGGAACTGCATGTACTTGTTCATGTCGCCCACCGCGCCCATGCTGGTGCGCTGGTCGATGACCCGCTGCACTTCCTCCGGCGGGGTGATCGCCGTGATGAAGAACTGCTTGAGTTGCAGGCCCAGGTTGGCGAAATCGTCGGCCACGGTGGCGCGCATCGCGGCGCCCAGTTCATTGTAGTGGCTGGGCAGGTCGAGCAGCGTCTTCATCGTCTCGCCCAGCGTGTCGTTCAGGCGAGAGACGATGATGCTGCGCAGGTAGCCTTCGATGTCGGCCCGCTCGAAGATGCCCTGCGTGCCCACGATCTTGGTCACGAACTGCTGCGGATCGCCCACGGCCATCGTGTAAGTGCCGAAGGCGCGCAGGCGGACCATGCCCAGTTCGCTGTCGCGGAAGACGACCGGCTCGGTGGTGCCCCACTTCATGTCGCGGATATCCGCCATGTTCACGAAGTAGACTTCGGCCTTGAACGGGCTGTTGCCCCCAAAGGGGATGTTGATGATGCTGCTCAGGATCGGGATGTTCTGCGTGCTCAGGGTATGGCGACCAGGGCCGAGCACGTCGAGCGCCTTGCCGTCGCGGAAGAAGACCGCCACCTGGCTTTCGCGCACGATTACCTGGGACCCCAGCTTAAAGTCGCCGGAGCCGTAGGGCGGCTCGCGGTGAACGATTGAGGTACCCGTGGGATCGAGAAATTCCACAACATCGAGTATCGCCATTGTATCCTCCCTTATGATCTCCCTGCCGGGATAATCAGCTTTCGAGCGCGCCGCCGCCGGGCGACCCGGCGAGCGGTTGGCCGCGCACATCGGTCACGCCGGCGCCGGGTTCCTCGGTGCCGAGCGTATCACTCTCGTTCGTGTCCTCGCGGACGGTGGTGCCCGCCGTCGCCTTGCTGCTATAGGGCGCGCCGGCCGGGGCAGCGGGCGCGGCGGGGCCGGAGTCCGAGTCGGGCGCGCGGTCATCGCTCATCGCCGGGTACCTCCGGGGCCGCCGCCGTTACTGGCCGCTGCCACCATAGCCGGAGTCGCTGGGGCCGCCGGTAGGCGGGCCGCTCACATCGCTGGGGCCGCTCGTGCGCCCGGCATCCCGGTTGCCCACGGGCGGCAGTTTGCCGGTCTCACCGCTGATCGGCGGCACGTCGGGCGCGGAATCGAGCCGCCGGGTCGCGTCTTCGGTCGCGCCGCCCATGTTGGGCGGGGTGTAGGGCGGCGGTGCGGCGGGCGGGCCGCCCGATTGCGGGCCGGAGTACGGCTGATAGGGCTGGCCGCCGCCCGGCTGCTGGGCCGGATACGTCGGCTGGCCGCCGCCCGGCTGCGGGCCGGAGTAGGACGGCTGGCCGCTGCCCTGTTGCGGCCCCGCATAGGGCTGGTAGGGCTGGCCGGCGCCTTGCTGCGGCGCGGGCGGGGGCGCAGGATAGCCCTGCGTGCCCTGGGCGCCGGCCTGCGCGGGCGCAGTGCCGGCGCCGCCCGCCGCGTTGGTGTACGGCTGCGGCGTATCGGCGCCGACGCTGGCCCGGAAGCGCTCGAAGTCCTGCGCGGGCATCGGCTGGCCCGACATGATCACCTCGCTGCGGTGGTTCCAGGTGCGCAGCAACTCGTCCAGCGTGGTGCTCAGCGCGCTGAGGGCCGTCGGGAGGTCGGGGGCCGCGGCGGCGGTCGCGCCGGGGGCCGGGCCGGTGCCCTGCTGGGCGGCGGCGGAGACCGCGGCGATGTTGTCCGCGACCTTCTGCATCTCGTCGGTCAGCGCCGCATCGAAGGTATAGAGCTGATCGAGCTGGGGCATATCGACCTTGACCGGATCGAACAGCCCGGCGTAGCCCTGCGTGGCCGTTTCGAGCTTGTCGATAAAGCGCTGCAGCATCCCCGACAGGCGGTCCACCTCGCCGATGGACTCCAGGTGCCGGCTGCGGGCCATCTGCTGCTGCACGCGCTGGAGCGCCGCATACTGGTCGCGGAAGCCGCGGGCCAGGTACATGCGCAACTCTTTGTCGGCCTCGCGGCGGCGTTCGCGGTCCTGGTAGCCGGTGTAGCCGGGGATCTTCTCCGCCAGCCGGTGGAAAAAGTCCTGCGGCTTATTGCTCTCGACTCGTCCTCGGAAATCAGGAACATTCGTCATGTGCCGTTCCTCCTCTACAGGCGGCACGCCCCTGGCGTGCCCCATTCGGTAACCCGGCCGTGCAGCCGGTGGTCTACACGTCTATGCCCGGATCAGGTTCGTTCGCCCTCGATCTACGCGGGCACGCGGACTCGTGTTTCACGGCCCGCGGGCGCAGGCGCCCCTACCCCGCCAGGCCGGGCTGCGTGCCTTACCCAGCACGCAGAGTGCCATCACTCCAGGCCGGGCGCTAGAAGGAGCCGCCGCCGCCTCCGCCGCCTCCGCCGCCGCCTCCGCCTCCGCCGCTGAAGCCGCCGCCGCTGGAGCTACTGGGCGAACTGACCAGCACGCTGCTGGCGCTGTTGATCATGCTGTTGATGCCGGTGTTGAGGCTGCCGATCGACCCGACGATACCGGCGTTCATCGTGTTGATGCCGCGCGGCGAGAAATCGGGCCCGCCGCCGCTGCTGCTGCTCCCGCCGCCCCGCTGCCCGTTCCCGGTGCTGAAGTCGCGTGTACTGGAGCCGTAGCCGGTGTTCCAGCCCCACGGATAGTAGTAGGTGGGCATCGGCATGTTGTCTTGCACGCTCTCGAACTGCTGGGCGTATTTCTTTTCGAGATCCATGGCAACGGCATAGGGCAGGAACTCGCCGAAGCGCTGGGCGGCCTGGCCTAGATCGCCGAAGCGTTGCAGGTCGGCCAGGTAGCGCCCGAAAGCCTGCCAGCGCGCCGCTTGCTCGGCGCCCTTGGGCGTCTTCTGGGGCATAGCCCCGGCCATCGCGAAGCCGAACAGCGCCGGCACGGCGAAGGCCACCGGGAAGATCCACAGCGCCTGGGTCAGCAGGTCGCCGAGGAACGCGGCGGCGAAGATCGACAGGAAGGCCAGCAGGAAGAGGCCGCCCGCCAGCGCGCGGTTGCGGTTGCGCGTTTCGTCGGGGCTGCGCGGGAAGAGCTTGCGGTCCACCAGCGCCTGGTACATCGCCTTGTTGATCGCGGGCAGCTTCGAGTAGAACTGGTTCTTGAGATCGGACAGCTTGCGCGTGTTCTTGCTGCCGGAGAACAACGCGTTCATCACCAACTGCTCGTAAGGCTGCAACCCGCCCATGCTCAGCCGGGTGTACTGGAAGTCGGTGCTCTCGCTGCGCAGGATACCGGTTTTCTGTTTGATTTCCTCGATGCGCAGGTTGCCGCGCCGGCCCAGGTCCAGGATCGTGGCGATCACATCGCGGATGTCGGCCTTTTCGTCGAGCAGCACGCCGACCAGCCCGGCGGGCAGATCCGACGGCGGCTCGTTAAGATAATCGGCGATGGGGCCGGCGACCGGGTCGCGGCCCTTCGTATACCAGCGGACCAGCCAGAACAGGCTGCCGCCGATCAGGATGACCGCGCCGGCGAGCAGGGCCAGCAGGGTGAACACCGGCCCCCATTGCGCCTGGAAGGCGCGCAGCCGGTCGTCGCCCTCCTGCCAGGGCGCGGGGCTGCCCTGGATCAGGCCATGCGACCACTGCAAGCGGGCCTCAAAATCGTCGCTCGTGCCGAGCACGCCGTTCGCGGTGAAGACGGCCTGGTGCGGGCTGACCTGCACCGTGCCGGCGTCCGCGGGGTAGACGGCCCATTGCTTCGCCGGGTCGGTGGTCAGGTCGATGTTCGGCGGCACCTGCACGGTGATCGTCGCGTGCTCGATGATCCCGTTGCGGTCGGGCATGAAGGGGCTCCAGTAGAACTGGTCGCCACCGGGGTAGAAGCGCAGCCCGCCGGTCACGGTGTACTTGATGACCATGGTCTTCTTGGCGGGCGATTGCAGCGTGCCGTAGAACCAGATGATGCGCTTGTGCCCGCTCTCGTTGAGCACCTGGAACGTCTGCGGCGGGCCGTAGTCGCCGTTCTCGATGTCGATCTTCGTGTTGTCGGGGCGATAGGCGCCGGCGCCTTCCTCGCTGACGCTGACGTTGGTGATGCCGGTCAGCCGGTTGGTCTCGATGTCGCGGTAGCTGCCGTGGAAGGTGCCGCTGTCGAAGACAAACCCTTGCCGCTCGGTCACGTCGAAGGTCGAGTCCGGGTTGATCTGGACCGTGACTTCGTCGTTATCCCAGTACTGGTGTTGGTCCGCGGCATAGGCCGGCGGCGTGAGGCCCACCGGCAGCAGCAAGGCCAGCAGGACCAGCAGCGCGCCGGCCATCCGCGCCACGCTGCGCGCAGGCGCCCAGGCCCTGGTTTGGAGTCGCATTTCCCTCTTCCATTCCGCCCCCTGCGGGGCTGTAAAGTGCTACTGTCGTTAGCCGGCGCCGGGCGGGTGGGGCGCTAGAACGACCCGCCGCCGCCACCGCCGCCGCCACCGCCGCCGCCCCCGCCGCCGCCGAAGCTGCCGCCGCCGCCGCCGCCGCCGAAGCCGCCGCCGCCACTCCAGCCGCCGCCGCCGCTCCAGCCGCCGCTACTCGACGCGCTGGGGGTGCTGACGAAGACGCTGCTGGCGTCGTTGATCATGCTGGTCAGCCCGCTGTTGAGGCTGTTGATGGAGCCGACAATGCCGGCATTCATCGCGTTGATGCCGCCCGGTGAAAAGTCGATTCCACCGCGGGTCCCGGAGTCCACGGTGCCGCCCGGCCCCGCGACGCCCGCGCCGGCCAACCCACGGGCGCCGGGCACCCCCGGCACGCCGTAGCCGTAGCCATAGCCGGGCATCCAGCCCCAGGGATAATAGTAGGTGGGCATCGGCATCTGGCCCTGCACGCTCTCGAACTGGCGGGTATACTGCTGGTCCATGCCCATGGCGACGGCGTAAGGCAGGAAGTCGCCGAAGCGCTGGGCGGCCTGCTCCACATTGCCGAAGCGTTGCAGATCGGTCAGGTAGCGCCCGAAGGCCCGCCAGCGCGCGGCCTGCTCGGCGCCCGCCGGGGTCTTGCGCGGCATCACCCCGGCCAGCACAAAGCCGAGCACGGCGGGGATGCCGAAGGCGAACGGGATAAACATCATCGCCGCGCTGTCCAGGCCGAACATGGGCAGGCCGCAGAACAACAGCACCCCCACGATGGCGAAGCCCGCGGCCAGCGCCCGGTAGCCGCCGCGCACCGCCTCCGGGTTCTGCGGGAAC
Source organism: Chloroflexia bacterium (assembly GCA_035693165.1). Lineage (GTDB taxonomy): Bacteria > Chloroflexota > Chloroflexia > QHBQ01 > JAICKM01 > JAICKM01. The sequence continues at coordinate 7,268 of DASSGZ010000531.1, read as the reverse complement.
AGGCCGGTTTCGACCATGGCCTCGTACATCTCGGTATAGATACCCGGCAGCTTGGAGTAGAATTCGTTTTTCAAGTTCGACAGCCGCACCGGGCTGCCGTGCGCGTCGAACAGGGCGGCCAGCACCCGCCGCTCGAAGGCGTAACGGACCTCGCCGTTCAGGAAGGTGTACTGGAAGTCGCTGTGCTCGCCCCCGAAAAGGCCGCCGTCGGGCACGCGCACCTCTTCGATGCGCAGGTTGCCGCGCCGCCCCAGGTCCAGGATGGTGGCGATCACGTCGCGCACGTCGGTCTTTTCGTCGAGCAGGGTGCCGACCAGCCCGGCGGGCAGGTCCGACGGCGGCTCGTTCAGGTAGTCGGCGATGGGGCCGGTCACGGGGTCGCGCCCGCCGCTGTACCAGCGCCAGATCCAGAACAGCGTGCCGCCGACCAGGCCGAGCAGGCCGATGCCGCCGGTGATAAGGATGGCGCGGCCCCGGCGCTGCTGTTCGGCCAGGGCGGCGGCGGCCTCCTCGGCCACGCGCTTGTCGTCGGCGGCCTGCCAGGGGGCCGGGCTGCCGGCGATGAGACCGTGCGGCCACTGGATGCGCGCCTCGACGTTCTCCTGCGGCCCCAGCGAATCGAAGGTGAAGACCACCTGCTGCGGCGTCGTCTGGAACGTGCCGCTGCCGGGCGGGTTGACCGCGATCTTCACCGCCGGGTCGGTCAGGTTGACGTTGGGCGGCATCTGCACCGTCAGGCGTGGCTGGTTGATCGTCGCGTTGCGGTTGGGCATAAACGGACTCCACCAGAGTTGATCGCCGCCGGTGTAGTAGCGCAGGCCGCCGCCCACGGTGTACTTGAGGACCATCGTCTTGCGCGCGGGCGCCGTGACGGGTTCAAAGAACCAGACGATGCGCTTGGCCGACGGCTGGTCCTGCACCTGGTAGGTACCGGGCGGGCCATACTTGCCGCTCGCGGTATCAACCGGGGTGTTGTCCAGCCGGTAGTCGCCCACGCCCTCTTCGCTGATGCCGACATTGCTGAGGCCGGTCATGCGGCTGGTGTCGATGTCACGGAAACTGCCGCGGAAGGTGCCCTGCTGGAAGAGGAACACCTGCCGCTCGGTGACGTTGAAGGTGCCGTCCGGCTGGATGGCGATGGTCACGTCGTCGCTGTCCCACGACTGGCGCAGGTTGGCCTGTTCCTGGGCGGCGCGGCGCCGGTCGTCGGCGGCCTGCCACGGCGGTGCGGTGCCGGGGATCGCGCCGTGCGGCCAGGTCAGTTGGGCCTCAAATTGATCGCTGGGGTCCAGCGGGCCGCTAGCGGTGAAGACGGCTTGCTGCGGGCTGACCTGCACCCGGCCCGCATCGGCGGGGAAGATCACGGCGTTGGCCCCTGCGGCGGTCAGGTCGATGTTGGCCGGCACCTGCACCGTCAGCCGGGCCTGGTTGATGCGCCCGGCGCTGCGGTTGGGCAGGAAGGGACTCCACCAGAACTGATCGCCCGTATCATAGTAGCGCAGGCCCCCGACCACGGTGTACTTGATGACCATGGTCTTCTTGGCGGGCGCGTTGACCGGGCCGCTGTAGAACCAGATGATGCGTTTTGTGCCGCCCTGGTCCAGCACCTGGAAGGTGCGCGGCGGGCCGAGTTTGCCTGTGTTCAGGTTAATCGGCGTGTCGTCGGCACGGTACGCGCCCACCCCGTCCTCGCTGACGCTCGCGTTGGTCAGGTCGGTCATGCGGCTCTCGTCGATGTCGCGGAAGCCGCCGCGGAAGGTGCCCTGGTCGAACGAGAAGACTTGCCGTTCGGTCACGTCGAAGGTGCCGTCGGGGTTCACGGCGATAGACACATCGACGCTGTCCCACGTCTGGCGCTGCGTGGTCTGGGCCGCGGCGGGCGCGGGGGCGAGCAGAGGCGCCAGCAGGGTGAGCAGCAACAGCAGCAGCACCCCCAGGCGCGGCAGCCGGCGGCCCCCCTGCGGGCCGGGTCGTAATGCTGAAACGTTCATGAGGCTTCCCCTCCAGGCGGCGCTTAGCCGGCAGGCGGCGCGCTCGGCGCGCTCGGCGCGGGACCGGGGGCAGCGCCCGCCAGGAAGAATTCGGCCCCACAGTAGTCGCATTTCACCAGGCCCTTGCCGGCCAGGCTCAGCGGCGCGCCGCAGTTGGGGCACTTGCCGGTGTCGCGGATCTTGTTCGCCAGGAGGGTGGCATCCTGCGAAATCAGCCGCCCGGCCTTCCAATCCACATAGCCCGTGAAGAGGCCCTTGCCCACCAGGTCGTAGACGTACTTCTTGATCTGATCGATGGTGGTGTTCATCTCGACGGCGAGGTTGCCGATGCTGACCTCGCCCTGCGTCTGCACGGCGTTGAGCACGTGCTTTTCTTTTTCCACTTCGGCATAGCTGCGCACTTCGCTCTGCCCGGTGACGAGGAAGAAGACCCCGGCCCCGGCCAGGATCACGCCCAGCAGGATGCCGCAGCCCGATACGAGGGCGATGCTGCCGCCGGTGAGCGTGTCTTTGTTGGCGAAGCCGTAGAGGGCCAGGACGCCGGCGATGGCGATGCCGAGCGCGATGAGCGCCCCGCCGATCAGTTTGCCTTGTCCAATCATAAACAGTCGTGCCTCCTGGTGTGATTCTAGTCACCTTATATACGGCGGGAAAGGCTGAAAGTTACGACTTCCGTCCGCGCCGCCCGGTATCGCCGAACCTGACGGCGTGGCGGCGCCGGTGGGTACTAACACTATCATAAACGATACCCGCTTTCGCGGCAACGACAGGCGCCCGCCACGCTTACTCCTGGCCGGCACCTCCCACTCTATTGTCCCACGTTTCGCCGTCGCCGGCGGTGATGGGATGCTAACAGCAGGTCCCGATCCAGCCACGACTCAATAACCTGGGCCGTGCGCGCGGCGGATGGGGCTTGCACATTCGCACTTTTGTGAGATCAAGTGGGGGCACGGGGTGAGGCCGGCTGCGGGAGAAAAGGGGCCATGCACGCGGGGTTGCCGGGGTCGGGGCGGGCGTGAGGTCGGGGCGCGGGCAGGCGCCCGCGCCCCGGTGTGGCGGATAGGCTTAGCGGAGCTAGACCAGTTGCCCCGCCGGGGCCAGGGCCTCGGTGCCGGGCGAGGTTTGAATGATACTGTCGGCGACGACATTAGCCTGCACGGTGCCCTGGATCTGGTATGTGCAGGAGGCGGCGTCGGTATTGAGGACAGTGCCGCCCTGGGCCTGCACCACTTTGGACAGGTAGTCGCCGGGTAGCGACTGGCCGTTCGCGGTGCCCGTCAGCATCATATCGAGATTGATGTTGGCGGTGGCGTTGAGGTCGGTGTAGAGAATCAGCGAGACCGTGACCGACTGATCCGGCTCCACCGGGATGTCTAATTTATCGGAGAACATGTACTTCTGGGTGTCCGACGACGTGGACGTGGTCGAATGGGTGGAGTCGTATTTGAAGTTGATAGCGACCTGGAACGTCGCTTTGTCCGCAAACCAGCCCACTTGGCCGCCCCACGTCACCGCGATGCCGGCTTCAAACGCATTGGTGTCGGTTACGCTGGTCTGGGCGACCTGGTCGTACTCGTAGGTCACGTCGGGAGTGTATTTGACCGTTACGGGTTCCGTATTCGTGTAGGTAGTGGTCTTGGCGATTTGCGGCGTGGTGACGGTGGGGTTGGGCGTGACCTGGCCGCTCACGACGGTCAGGGCGAAGTGATAGGCGGTGGGCGACACGGTGACATTCAGCCAGGGATATTTGGGCACGTCGGCGGTGGCGGGTTGAAGGTTTTGCATATCGAGCGTGATCGCGTCCCCGGCGCACTGGAACTTGCCCTTGGACTGTAACCGGCCCTGGCCCGGCGGATCGCCCAGCCAGAAGAACGCCTGATAGAGCGTGTCGACCCCCTCGGTGAAGACGTTGAAGCCGACCGACCACTTTTCGCCGCTGGTTTTGTAGACGGCTTTGTAGGCTTGCACCGGTAACTGGGTCAGGGTGATTTTGACCGCACCGCCGGCATTCGGCTCCTGAAACGTGCTGTCGAGGTTGATATTGTAGGGGAAAATCAGATCGTCCGGCCCAATCGGCAGGAGCGGGGCCAGAGCTTGCGGATCGACAAACGCCATGGTAAAAGCCTCCTCAGTGATTCGGATAATGCTGGGTACCGGAAGCAGGCGCCACGATGGGCCTGCTCGCCGCGCGAGTTTGCGCCAACGGCCGCTGTTAGCGGACGGGAACGATACACCACAAGGCGACCCGGAACCGATGGGCGCGGCGTTACTAAAGCCGGCGGCTTCAGTAGTGTCTGCTCATGTGCCGGCCCGCTGCACAGGCTTGCGTTTGCGCCTGTCGAGTGGGAGATCGCCGGCCCCGGTGTGCTTGCTGAGTCCACTATACGGGCGGCACCGGCGGCGGAGAAGCAGTAAATTACGGGGAATCGCGGCGGGCCTGGGAGATACGTGATCCTACGTACCGGGTGGCGCGGGGGCGGCCCGCCGCTCCCGATCCGGCCACGGCCAATCGGGTATAATAGGGAGTTGCGATTTTCCGGAGGAGGCTTACCCTTGAATATGCGTCGCCTGGCCCGCCCGGCGCCCGTGGCGCGGCCCCGGCCCGCGCCGATGGTCGCTGCGGACACGCCGCCCGGCTATCGCCGGCTGGCGGTCTTCGTCGCGCCGCTGGTGTTCACCGGCTGGATGATGACCACCGACACGCCCATCGCCAACGCCGCGCTGGCGCGGCTGCCCGACGCGCAGCAGTCGCTGGCGGCGCTGGTGGTCGCCTTTTCGCTGGCGCTGGTCTACGAGGCGCCGCATATCATGATGATCGAGGCGGGGACCACGCTGGCGACCAACCGGCAGGCGCTGAGCCTGTTGCGGCGGTTCTATGTCCGGCTGGCGCTCGTGGTCGGGGTGGTGGGGGCGGCAGTGGTCTTTTCGCCGCTCTATGACTTGCTGCTGCGCGGCATCATGAACATCCCGGCGGATGTGACCGATGCGGCGCGGCCCACCCTGGCCGTCTTCCTGCTCTGGCCGCTGCCCATCGGCTGGCGGCGGCTGCACCAGGGCGCGCTGATCCGCCACGGCCAGTCGCGGGCGGTGGGCGCGGGCGCGTTCGCCCGTATCTTCGCGCTGGTCGCTGTGATTCTTGCCCTGGTGCCCACGCTGAGCGGCGTGATCAACGGCAGCACCATTGCCGCGCTGGCGATGCTGGCGAGCGTCACCGCCGAGTCGCTCTACACCCACTGGTCGGCGGGGCGGCTGCTGGCCGACCTGCCGCCCGCCGCGCCCGACGGCCGCCACCTGACTATGCGCGAACTCTGGACGTTCTACTGGCCGCTGGCGGGCACGTCGATCCTGAACACGCTGAACCGGCCCATCTTGAGCGCCGGGCTGGCCGCCGCCGCCGTCGCCCTGCCCACGGGGCTGGACGTGGACGCCGCGCTGGCGGCCTGGGGCGTGGCCTGGGGCATCCTGTTCCTGGTCAACGGCGCGACGCTGACGCTGGGCCAGGTGGCGATTGCCTGGGACGCCGATCCGCGCGCCGCCGTGCGCCGTCGCAGCGAGCGCATCATCGTCGGGTTGGGCCTGGGCCTGTCGGCGGTGGTGGCGCTGGCCGTGCTCAGCCCGCTGGCCGCCTGGCTGCTCGACACTGTCTACGTGGTAACACCGGCGATCCGGGCGGCGGCCCTGCCGGTGCTGGTATTGCTGGTGCCCCTGCCGCTGCTGATGGCGACCGACGGGCTGATGCGCGGCAAGCTGATCCACCGCCGCCAGACGCGGCTGGTGCAGCGCGCCCAGGTCATCGACCTGGCCGTGCTGGCGGTGGTGCTGTTGCTCGGAGTGTACTGGTTGGTGCCGGCGTGGCAGATGCCGGCGACCACGCTCGGCGCCCTGGCGATGCTCGTCGTGAACGCCACCGATGCGTTCATCCTGGGCCTGGGGGTGCGCGCCAATCCGCGCGCCGTGGCCCTGGGGCCGGGTGTGCCCGCCGGTCAGACGCCGTAGTGCGTGGTGGGCCGCGCCAGGCGGCTCCTGACCGCAGCCGGCAGGTCAGTCGTCGCGCAGTAGCGCGGCACGCAAGCCACCGGGTGGTAGCGTTGCAGCCGCTTGGCATCGGGCAGGGTGTCCGAAATCAGCATCAGGGGCACGGAGTCGGTCGTCTGGTCCAGCCAGCGGGCCACGTCCCACCCGGCGCACGCCGGGCCGGTCACGTCCACAATCGCCAGCGCGGGGCGCACGGTGAGCATGTCCAGCGCCTCGCGGTAGGTCCCCGCCTGTAACACCATATAGCCCTGCGCTTCCAGGTCGCGGGTCAGGGTGGTCCGCAAAGCCGGGTCGTCTTCCACGACCAGGATAAACTTTCCATTATTCATTGGTCTATTCCTCTCGGTTTCCGGCGGTCCGGCGGCGCCCCTGTGGGATGCGGGATCGAACAACAATCCGCATTCTGCCGGGGGCTACCCTGGCCGGACGCCTCTCACTTGATTCTAAGCCCGCACCCATAAGGAATAGATAAAGAAACAGCGCCAGGTGATAAGAGAAAGATAAGCGCCAGGCAGCGCGGGTATATGAAAAGTATAAGGACTGGAAACGCCGCCCGCCGGATCAGGATGGCGCACCCGCGCGGCTGGATGTATGATAATAAGGAGACTGCCGTGTGCTGCGTGCGAAGGAGGCGGAGAGGCGGATGAGCCAGCGTCCAGGCGACCGTATCGCGCGCCGCCCGCGACCGGGACCGGGGGCGCCCCCGGCCCGCCCGCGCCCGCGCTGGGCGATCGCGCTGCCCGCGCCCGACGCCGAAGCCTCGCCGGGGTCCCGGCTGGCGCGCTACAGCATCACCGTGCTGGTGCTGCTGGTGGTGACGGCGCTGCTGGCCCCGGTGCGCGAAATCGTTGACCTGCTGAACATCGGCCTGATCTACCTGCTGATCGTCATCGCGGCCACGCTGCTGGCCGGGCGGCGCACCGGCATCCTGGCCGCCGTGCTCGGCTTCGCCCTGTTCGACTTCTTCCTGGTCCCGCCCTACCTCACCTTCGCCATCGACAACCTGCGCAACATCCTGGCGCTGTTTGTCTTCCTGGGTATCTCGACGCTGCTAAGCTGGCTCATCGCCGGGGCGCGCGAGCAGGCCCGCCAGGCGTTGCGCCGCGCCGAGGATGTGTCGCGCCTGTACGAGTTGAACCAGGCCATCATCGGCGCGCAGCGGCGGGACGAGGTGTTGCCCGCCATCGCCGGCAAAGTGGCCGGGGTATTTGAGGCGCAAGCCTGCTGGATCTTCCTGCCGGG
>DASSGZ010000530.1:0-5846 GCA_035693165.1 Chloroflexia bacterium | reverse complement strand
ATTGTGATCCTGTCGATCCTTGGCGGACAGGTGAACAACATCTTCTCCACACTCGCCAGTGCTATGTAACGCGCAACGACCCGTTCTGGAGGAACCTCACTGCGGTGAGGTTCCTTTTTTATTGCCCCGGCGCGGCGACGGCTAGCGGGCGCCGGGGCGCCCGACCACGGCAGCCGCCGCCGCAGTGGCGGCCTCGCCCGCGGCTACGGGGTCGCGCGTGGTCACGTAGGCGGTGACGAAGCCGGCGGCGAACGCATCGCCCGCACCGGTGGCGTCCACCGGGGTCACGGGATGGGCGGGCAAATGCCAGCGCTGATCGCCCCAGCCGACCAGGCAGCCGGCCGGCCCCAGGGTGAGCGCGACCAGCGGCGCCAGCGCCAGCAGGCTATCGACGATGGCGGGCGGATCGTCGACCCCGGCGAGCAGCCGGCCCTCCTCCAGGTTGGGCAAAAGCAGGCTCGGTTGCAGTTCGGCCACCAGGCTGCGAAACCAGGCGGGGCCGGCATCGGCCAGCAGGTGGCCGGGGTTGGGATCAAGGCTGAAAAAGACGCCGGGATTAGCGGCGCGGGCCAGGGCCAGGGCATGCAGGGCCGCGCGGCGCGGTGGGGGTCGCAGCAGCGAATAGCTGGTGAGATGGAAGCCGTCCAGCCCGGCAAACCAGGCCGGGGCGAAGTCCTCCGGCGCCAGGGTCAGGGAGGCGCCGGGGTTGGACCACATGCGCGAGGTGCCGGGGCCTTCCAGGTTGCGCAACACCAGCACATTGCCGGTGGCCGCCTCCGGCACCACGCGGATCTCGGCGGCGATACCGCGGTCCTGCATGTCGTGGATGAGCAGGCGGCCTGCCGCGTCGTCGCCGACGCGCCCGACAAAGCGCACCCGTGCGCCGAGCGCCTGCGCGCCTGCGGCAAAATTGGCCGCCGAGCCGCCCGGATAGAGCTGGACCGTGCCCGCGCTGTCATACTCGCGGCGGAAATCGCCCTCCACCAGCACGTCGAGCAGCAGGTCGCCAAGCGTCAGCAGATAGGGGCGGCGGAGGGAGGAGGCGGGCGGAGGCACGCTCACGCCAGGGCAACGGCGACCTGGCCGGCGATGGCGGCGTTGTTGAGCAACAACGCGACGTTGGCGCGCAGGCTGCGGCCTTCGGTCTTGCGGTGCAGGTGGCCGAGCAGGAACGGCGTCAGTTCCTTGCCCTTCACGCCGATCTCCGCTGCCGCCTGCAACGCGTCGTCAATCGCGTGGCGGATTTCGGCAGCCGGGATGGCCGCCTCGCTGGGCAGCGGCGCCGTCAGCAGCACCCCGCCCGGCATGCGCAGCGCATGGCGGGCGCGCACGATGGTGGCGACCTGCGCCGCGTCTTCGACGCGCGCATCCACCGTCAGGCCGCTCTGGCGCGTGTAGAAGGCGGGGAACTCGTCCGTCTGCCAGCCGAGCACGCTCACAGCGTGAGTCTCCAGCCATTCGCGGGTCGCCGGCAGATCGAGGATCGACTTGGCCCCCGCGCAGACCGTGACGATATCGCTGGCGGCCAGCACCGGCAAGTCGGCGGAGATGTCCAGCGTCTGCTCCCAGCCGCGATGGACGCCGCCGATGCCGCCCGTGGCGAACACCGGGATCGGGTGCGGGCAGGCGCGCGCCAGGTAGATGCTCGACGCCACCGTCGTCGCGCCGTTCCGGCGCAGGGCCAGGGCCATCGGCAAGTCGCGCACGCTCAGCTTGGCGATGTGCTCATCGGTCGCCAGGCGCTCCAGGGCGGCGGCGTCGCAGCCGATATGGACGCGCCCGTCGAAGACGGCGATGGTGGCCGGGACGGCGCCTGCGTGGCGCACCGCGGCTTCGCAAGCGCGCGCCGTCTCCAGGTTGGTCGGGCGCGGCAGCCCGTGGGCGATCACGGTCGATTCCAGCGCCACCACCGCGCGCCCCGCCGCGAAAGCATCGGCCACTTCGGGGGCGATGACAAAGGGCATATCCGGGTCGTTCTGTGCAAAAGCGGTGCTCATGGCGCCAGTATACTGCAGGCGGGCCGGTTCGACAATAGCGCGGCCCATCCCGTATAATGGGATGAAAACGGAGCGTAGGCCCCCGCGGGCCGCGCACGCTCCGGCAACCGCCGGCAGATCTCCGCCGGGGCCTGCGCGCTACCTGCAGCCCTGGTGAGAACCGGCGGCTAATAGCTGACAGCTAAATACTCGTGCAACAGCCGCTCAGCGAGGAGCCGGCTGGAAAGGCCAGAGGAGGCACTGCATTGGATTTTGAACTCTCCGAGGAGCACCGGCTCTTCCGCGAAAGCGTGCGCGACTTCGCGGAAAAAGAGGTGGCGCCCGGCGCCATCGAGCGCGACCGGACGCATGAATTCCCCGCCGATCTGCTCAAGCGCATGGCCGAACTCGGTCTCCTGGGCATCCCCTTCCCCGAGAAATACGGCGGCGCCGGTGGCGACACCCTGTCCTATGCCATCGCGGTGGAGGAGATCAGCCGGGTCGACGGCTCGCTGGGCATTATCCTCGCCGCCCATATCTCGCTGGGCGCCTCGCCCTTCTACCTGTTCGGCACCGAGGAACAGAAAAAGCGCTGGCTGGTGCCGCTGGCGAGTGGCGAGATGTTGGGCGCCTTCGGGCTGACCGAGCCGGGCGCGGGGTCCGACGCCGGCGGCACGACGACCACGGCGGTGCGCGAGGGCGACGAGTGGGTGATCAACGGACGCAAGCTCTGGATCACCTCGGGCCGCGTGGCCGGGGTGATCGTGGCGACGGCCAAGACCGACCGCCACGCGCAGGGCAGCCGGGGCATCAGCTCATTCATCATCCCGCACGGCACGCCCGGCCTCAGCTACGGCAAGGACGAGGACAAGATGGGCCTGCGCTCGTCGATCACCTCGCCGCTGTTCTTCGAGAACGTGCGCGTGCCTGCCGATTACATCCTGGGCAAAGAGGGCGACGGCTTCAAGCAGTTCATGCAGATCCTGGACGGCGGGCGCATCAGCATCGGCGCGATGGGCCTGGGGCTGGGCCAGGGCGCCTTCGAAGCGGCGCTGGCCTACGCCACCCGCCGCGAACAGTTCGGCCAGCCCATCGCCAACTTCCAGGCCATCCAGTTCAAGCTCGCCGACATGGCGATGAAGCTGGAGGCGGCGCGGCTGCTGGTCTACAAGGCGGCCCTGCTCAAGGACCAGAAGAAGCCGTTCACGCAGGCGGCGGCGATGGCGAAGCTCTATGCGTCGGAGATCGGCGAGGAGTGCGCCTACCAGGCCATCCAGATCCACGGCGGCATGGGCTACGCGGTGGAGAGCCAGGTCGAGCGCATGTACCGCGATGTGCGCCTGACGACCATCGGTGAGGGCACGTCCGAGATCCAGCGCATGGTCATCGCCCGCAACCTGCTCAAGGAAGCGGCGCGGACCGCGTAGGCACGACGATGGACCTCGATTTGACCGAAGAACAGGCGCAGATCCGCCAACTGGCGCGCGAGTTCGCCGAGCGGGAACTCGCGCCCCACGCGCTGGAATGGGATGAGACCGAGCACTTCCCCCGTGAGGTCTTCGCCCAGATGGGCGCGCTGGGCTTCGCCGGGATGCTCATCCCCGAAGAGTACGGCGGCGTGGGGGCGGACACGCTGTCGTACATCCTGATGCTCGAAGAAATCAACAAGGTGCTACCCGCGCTAGGCACAGTCGTCTCGGTGCATAACTCGCTGGTGGGCCACGCTATCGCCCGCTGGGGCAACGCCGAGCAGCGGCAGGAGTTCCTGCCGCGCCTCGCGACGGGCGAATGGCTGGGCGGCTACGCCCTCAGCGAGGCGCACGCCGGGTCCGACCCGGCCAGCATGCGCACGCTGGCCGTGCGCGAGGGCGACGAGTATCGCATCACCGGCACCAAGACCTGGATCACCAGCGGGCAAAGCGCCGACGTGTTCATCCTGTTCGCCGTCACCGACCGCACGGTCAAGCCCTCGCGCGGGATCAGCGCCTTCATCCTGCCCAAGCCCACGCCCGGCCTGAGCGTGGGCAAAAAAGAGCGCAAGATGGGCATCCGCGCCTCGGAGACTACGCAACTGATCCTGGAGGATGCCCGCGTCCCGGCCCGGTATTTGCTGGGCAAGGAGGGCGAAGGCTTCAAGCTGGCGATGTCGCTGCTTGACGGGGGGCGCATCGGCATCGCGGCGCAGGGGCTGGGCATCGCCGAGGGCGCGTATGAGGCCGCGCGGGCCTATGCGCTGCAACGCGAGCAGTTTGGCCGGCCCATCGCCGAGCACCAGGCCATCCAGTTCATGCTGGCCGACATGGCGACCGGCATCGCCGCCGGGCAACTGCTGCTGTACAAGGCCGCCGTGCGCAAGGACCGCCAGGGACGCGTGACCAGCGAAGCCTCAATGGCGAAGCTGTTTTGCAGCGAATTGGCGATGCGCTGCGCCCACGACGCCGTGCAGATCCACGGCGGCTACGGCTACGTCAAAGAGTACCCGGTGGAGCGCCTGTTCCGCGACGCCAAGATCACCGAGATCTACGAGGGCACCTCGCAGGTGCAGCGCATGGTGATCGCGGGCCAACTGCTCAAAGGCCGGGGCGGCTGAGCATGGCGCTACCGACCTGGCTCGACAAAGCGGAACGGTATTTAGAGTCGGCAACGCTTCTGCACGCTGCCGGCGACTATGACTCTTGCGTCTCGCGGGCGTATTACGCGGCACGATACCTGTGCTTGTATCTGTTAGAACAAGAGGGGTTGAATGTTGACCGGCACTGGCAACATGGTACAATTGTTGGTACAACGATCGCTCGCGCCCGAAACAAGCGATGGCTGCGCCGGATCACAATGGCGGGCCGGGCGGATTTCGCACAGTCGTTAAACTACCTGCTCGAACTTCGCGGCGCTGCCGACTATGGCCGTAACGAAGTGACTGCCCGGCAAGCGCAACGCGCACTAGCATTTGCGGAGGCGCTACGCCAGGCGGTGAAGGAGAATTATCCATGATCACTGAACAGATCCGCCGCCAACGGGCCGACGAAATCATGACCCAGGCAGTGCGCGAGATTCACGCGGTCTTTCCACAACTCCAGATTGATGTGTTCGATACCGGCCCCGAACGAGAAGATGGGCTAATTATCGTTCATGTCCCGGAACCGGGCATGTTCGACGACATGTGGGACATTGTGGGTAAGCTATTAACCGATGCAATGCTTAATGAAGATTTGCTTATTGCCTTGGGTACTGAGCGGTATGAAGAAGCCTGATACGGAATCAGACCTGCGTATTCGTCCGCGCTCGGCGGAAGTGGTGTCGATCAAAGTGCCCGCCGCTACGCTGGCGTCGCTCAAGAAAGTGGCTGAGCGCCGCGACATGTCGTATGACGCGCTTATCAAGTTCTATATCGGGCAAGGCTTGCGGCAAGATCTAGCCCGCCTGGCAACGGACAACGTGCTGCAAGCGACGGCGGAGGTGCTGGCGCAACATATCGAGTCGAAGGACGAAGTAGCGGCGATCCTGGAAGAAATCGGGCAAGCCAACAGAAGGAGATGGTATCCATGGCTGACAAGGCCGTTATCAACGGACACCTAGAAGCCGGGCAAAACGGTCATACAGACGGCCAGGCCACCGAGGCGGCGGACGGCATCGCGCGGCTGGCGGAGGAGGCGCGGCGCTGGGAGGCGACGACGGTGCAGAAGTCGCTGCACAAGATGCCGGAGCGAACGGGGCCGTTTACAACAGTCTCCGGCCAACCCATCAACCGGCTCTACACGCCCGCCGATCTGCCCGACTTCGACTATGAGCGCGACCTGGGCTTCCCCGGCGAATACCCGTTCACGCGGGGCGTGCAGGCCACGATGTACCGCAGCCGCTACTGGACCATGCGCC
>DASSGZ010000529.1:0-2932 GCA_035693165.1 Chloroflexia bacterium | reverse complement strand
CAACCTCTCCCCCGGCCCCTCCCCGCTGCGGGGAGGGGAGAAAGCACGCTGCCTACCTGAGCGATCCGGCGTAAGTGGCGCGGTTGACCGAGGTGGGGGCGCTGTGTATAATGCGGCTATTCTGCGAAGGGTGGGGGTGCCGATGAGCCATGAAGATTGTTTGCAGGCGGCGCTGGCCGAGGCGCAACGCCTGGGCGCTGACTATGCTGAGGCGCGCGCCGAGGATCACCGGGTCGAATCGCTGACCGCCCGCGATACCGCCGTCGAGCGGCTGACCAGCGACGTGGACAGCGGGTGGGGCGTGCGGGTCGCCATGAACGGCGCCTGGGGTTTTGCCTCGACCGCCGATTTTAGCCTGGCGGCGGCGCGGGCCACCGCTGCGGAAGCCGTCGCTATCGCGCGGGCGAGCGCCACGCAACGCCGGACGCCGCTTGATTTGAGTGCCATGCCCGCTGATCAGGGCGAATACCGGACGCCGGTGGCCCGCGACCCGTTTGCCGTGCCGCTGGCCGAGCGCATCGACCTGATGCTGGGCGCGGTCGCCGATGTGCGCGGGGCGCACGCGCGGGTCCACGTCGCGGGCGGGTGGCTGCAACTCTGGGATACTACAAAACTGTTCGTCAATACGACGGGCGCGCGCCTGGCACAGCATATTGTCGAAAGCGGGGCCAATCTCTACGCGGTGGCCCTGGCCGACGACGGTTACAGCTACCGGCGGCAGTACGAGAACGTGGGCCAGGCGGGCTGGGAGTTCATCGAGGGGCTGCGGCTGCGCGAGGAGGCGGGGCGCATTGGCCGCGAGGCGGGCGACCTCGTGGTGGCCGAGTGGGCGCCCGACGGCCCGGCGACCGCCGTGGTCGGGTCGGCGATGATGGCGCTGCTGGTCCACGAAAGCTGCGGCCACCCGATCGAACTGGACCGCGTGCTGGGCTGGGAAGCCGCCTTCGCCGGAACCTCGTTTCTGATGCCCGATATGCTGGGCCGATTTCATTATGGCTCAGAGCATGTCAACATCACCGCCGACGCGGTGACGCCGGGCGGGCTGGGCACCTTCGGCTGGGACGACGAGGGCACGCCCGCGCAGGTGCAGCCGATTGTGCGCGGCGGGGTGTTCTCCGGCTACCTGACCAGCCGCGAGACGGCCCCCGCCATCGGGCAACGCAGCAACGGCACGGCGCGCGCCACCTCCTGGGGCCGCATCCCCATCGTGCGTATGCCCAACGTCAGCCTCGACGCCGATCCGCAGGGGGCCACGCTGGAGGAGTTGATCGCCGGCGTGGACGACGGACTCTACCTGGAGACGCCGAGTTCATGGAGTCTGGATGATAAGCGCATGAACTTCCACTTCGCGGTGGAGATGTGCCGCGAAATCAAGGGCGGCAAGCTGGGCCGGCTTTATAAGGCCGCCTCGTTCCAGGATCGCACGCCGCATTTCTGGGGCAGCGTCGCCGCGGTGGGCGGGCCACAGGCGTGGCAACTCTGGGGGCTGCCGGGCTGCGCCAAGGGCGAACCGCTGCAAAGCTGCCATGTGGGCCACGGAGCCGCGCCGGTGCTGGTGCATGGGCTACCCGTGAGCCGGGGGGGATGATGGATACACTATCTGCCGGGCCGGACCGCGACGCCATGGAAGCGGCGCTGGCCGCCTCGCCCGCCGAGCAGACGGAGATCGTGCTGTTGCGCGACGTAACCGCCGTGACCCGCTACGCCAACTCGGAGATCCACCAGAACGTCTACCAGGACAACACGCGCGCCGCCGTGCGCGTGGCGGTGGGCGGCGCCACGGCGCGCGTCTACACCAACGACACGAGTCGCGTCGGGCTGACCCGCGCCACCGAGGACGCGACGGCGCTGGCCCGCTTGCAAGCGCCCAACCCGCGCTTCCACTCGCTGCCCGGCCCGGACAGCGGCAGCACGCCGGAGCGCGAAGCGCCGCCCTCGTTCTTCGCCGCAACCGCCGAGCTATCGCCGGAGGCAAGGGCTGCCGCCGTGGGCCAGGTGATCGACCTGGCGCGGGCGGCGGGCTACCAAGCTTACGGCACCTACCGCAGCAGCCGCAGCAGCCTGAGCGTCGCCAACTCGCTGGGGGTGCGCGCCCACGCCGCCTACACAACGGCCTACCTCAAGGCGCTGGTCGAGAGCACGGCGGGCACCGGCTATGCCGACGCGCTGAGCCGCGACGCGGCCACGCTTGATCCGGCGGCGGTGGGCGCGGTGGCCGTTGCCAAGTGCCGCCTGAACCACGACCAGCGCGAGATCGCGCCAGGCGAATACGCAGCGGTGTTCGAGCCGAACGCCGTGGCCGACATGGTGCGCTTCCCGGTGCTGTTTGGGCTGGGGGCGCGCGAGTACCAGGATGGGCAGTCGTTCCTGTCGGGGCGCATGGGCGAGCCGGTCAGCGGGTCGAACTGGACGATGTGGGAAGACCCGCGCGACCCCTGCGTCATGCCGCTGGCGATCGACGCCGAGGGGATGCCGTCCGTGCGCGTGGCGCTGATCGACAAGGGAGTCGGCGTCGGCGTGGTCTACGACAGCGAAACCGCCGGGCTGGAGCCGGGCCGCCGCTCGACCGGGCACGCCGCCGACCCGTTCGACTCCATCGAGCAGACCAATCCGCTGCCCGGCCACCTGGTGATGCCCACCGGCACGGAGACGAGCCTGGAACTGGCGCGCGGCCTGCAACGCGGCATCCTGGTGACGCGCTTCCATTACACCGGCTGTCCCGACCCCAAGCGGGTCATCGCCACCGGCACCACGCGCGACGGCACCTTCCTGGTGGAGCGCGGCGAGATCGTGGCCGCGCTCAAAAACCTGCGCTTCGAGATGAGCGTGCTCGACCTGATGGCCGGGATCGAGGCGTGGGGCGTGGGCAAGTGCTGCCAGGACTGGTGGGCGGCCAACGGCATGGGCGGCACCACCTACTACCTGCCCAGCC
>DASSGZ010000528.1:0-6712 GCA_035693165.1 Chloroflexia bacterium | reverse complement strand
TATGACCATGCCTCAATTATATAGACTACGCGATAATCTCCAATCCGAATACGCCAGGCGTCGGCACCCGTCAACTTGAGACAATCGGGTGGACGGGGCCTGCTGTTGGAGGGCCAGAATCGCCGTAAAGACCCGATACCGATCTACCACGCTTACCAGGGACGTTAAAGCGCGGTACGCAGAAGGCAGGAACCACAGCGTATACATCAGGTATTGGACACGTCGGGGATGCCAAGCCCGGTCCGTACCTGTTCAACCGAGAACGGTTCCCCATCTTCTGCGAGGGCCGCCTGGTGCAGGCATAGCAGCGCAGGCCCTTCTAAGCGATCCTCTAACTCCTCCAGTCGGCGGCGCAGTGCGGCCAATTCATCATTCCTGGCTAGCGACTGTAACAGTTGCATAACCACTGCTTGATTCTCAGGACTTAACCGGCCCCATAGTGTAACCAACTCTTGCGGCGTAACGGCTGTATCGCTCATTGGTAGCTCCTTGCCCTAAGTAACGATGCGCTTTTCTAACCGGTATAATCAGTTTATCATGCTATGGCTAGCTTCGACAAGCCGGGATACGACGATCCGCGTGCGCGGCATACCCGCCGGTGTATAATAGAGCAGACCCGGCGCCGGGCTGATAAACCACTGTGTAAAGGACCGCAATGACGACTAAACACCCGCCGTTTTCGCGCGACCAACTGGAAGCGATCAGCCGCACCTACCCCACACCGTTTCATATCTACGACGAGGCGGGCATCCGCGCCGCCGCGCGCCGGTTGCGGCAGGCTTTCGCCTGGGCGCCCGGCTTCAAGGAATACTTCGCCGTCAAGGCCACGCCCAATCCCTACATCCTCACGCTGCTGCGCGCCGAGGGGCTGGGCGTCGATTGTAGCTCGCTGGCCGAACTGGTGCTGGCCCAGCGCTGCGGGTTTGCCGGCGAGGATATCATGTTCACGTCGAACGATACCCCGGCCCAGGAGTTCCGGCAGGCGCGGGCGCTGGGCGCGATCATCAACCTGGACGACCTGTCGCACCTGCCCTACCTGGCCGAACACGCGGGCCTGCCCGACCTGCTCTGCTTCCGCTACAACCCCGGCGAGCTGCGCACCGGCAACGCGATCATCGGCAACCCGAAAGAGGCCAAGTATGGGCTGACCCGCGCCCAGTTGTTCGAGGGCTACCGGCGCGCCCGCGACCTGGGCGTGCGCCGCTTCGGGCTGCATACCATGGTCGCGTCCAACGAACTGAATCCGCAGTATTTTATCGACACGGCGGTGATGCTGTTCGACCTGATCGGGGAACTGTCGCGTGCGCTGGACATCCGCTTCGAGTTCGTGAACCTGGGCGGCGGCATCGGCATCCCGTACAAACCGGAACAGCAGCCGGTGGACCTGGCGCGGGTGGGGGAGGGCATCCGCGCCGCCTACGAGGGCAAGATCGCCGCGAACGGGCTGCAGCCCTTGCGCCTCGCCATGGAATGCGGGCGCGTGATCACCGGGCCATCCGGCTACCTGGTGGCGCGCGCGCTACACGTGAAACAGACCTACAAGACATTCGTGGGCGTGGACGCCAGCATGGCCGACCTGATGCGGCCCGGCATGTACGGCGCGTACCACCATATCACCGTGCCCGGCAAGGACGATCTGCCCGCCGCGCAGGTGTACGACGTGACCGGGTCGCTCTGTGAGAACAACGATAAGTTTGCCGTGGACCGGCTCCTGCCGGAAATCGCGCCGGGCGATCTGCTGGTGATCCACGACACGGGCGCGCACGGGCACGCCATGGGCTTCAACTACAACGGCAAGCTGCGCGCGGCGGAACTGCTGTGGCGCCCCGACAACACCGTCACGCTGATCCGGCGGGCCGAAACGCTGGACGACTATTTCGCCACGCTCGATTTTGCGGGGTTGCCCGGCTTCGCCGCCGGTGGCGTGCCCGCGGCATCCGCCCCCCGCACCCCCTGAGCGGGCAACTTCCCCTGCCCGGCCGATCACCGCGCAAAATACGGCGGGCGGGGGAATGGTTCCTTCTTGGAGAAGACCCCACTGGATGGCGCGGCAAGCACCGCGTATATCCCGACTCCGCGTTCCTGTCACGAATCTGCAACCGGCATTTACCGGGGCTATGACCTGCCGAAGCTACACTGGGATTGGTGGCCGCGAGATGGGCCGCCTCGCGTGACTGGCCGGATGCCCCATCCCCCCGGCGGACCACGCGCACATGACCCTGGCTGTACCCCTGCAATGGAGGCCCCTCTCCATGGTCGCAATTACTCCGCACACGCGTGTAGGCCCGGCGCTCGGCGTCGCCGTCGTCGTCGAGCGGACCGCGTTCCCCGCCCTCCTGGCGGCCCTGCGTGCCCGTGGCTACGAGTTGATCGGCCCCACCGTGCGCGACAACGCCATTGTGTATGACCGCATCGCCGGCGTCGAGGATTTGCCCGCCGGGTGGACCGACGAGCAGGCGGGCGGCCATTACCGGCTCAAAAGGCGCGCCGATGCCGCCCTGTTCGGCTACAGCGTCGGGCCGCAATCCTGGAAGCAGTTTCTCTATCCCCCGGTGCTGCGCCTGTGGCGGGGCACACGAACTGAGACCGGCTTCACCGTGACGCCCGCCGCCGACGAGCCGCCGCAGCGCGCCTTGATCGGCGTGCGAGCGTGCGAACTGCACGCCATCGCCATCCAGGATCGCGTGCTGTTGCAGGGGCCGTACATCGACCCGGCGTATGCGGCGCGGCGCGAGAAGCTGTTCATCGTGGCCGTGAACTGCGGCCAGGCGGGCGGCACCTGCTTCTGCGTCTCCATGCAGACGGGACCACAGGCTACCTTCGGCTACGACCTGGCGTTGACGGAAGTGCTCGACGGCGCGCGCCATTACTTCGTGGTCGAGGCCGGCACCGAGCGCGGGGCCGCGGTGCTCGCCGAAGTGCCGCACGCGCCCGCCGATGGGGCCGAACAGGCCGCGGCGACGGCAGCCGTGGCGGCGGCGACCGCGCAGCAGGGCCGCAGCCTGGACACCGCCGGCCTCAAGGATCTGCTCTACCGCAACACCGAGAACCCGCGCTGGGACATGGTGGCCGAGCGCTGCCTGAACTGCGCCAACTGCACCATGGTCTGCCCGACCTGCTTCTGCACCACCGTGGAGGAAGTGACGGACCTGACCGGCGAGCACGCCGAGCGGCAGCGCCGCTGGGACTCCTGCTTCACCACCGATTTCTCCTACATCCACGGCGGCAGCGTGCGGCCCACGCCCAAGGCGCGCTACCGGCAGTGGATGACGCACAAACTCGCCACCTGGATCGACCAGTTCGGCACGGCGGGCTGCGTGGGCTGCGGTCGCTGCATCACCTGGTGCCCGGTCGGCATCGATATTACCGAAGAGGCCCGTGCCATCCGCGAGTCGGAGGGAGTCGCTCCCGTTCCCCCTGGAGGCCGGCAATGATAGATACATCCGAGTATGTGCTGGGCGAGCAAGCCTTCTTGAAGGGCCTCTCCCCCGCCCACCTCATGGCGATTGCCGAATGCGCGCATCCCGTCACGTTTGCGAGCGGGGAATACGTGTTCCACGAGGGCGATCCAGCGAACCACTTCTATATCCTCACCTACGGCCAGGTATCGCTCGAACTCTACGTGCCGGGCCGGGGATCCCACGTGATCCAGACGGTGGAGAAGGACGAAGTGCTCGGCTGGTCGTGGTTGTTCCCGCCCTATCGCTGGCACTTCGACGGCCGTGCTCTGACGGTGGTCCGCGCCATCGATTTTAACGGGATGTGCCTGCGCGCCAAGTGTGACGCCGACCACGACCTGGGCTACGACTTGATGCAACGCTTTGCCCAGACCATGATGAGCCGGCTGCAGGCGACGCGCCTGCAACTGCTGGATGTCTATGGCGGGTAGGTAACGACCTGCCCTAAAACCCCCGCGGGCGCCGCCAGACGGCAGCGCCGTCGCGGCATGGCTACGAGAGGTAACGGGATGATCACGACGACGAGCATGCCCATGCTGGTCCAACCCTATCGCGTGCAACGGGTGCGCAAGGAGATCCCCGGCACCCTGACGCTCGATCTCGCGGCGCCGGATGCCGGCGGCTTCGCCTTCGCGCCCGGCCAGTTCAACATGCTCTATGTCTGGGGCGTGGGCGAAGTGCCCATCTCGATCAGTGGGGACCCGGCCCGACCGCAGACGCTCACGCACACGATCCGTGCGGTCGGCCCGGTCTCGGAAGCATTGTGCCGGCTGCCGCGCGGCGCGACCGTGGGTGTGCGCGGGCCCTATGGCAACCACTGGCCGGTGGAGGCCGCCGTGGGCAGCGACGTGGTGGTGGCCGCGGGCGGGATCGGCCTGGCGCCCTTGCGCCCGGTGCTCTATCACCTGCTGGCCCAGCGCGCCGGCTACGGCAACGTGGTCCTGCTCTACGGCGCGCGCACCCCGCAAGATCTGCTCTACACCGGTGAGCTGGCGCGCTGGCGCGGGCGCTTCGACCTGGAGGTGGGCGTGACCGTGGATAAAGCCACGGACGGCTGGCAGGGCCACGTGGGCACGGTGACGACGCTCATCCCCAAGGCCGGGTTCGACCCGGCGCACACCGTGGCCTTCGTCTGCGGCCCGGAGATCATGATGCGCTTCACCATTCGCGAACTGCAGAGCCGCGGCGTGCCCGACGAGCGCATCTATATCTCGATGGAGCGCAACATGAAGTGCGCCATCGGGCTGTGCGGCCATTGCCAACTGGGGCCGTTCTTCATCTGCAAGGACGGGCCCGTCTTCGCCTACTCGGCAATCAAAGAGTGGTTCGGGAAGCGAGAGGTTTGATATGGCGGCGACACGCAAACCGAAACTGGCCGTCTGGAAATTCTCATCCTGCGACGGCTGCCAGTTGAGTCTGCTCGACTGTGAGGATGAACTGCTCGCGGTGGCGGGCGCGGTGGACATTGCCAACTTCCCCGAGGCGTCGCGGGCTGTAGTGCAAGGCCCGTACGATCTCTCGCTCGTGGAGGGGTCGATCACGACGCCGCACGACGCCGAGCGCATCCGGGAAGTGCGGCGCGTGTCCCGCTTCCTGGTCACCATCGGCGCCTGCGCGACGGCGGGCGGCATCCAGGCGCTGCGCAACTTCAAAGACGTGCAGACGCTGATCCCGCTGGTCTACGCGCGCCCGGAGTACATCTCCACGCTGGACCGGTCCACGCCCATCTCCGCCCATGTGCCGGTCGATTTCGAGTTGCGCGGCTGCCCGATCAACAAGGGGCAACTGCTGGAGGTGGTGAGCGCCTATTTGCACGGGCGCAAACCCAACGTCCCGCCGCATAGTGTCTGCGTGGAGTGCAAACTCCGCGGCACGGTCTGCGTCATGGTGGCGCACGGCACGCCGTGCCTCGGCCCGGTGACGCACGCCGGGTGCGGCGCGCTGTGCCCGGCTTTCAACCGGGGCTGCTACGGCTGTTTCGGCCCGAAAGAGACGCCCAACACCGCGGCACTGGGCGCGCGCTGGATCCAGTTGGGCGCCCCCGATGCCGTGGTGGGGCGAGCGTTCCGCACCTTCAACGCCGAGGCCGAGGCTTTCCGGAAAGAGAGTGAGTTCCATGGCCAAGAGTAAGACCATCCAGGTAGACTACCTGGCCCGTGTCGAGGGCGAGGGCGGGCTGCATGTGAAGATCACCGGTGACGCGGTCACAGACGTGAAGCTGCGGATCTTTGAGCCGCCGCGCTTCTTCGAGGCCCTGTTGCGCGGGCGGGCCTACAGCGAGGCGCCCGACATCACCGCCCGCATCTGCGGCATCTGCCCCGTGGCCTACCAGATGAGTTCCGTCCATGCCATGGAAGACGCTTTCGGCGTGCGGGTCGAGGGGCAACTGCGGGCGCTGCGCCGCTTGCTCTACTGTGGCGAGTGGATCGAGAGCCACGTGCTGCATATCTATATGCTCCACGCGCCCGACTTCCTGGGCTACCAGGACGCCATCCAACTGGCGAAGGACTACCCGGAGGTGGTGCGCCGGGGGCTGGCGCTCAAGAAGGCCGGCAACGACCTGATGTCGGTCATCGGCGGGCGCGAGATCCACCCGATCAACGTGCACGTGGGCGGGTTCTATCGCGTGCCCACGCGCCAGGAACTGGCCGATATCACCGAGCGCCTGCGCTGGGCCCGCGACGCCGCGCTGGAGACGGTGCGCCTGGTGGCGACCTTCCCCTTCCCCCGCTTCGAGCAGGACTACGAGTTCGTGGCGCTGCAGCACCCGGATGAGTACCCGTTGAACGAGGGGCGCATCGTGTCGAACAAGGGCCTGGACATCGCCGTGCGCGAGTACGAGGACCACTTCGCCGAGGAACACGTTGCCCACTCCAATGCGTTGCAGTCGGCGCTGAAGGCACGCGGCGCGTACCTGGCCGGACCGCTGGCGCGCTACAACCTGAACTTCGACCGCCTGTCGCCGCTGGCGCAAGAAGCGGCGCGCGAGGCCGGGCTGGGCCGAGTCTGCCGCAACCCCTTCCAGAGCATCATCGTCCGCGCCGTCGAGACGGTCTACGCTTGCGACGAGGCCCTGCGCATCCTGGACGCGTACGAGCGCCCCGCCACGCCGGCGGTGCCGGTGACACCGCGCGCGGGCATCGGCTACGGCTGCACCGAGGCGCCGCGCGGGCTGCTCTACCATCGCTATGAGATCGACGAGCGCGGGCTGATCGTAAACGCCAAGATCGTGCCGCCCACCTCACAGAATCAGA
>DASSGZ010000527.1:0-21729 GCA_035693165.1 Chloroflexia bacterium | reverse complement strand
TTCGCGGGTGCCTTCCGGCACCACGGCGAAGGCCTCCCCGGTGGCCGGGTTCAAGACGGGGCGCGTGCGCCCGTCGCCGGCGCTACGCCATTCGCCGCCGATACGCATCCGATATGTTGCCGATTCCGTGCCGGTGGTCATGGCCGGAGCCTCCTTTAACGCGCGGTCAGGCCGCCGTCGATCACCAGGCCCGTGCCGGTGATAAAGGCGGCGTCATCGGACACCAGATAGAGCGCAGCCGCGGCGATCTCGTCGGGCGTGCCGAGGCGCCCCAGTGGCTGGCGGGCGACCAGGGCTTGCCGGGCGGCCACCGGGTCGCCGGCCTGCTGGAGCAGCCGCCCGACCCACGGCGAGTCGACGGTGCCCGGACAGAGGCAATTCACCCGGATGCCCTGCTCCACATACTCGACGGCCACCTGCCGGGTGAGAGCGATCACGGCGCCTTTGCTGGCCGAATAAGAGGCGCGCTTGGGCAGGCCGACCATCCCCGCCACCGAGGCCGTGTTGACGATCACGCCGCCGCCCTGCTCCAGCATGTGCGGGATGGCATATTTGCAGCCCAGGTAGACGCTCTTGACGTTCACCGTCAGCACCCGGTCCCACTCCTCGGGTTCGCACTCGACCACGTCGGTGGTCGAGCCGATGCCGGCATTGTTGCAGAGGATGTCGATGCGTCCGAACGCGGCCATCGCCGCGTCGATCATGGCGCGGACCTGCTCGGGCCGGCTCACGTCCACGGCGAACGTCCGGCAGGTGCCCCCCGCCTCGGTGATC
Source organism: Chloroflexia bacterium (assembly GCA_035693165.1). GTDB lineage: Bacteria > Chloroflexota > Chloroflexia > QHBQ01 > JAICKM01 > JAICKM01. The sequence continues at coordinate 20,955 of DASSGZ010000527.1, read as the reverse complement.
ATGCGCGCCGTTTCCTGTGCGGCACTCTCGTTCACATCGGCGGCCAGGATATGCGCGCCCTCGCGCGCAAACAGCCGCGCCATGGCCTGCCCGATGCCCGATCCCGCGCCGGTAATGACGGCGACGCGCTGTTCCAGCTTCATACACCCTCCTTACATCTATCGCTGATTAGCCACGGGCCGGTTTGCAACCGGCTCCTACATCGGTGATGGGCGGCGGGCCGGTTTGCAACCGGCCCCTACATCGCGGAAATGCCGGGGCCGGCTACTAGAATCGGTGCTGCTCGATACGATACCGGTCAATGGTGGCCTGGTTGAGGTTGACGCCGAGGCCCGGACGATCCGGCAGCCGCACGTGGCCGGTCGCATCCACCTCCGGCAGATCTTCGAACAGCTCCGAGCGCAGCGCGTTCGGGTTCTGGTCCCATTCGAGCCAGCTCCCGTTGGGCAGCGAGGCGATAAAGTGCATATTGGCGATGGTGCTCACCGCCGAGGAGAAGACATGGGGGATGACCGGCAGATCATACGCCTGGGCCAGCGCGGCGATCTTGCGCGACTCGGTGATACCGCCCGACCAGATCACATCCGGCTGGACGATGTCCACGGCGTGCTGGACAATCAGGTTGCGGAAGCCGGGCAGGCTGCTCTCGGTCTCATAGCCCGAGACGGGCGTCGCAAGCTGGTGGGCCACCAGCGCCGAGCCGGCCAGGTCCTCGGTCGCCACCGGCTCTTCCAGCCAGTAGATGTCCTGGTCCTCCACCGCGCGCATAAACTTGAGCGCCAGCGAGGGGGTCCAGGCGTTGTTGGCGTCAATCGCCAGCTTGACGCCCGGCCCGATGGCCTGGCGGGCGGCCTGCACACGGGCCACGTCTTCCTCGAAACTGACCGTGGCGTAGTCGGCGGCGGGCATCTCGCGCAAGGGGTTCAAGAGGGCGTCCGGCTGGCGGCCCACCTTGATCTTCACACAGCCGAAGCCGCGTTCGGCGTAGCCACCTACTTCCTGGGCCAGCGCGTGCCTATCCTTGTCCTGGGCATAGAACCCGGCGGATGCGTAGACCGGCAGCGTCTCCCGATAGCCGCCCAGCAGCCGGTAGAGCGGTGTGCCCGTCGCCTGGCCGATGAGGTCCCAGAGGGCGATATCGATCCCGCTGATCGCCATCATCAGCATACCGCGCCGCCCGCGCTGCTGGGCGCGTGTCGCCATCATCTGCCAGAGCTTCTCGACGCGGAACGGGTCCTGGCCGAGAATCGTGCGGCGCAGTTCGCCCGTGATGAGCGACTCGGTGCTCTCCAGAAAGCCGCCGTAAGCCGCCGCCTCCCCCAGTCCCACCAGCCCGATGTCGGTGTGGACCTGCACCAGCAGGGCCGGGCGGTCGGGCATGTAGTGGATGGCGTCGGCCATGGGGACCGGCATGGGACAGCGCAGCTTGATCGTCGTAACGTCGGTAATGATCACCCGCTACCTCGCTTTCAATCCGGAACGTAGCCCAGGGCCGTGGAAATCTGCAGGGCGGCGGCGGCCACCCGGCGCCCGAAGCGCTCCTCGTGGGGCAGCACCCGCGCCACCGGCCCGGCCATACTGACGGCGGCAATCGGCGCGCCGCTGTAGTCGCGCACCGGCGCGGCGACACAGGCCAGGCCCTCTTCGACCTCTTCGTGATCCGTCGCATAGCCCCGCTCGCGCACCTCGGCAAGCTGAGCCAGCAGGGCATCGGGATCGGTAATCGTGTGAGGAGTCATGGCGGGCAGGCCCGCCTGCCGCAGCAGGGCGCGCGCTTCAGCGGGCGGCAACCCTGCCAGGAGGGCCTTGCCTAGCCCGGTGCAATGCAGCGGGCGCCGGCTGCCCAGCCGCGCCGTCGTGCGGATCGCGTGTTGCCCCTCTTCCTTGAGCAAGTAGACCACCTGGGCATCGTCCAGCACGGCCAGGAAGGCCGATTCACCGGTCTCCGCCACCAGGTCGCGCAAGCAAGGGGGCGCAACCCCAGTCACATCCAGCGTCCCGAGCGCCGAGATGCCGAGTTGTACTGCCGCCACCCCGATGCTGTACTTATCGGTGAGGTGGTTCTGGCGGACAAACCCGGCCTGGGTCAGCGTTTCCAGCAGCCGGTAGGTCGTGCTGGGACTCCAGGCGAACGCGCCCGCCAGATTGCGAACGCCATGTTCGCCGGGATGCCGCGCCAGGTATTGCAGCAGGGCCAGGGCGCGTTCGACACTGGATTGGGTTGCCATACAGCAGGCTCCCTCCCGCCGTCCGCAGCGGCGGCTCGGTATTCCGGGCAAATATGGAACAGTGTTCCAGAGTGTAGGCCATCCCGCGACTCTTGTCAAGCGCTTGCCGGCCCGTGGCCCGTTCGTGCCATGTTCCCGGCGCAAAGATATTGACAAAACGGTAAGGATGCTCTAAACTCTGAAACACTGTTCCACATCGCCGCTATTGCGCCGGTGGGGCTGCTCCTCACAGCGGGTAGCCCGATCGCCAGAGAGGAGGGACACGGCGGAGCAAAGATAGGTTCACCATGTACAGCGTGTGTGGTTGCACTCTTTCCAGAGACGGATCTTGGCCTTACCCCAAAGGAGGAACCCGTGAAACGCACCCATTTGTTCACGCTCGTCAGCATGGCCGTCCTCGCCATGTTGCTGCTCAGTGCCTGCGGCACCGAAACCGCCCCCACCGCGACTCCCGCCACCAGCGGCAGTACCGGCAACGCCGGCTCCAGCGCTTCGGGCGGGCTGCCTAAGCTCGCCAAGAAAGACAAGTACAAGGTCGGATTCTCGCAGACCGTCAGCGATAACCCCTGGCGCCTGGCCGAGACCCAGAGCATGAAAGATGAAGCCGCCAAGCGCGGCTGGGAAATCGTCGTGACCGACGCAGGTGGCTCCGCCGCCAAGCAGGTCGCCGACGTCGACTCCCTGATCGCCCAGAAGGTGGACGCGATCTTCCTGGCCCCGCAGGAAGAAAAGCCGCTCGTCCCGGCAGTCATGAAGGCCAAGGCCGCCGGGATCCCCGTCATCTTGCTCGACCGCACGGTGGACCAGACGCAAGCCCAGGGCGGGCGCGATTACATCACCTTCATCGGCTCCGACTTCGTGGAGGAAGGCCAGCGCGTCGCCGAGTGGCTGATCAAGAAGACCGGCGGCACCGCCAAGATCATCGAACTCGAAGGCACCACCGGCTCGTCCCCGGCCAATGATCGCAAGAAGGGCTTTGACGACGCGATCAAGAGCCAGTCCGGCATGCAGATCCTGGCGTCGCAGACCGGCCAGTTCAACCGCGATAAGGGCCGTGAAGTGATGGCGACGCTGCTGCAGGCGCACCCCGATGTCACCGTCGTCTATGCGCACAACGACGAGATGGCGATTGGGGCGATTGCCGCCCTCGAAGCCGCCGGCAAGAAGCCCGGCCAGGACGTGACTGTCGTCTCCGTGGACGGTGAGAAGGACGGTCTGCAGGCAATCATCGACGGCAAGCTGGGCGCCACCTGCGAGTGCAGCCCGCGGTTTGGCCCCAAGGCCTTCGATACGCTGGTGGCCTACGCCAACGGCGAGACGATCCCACCGCAGATCATCAATCCAGACAACTTCTTCGACGCGACCAACGCCAAAGACAACATCGCTAACTCGTATTAACGCCAGCCCCCCGGCGCCGGTATCCGCCCTCGCTGCGAGGGGCGATGCCGGCGCCGGCCAACCGGCGGGCCGGCCCAGCGCGCCCGCCTGGTGGGGTCATCCACCGAGGTGCCTTGTGGAACAGGTCGCACCGCTCCTCCTGATGGAGGGCATCAGCAAAAGCTTCCCCGGCGTCGTTGCTCTGCGGGATGCCTTGCTGCGCGTGGAGCGCGGCGAGGTGCATGCCCTGGTCGGGCAGAACGGCGCCGGGAAATCCACACTCATCAAGATCCTGACCGGGGCCTACCGGCGCGATGCGGGCAGCATCCTCTTCGACGGGCGCCCGGTCGATTTTCATTCGCCCTTCCAGGCTCAAGCCGCCGGGGTGAGCACCATCTACCAGGAAGTCAACCTCGTCCCCTTCCGCTCGGTCAGCGAGAATATCTTCATGGGACGCGAGCCGCGCCGCTGGGGGCTGGTCGATTGGCGGCGGATGCACTCCGAGGCGCGCACACTCCTCGAACGCTTCGGTATTCGCGTGGATGTCACCCAGCCGCTGCTGAACCTGAACGTCGCCATCCAGCAGATGGTTGCCATCGCACGGGCCGTCTCGGTGCAGAGCAAGCTGGTGGTCATGGACGAGCCGACATCCTCGCTGGATGAGCGCGAGGTGGCGACGCTCTTTGACGTGATCCGGCAACTGAAGCGAGACGGCGTGTCGGTGATCTTCGTCAGCCACCGGCTCGATGAACTGTACGCGGTGTGCGACCGAGTCACGGTGATGCGCGACGGGCAGACCGTCGCCGACCAGCCCATCGCCGGCATCAGCAAGCTGGAGTTGGTCGCGCGTATGCTGGGCAAAGACCTGACTGAGGTGCGGCGCGAAGGGGCAACAGGTTTCTCAGAGGGCGTCCACCACGCAGACCGGCAGTTGCTCGACGCGCAGGGGCTGCGCGCCGGTCACAAACTCCATGGGGTGGACCTCAGCGTGCGGGCGGGGGAGATCGTGGGCCTGGCCGGGCTGCTTGGCTCGGGGCGCAGTGAGGTGGCGCGGGCAATCTTCGGCGTCGATGCGATCGAAGCGGGGGAGGTACGGGTCGCCGGGAAACCGATGCACTTTCGCGCGCCCTCCGACGCGATCCGCGCCGGGATCGGCTTTTGCGCCGAAGACCGCAAGACCGATGGGGTCATCCCCTACATGTCGGTGCGCGATAACCTGACCCTGGCGCTGCTGCCCGTGCTCGCCCGGCGCGGCATTGTCGATCACAGCAAGCAGCAGGCGATTGTGGACGAGTTTATCCAGCGCCTGGGGATCAAGACGGCGGGTCCCGACCAGAAGATCCGCGAACTGTCGGGCGGCAATCAGCAGAAGGTGCTGCTGGCCCGCTGGCTCTGCCTGCATCCCCGGCTGCTGATCCTAGACGAACCCACGCGCGGGATCGACGTGGGCGCCAAAGGCGAGATCCAGGCGATCATCAATGAACTGGCCGACGAAGGGTTGGGCGTGCTGATGATCTCGTCCGAACTGGAGGAATTGACCGAGGGCAGCGACCGGGTCGTGGTGCTGCGCGACGGGCGCAGTGTCGCCGAATTGCCGCACGCGGCGATCAGTGAGGACGCGATTATGGCCGCGATGGCGCACAGCCCGGTGGCGCCGGAGGCCGAGGAGGGTACGGCGCGTGGCTAACATCGACACGACTGTCCCGCGCCCGGCCCGCCGCTCCGTGCTCCCGGCGCGGTTTCGCGACATTGGGCAGACCTACGGCGCGCTGCTGGCGCTGCTGGCGCTCATCATCTACAACGTCCTGTTCACGCCGAACTTCCTGAATCCGTTCACTGTCAACGTCAACCTGACCCAGGTCGCCACCATCGTCATCGTCGCCGTCGGCATGACGCTGGTCATCGCGACCGGCGGTATCGACCTCTCGGTCGGCGCGCTGATGGCGATTGCCGGGGCGCTGGCGCCGCTAATTTTCAAAAGCTCGATCCCGCCGCTGGACAACCCGGCGGTCGGCATCCCGCTGGCGTACGTGGTACCGGTGCTGGTGGCGGGCCTCTTCGGCCTGTTCAACGGCAGCCTGGTGGCCTATTTCCGCATCCAGCCGATCATTGCCACCCTCGTGTTGTTCATCGCCGGGCGCGGCATCGCCCAGGTGGTGACGAACGGCAATCTCCAGACGTTCCAGAACCCAGCCTTCCAGTTCATCGGCATGGGCCGGCCCCTGGGCATCCCGTTCCAGGTCGTCCTGATGCTGTTGACCGTCGCTCTCGTCGCCTGGGTCATGCGGGCGACCACCTTCGGGCGCCATGTGCTGGCCGTGGGCGGGAATGAAGGCGCCGCGCACCTGGCCGGCGTGCCGGTGCGCCGCGTCAAGCTCGCCGTCTACGCCGTCAGCGGGTTGCTTTCCGGGATCGCCGGGCTGATCGTGATTGCCATTAACTCGTCGTCCGATGCCAACAATGTCGGGCAGGGCATGGAACTCGACGCCATTGCCGCCGTCGCCGTGGGCGGGACACCGCTCACCGGGGGCCGGGCCAGCATTACCGGCACGCTGATCGGCGCGCTGATCATGCAACTGATCCGCTACACCCTGCTCGCCCACGGCATCCCCGACGCGGCAGCCCTGGTGGTCAAAGCGGGCATTATCCTGGCTGCCGTCTACATCCAGCGGCCCCGCCTGGTCTAAACGGAGGAGGCTCCCGGCTCATGGCTACGGTAGAGACAGATGCTCCCGTTCGCATGCCTTCCCCCGTGCGCGCGCGGGCCACCAGCCTGCTGCAACGGCAGGGTGTGCTCGTCGCCCTGGTGCTGCTGGTGCTGTTTGGGGCGCTGCGCTACGACAACTTCCTCTCCGCGTATAACATTTCGACGCTGCTGCGCTACAATTCGATGTTCGGGTTGATCGCGCTCGGCATGACCTTTGTCATCATCACGGGCGGCATTGACCTCTCGGTTGGGGCAGTGGCCGCGCTCGGCAGCGTGATCGCCGCCCTGGTCAGCCCCGCGGGCCTGCTGCCCGCCACGGCGGCGGGCGTCCTCGCCGGAACGCTGATCGGGTTCCTCAGCGGGGTGATCATCGCGCGGCTCAACATGTTGCCCTTCATCGTGACCCTCGCCATGCTCCTGGCCGCGCGGGGTCTGGCGCTGATGTTCGGCAACAACACTTCCGTCGGCGTCTCACCCGACAGCGGATTCACCTACCTCGGCCAGGGCGACTTCCTGGGGTTGCCCGTCCCCGCCGTGATTATGATCATCGGCTACCTGATCGGCGCGGTCGTGCTCAACCATTCCGCATACGGACGGCACATTCTGGCCGTGGGCGGCAACGAAGAGGCCGCGCGGCTGATGGGCTTGCCGGTGGATCGTATCAAGATCGCCGTTTACACGCTCAGTGGGGCGCTGGCCGGCCTAGCAGGCGTGATTCTTGCTGCACAATTCGGGGCCGGGCAGCCGGCCGAGGGGGTCGGCTGGGAACTGTCCACCATCGCCGCGGTGGTCGTGGGCGGCACGCTGCTGACCGGCGGGATGGGCACCGTAGGCGCGACACTGGCCGGCACCTTACTGCTGGGCCTCATCTTCAACATCTTGAACTTCGAGAACGGGCAGGGAATGATAAGCCTGAGCGTCTTCTGGCAGTCGGTCATTCGCGGCGCGTTCCTCCTCGTCGTCGTCCTGCTCCAGAACCGGCTCATGCATCGCCGGGCGGGCTAGCAGGCAGGAGGCGCTATGCATGTACAGTTGGCATATGGGCGGGGCCGCCTGTCGATTGGGGTACCCGAATCCGCGACCGTCATCATGCCGGAGGAGCCGGCCGGCCGGCCCGACGAGCAGGCCGCATTCACGGAAGCAATCCGCGCCCCCATCGGCACGCCGCCGTTACGGGATCTTGTGGCCGCCACGGATCGGGTGGCGGTCGTTATCGCGGACATCATGCGCCCATCGCCCAGCGAGCGCTTTGTACCCTGGATCCTGGCGGAACTCGCGCATGTGCCGCGCGAGAACTTTGTGATCCTCAACGGCACCGGCTCGTACCGCGCCAATACTCGTGAAGAGCTAACGCGCATGCTGGGTGCCGATATCGTGGAGACCGTGCGCGTCATCAATCATGACGGCTTTGACGAGACGACGTTGCCCGATGGCCCACAGACCGTGCCCTATCTCGCGACGCCCGCCGTGCCGGCGTCGCAGGCCGGGTAACAGGCGGGACTCGGTGGTGAACTACGTCGCCGGGCGCATCCGCCGTGGAGCCGTGGGCCGGGTGCTGGCGCTGGCGCTCGGCCTGGTTCTGGCCGGCTGCCTGGGGACGCCCGGCGCCCCCAGCGCCCCATCCCCGGCTTCGACAGGGGACCCACCCGCTGCGGCCTCCCGGCAACCCACGGTGATCCCCACGGAAGCACCCTTCACCGGCTACTTGGCGCCGGACTTCACCCTACCGGATCTAGACGGCAAGCCCGTCAACTTGCACGATTACCGCGGGCACCCCGTTTGGCTGAACCTGTGGGCGACCTGGTGCGGGCCCTGCCAGACGGAGATGCCGGAGATGGCCAAGCTCTATACCCGCTATCAGCGCCGGGGCCTGGTCATCCTGGGCGTGGATGTCAAGGAAGACGCTGGGCGCGTGCGGGACTTCGTGACTAAGGGGGGATTCGGCTGGCAGTTCGCTCTCGACAGCGACGGTGCGGTGAGCCGCCGTTATTACCTGACCGGGCTGCCCATGCACGTGTTCATCGACAGGACGGGAGCGATCCGGGCGCTGCAGCCGGGTGGTCTGGACACCGGCATGATGGAGGAATACCTCCACCGCATCCTGGAGTGATTACAGTAGACATACTTCGCGATAGTCCAGGGGGTAGCCCCATGCCTTATGAGTGCGGGGACGCAACCAGGGCAGCCGTGTAGCCAAACCGATCGACAGTAACCGATCTCAGTAGACAAGGGTTGAACCTGAAAGGGCTGATGCTAGCTACAATAAACAAGTTTAGACAGGCACGGATGGTTTTTCTTGGGACTGTGGATCAAGGGGTTGTGGATTCGAGCCCCATAATACGGCCTAGACATAGGTGAAAATAATGGGCCGGCAGAAACTCTGCCCGCTCCTTGCTACTCTGGTTGACAGCCACTCCGACAGCCAACAATCAAGGGCGCGTTATTTAAGCCCAGACGCTCTCGTGGAGTCTTGCTTATGTGCCGGCACCCACGTCTTTCGCCACTAACGCAATCCGTGCGCTGACTTGATTGTGGAACAACTGGGATATCAACGCGCCCGCTGCCCTTCCAGCGCGGACCTACCGTCAGGCACTACCTCACTCGATCCGCCGATATCGCGGTGACCCTAAGTTTGACCCTTCCCGTCTACGTGGGCATACTCTCTATAAAGGAGCTACTGCGTAGACAGGACGCTTGCCGAGGCCGATCCGCCTAAGCTCTTATTGAGCGCAATCTCCAAGGGGAAGTGTTGCCCCGGTTGGCTGTGGCCTGCCATCTTTCACCCGCTACGGTGCGCGCACATGGGGCGGGATGGCTGTATGACTGGAAGCGCCTTCCCAAGTCAGGGCAAGCGAGAATAGACAATCCTGGACATCCACGGACGGGCTTTCTCGACCTGTACGCGCCAGGCCCATGCCCCTCCAAGCTTCGCTACCAATTTAGGCGAATGATGCGTGGATATCAGGGCACCCATTGACAGGCCAGGGTTATGATGCTAGTATTCTCTATTGAGAGTAGCATTTAGTTGGCCAGGGGGCACGCCGCGCTACCCCTGGCCGAGCTGAGCGTTCTTGATCGTCCGGAATACTTAATAGAGTGGTCAACTGACGGCTATTGCCGATCTGTCTATTTGACGACTTCTACACTCCAGACGACTTGCACAAGGAGCCGGCGCTATGCAACCGCTCAATCCACCCCCAGGTGTCCCGTTCCAGCGCACCATAGCTTCGCTCCAACTACGCCCCGTGTTCCCGACCGTCGGGCTGCCCCAGTGCCGGCAGCAGCATGCCGGCACGCATCGAAACGACTGGTTGCCCGCCCCTCCCCAGTTTGCCATGTTCCCGTGCCGCCGGGAATATCCTGATTCGCGGTGGGTCCGGCAGAAGCGTGGGACGCACGGGCCGCTTCCGCGTTGCGCGTGATACCCGTCTGGCGCGGAGGCCTAAGAGAGTCATGAGTAACACACTTCACGCGGGCATTCTCTCTGGCGCACTCTTACTGCCGATGGTGCTGTTCGCCACGGCGCGCGCGGCGCCGCCCGCCACCCCGGCCGTCTCTGCGCTACTGACTGATCACATGAGTGTCAGCGTTGACGCCATCGTGAGCGCCGCGGAGATGCAGGCGTTGCACCAGGCCGGCGTGCAGTTAGTCCGCTATCCGCTCGCCTGGTGGGATGTCCAGCCCCAGGACACGGGTCCTGGGCAGTATAACTGGAGCATCCCCGATGCGGCGTTGCAAGCGCTGGCCGCCGCCAATATGGATGTCTTGGTGGTGCTGGGCGGCAACCCGCGCTGGGCGGCCTCGAAAACGGATGGCCCCGTCAATCGCGTCCCCGTGTCGCGGTATTATGATTTCGTGACCCAGGCCGCCACCCGCTACAGCCAGTCCCCGTACACGGTTCGCGCCTGGGAAATCTATAACGAAGAGGACTCGACACAAACGGGCTGGGGCACCAACGCCGCCGGCTACGCGGCGCTCTTGCACCAGGACTATATGATCATCAAAGCCATCGCGCCCCAAACTGATGTGGTGATGGGGGGGTTGGCCTATGATTGGTTCCAGGATCAGTGCCAGCCCGATGGTACCTGTGGTCCTTTTGTCCGTAATTTCCTGCCTAATTTCCTGGCCGCGGGCGGGGGCGGCTGGACCGATGCCGTGAACTTCCACCATTACCCGCGAACTTTCTGGTCGAGCCTCGGCGCGGTGGTGCAATCGCTGCGGACGACGATGCAAGCCGCCAATGTGCAGAAACCGCTGCTATGGACGGAAACCAGCGCGCCCAGCAGTCCCCAATACCAGGGGAGTCTCGAAGAGCAGTCCGCCTATGTCGCGCAGGCTTATGCCAGCGGGCTGGGCCTGGGCCTTAACGCCATCACCTGGTTCCCGCTGCAGGATTTCACCAGCACGACCTTCCGGTTCTTCACCACCGACGGCCTGATGAACCTCGACAACTCATACAAGCCCTCGTTTCTGGCCTACCAGGTCGCCGCAGGCTACCTGGAGAGCGCTCTGTTCCTGCGTCCCTTAACTGCTCAGGAGCTCGTGGGCACGACCGTGGGCGAAGGCTACGTATTCCTGGAGAGCGACGGCAATGGCGTCACGGTCGCCTGGACCCGCCAGGGCACCGGCAGCGAGTCTTTACTGGCGACCCGCGTCCGCGCGGTGAAGAACAAGTACGGCCAGGCCGTGGCCTACACCGTGAGCAACGGTCAGGCGATCATCCCGCTGAGTACCGATCCCGTGTATGCCGAGTTGCAACTGGTCAGCCCGACCCCCACCGCGACAAACGGCCCCAGCGCCACGGCGACGGCGACTCCGCCGCCGCGCGGGACCGCGCCGTCGACGCCGAACGGGACGGCGACTCCAACGCCGTTGACCCCGCAACCGCCGTTTGAGACGGCGACGGCGCCCGCGCCGGCTACGGCGACCGCTTCCGCCACGCCGTCCCCGTGCCTGGCCGGTTTTAGCGATGTGCAGCCGAGCGACTACTTCTACGCGCCGGTGCACTACCTGGTCTGCCGGGGCATCATCAGCGGGTACGCGGACGGCACCTTCCGCCCAGCCAACCAGACATCACGCGCCCAGATAGTCAAGATCGTGGTACTCGGGTTTAGTAGGCCCGTGACGACCCCGCCAGCGGGCGGATACACATTTGCCGATGTGCCGCCCAGCCACCCGTTCTTCGACTACATCGAGACGGCGGCAGGCGCCGGCATCGTCAGCGGCTACACCTGCGGCCTGCCGGGTGAACCGTGTGACAGCGAGCAGCGCCCCTACTTCCACCCGTATGCCAATGTCACGCGCGGCCAACTCGCCAAGATCGACACGTTGGCGGCCGGCTGGGTGGAGATCAACCCGCCCGTCGCCTCGTTCGAGGACGTTACCCCGGCCAGTGCCTTCTATACGTACGTGGAAACCGCCTACTGCTATAGGGTGATCAGCGGCTACACTTGCGGCGGTGCCGGGGAGCCTTGCGACGAGCGAGAGCGCCCCTATTTCCGCCCGCAGAATTCCGCAACACGCGGTCAACTCGCCAAGATTGTGACTAACACGTTTTTCGCGAACAACTGCGCCGCGCCGCCCGCCACAGCGGCCCCGCTGACCGCGCCAACCATGGTGCGCAAACCGCTGCCCGGCGGACAACCCTGATCGGTTCCCGCCGCAAGAGACGCGTAGGGGTAGCTATATGCTTAGCCCAACGCTTGCCCGACGAAGCACACTCCCTTTGTCCCCCGCCCTCGTGCTGGGGAGCCTGGGTGGCCTGTCCCTCCTCGGGTACCTGGTCATCAACTTCATCATTCTGCAGTCCCCGCCCTACCGCATCCGGCCGCGTAGTAAGCTGTTTGACGGCTTGCCCCTCTGGTCTGCAGTGACCCACTGGCCCTTGCCCGTGCCGCAGACGAACGCGGCGGGGCTGCTGTTGCTGCTCACCGCTAGCGCTCTCGCCTTCGGCTCCTACCTGGCGGCCGTCTGGTTCGTGCGCCGCCTTCCGCCTGGCCGGTCCCTCTTGGTCGTGCTGCTTGGCTTTACCGGCTTGTTCTGGCTCACCGCGCTGCTCGCCTTGCCCAGCTTTGACGACGACCTCTTCATGTACATCAGCTATGCGCGTGTGTTTACCGCCCATCATGCCAATCCCTACACCGTGCCCGTCTGGACTTTTCTCTTCGACCCCGTCTTGCCCTATGACGATTTGATCTGGCGCAACTCGACTTTGCCCTATGGCCCCACCTGGGCCTACCTGTCGATCCTCTGGTCCTGGCTGGCCGGCGCCGGCGTGGTGAGCAACCTGCTCGTCTTCCGCGCCGGCCTGTTGGGCTTCACCATAGCCAATCTGGTCCTGATCTGGCGCATCCTGGGGCGTCTCAACCCGGCCTACCGGCTGGTCGGGTTGGTGTTCTATGCCTGGAATCCGGTGGTCGTGCTGGCCAGCCAGGCGCACGTCGAGCCGGTTATGTTGTTCTTTCTGCTGTTGAGCATCTATTTGTACCAGGTCCACCGGCCTCTCTGGGGATTGGTCGCCCTGGCGCTGTCCGCGCTCACCAAATTCATCACCGGCCCGCTGTTGTTAGTCTACTGGGTATGGCTGGCGCGGAACCGGTGGCGAACCGCCCTGGCCGGTGGAGTGCTGGTGAGCGTCCTGACGGTGCTGGTCTTCTTGCCCTTCTGGCAGGGCCCCGAGATATTGCTGCGGCTCGTGCGTGATCCCACGAACGGCCAAGCGGGGGCCGTGGTGCCGGGCTATCGGGTGTTCATCCTCCCCGGCTTCCTGGCGGTGGTGGCCGCCGTGAGTTGGCGGCGGAACCGCGCGCCGGGCGACCTGGTGCGGGCCTGGGCCGCGGTCCTGCTGACCTTCGTTATCCTCCTGATGCCGCAAGCCTACGCCTGGTATCTGATCACGCTGCTCGGGGTGGTGTGCCTAGTGGACTCTTTGCCTATGATCCTGCTCGCCTTGACGGCCTGCGGCACGAGCCTGCTAACCTGGATGTTGCTGCTGGTCGGGCGCTACTATTCCGAGCCGTCAGAGACGGTGCTGCGGCTCATCCATTGGGGACCCTTCCTGTTGCTGATGATCTGGTTCGCCTGGCGGTACGCTCACCCCCAACTCCTGCTGATGCGCCGCCGGCTACCCACCGGGGGCAAGCACGAACCGGCCTGAGCGGCGGAGCGACAGGCCCGGCCGGAAAGCAGAAAGACACACTCAATGATCATTGAGACCGCCCCAGCCACCCGTCACCAGGTGCCCATGCCCGCCAAGGCCCTAGTCGGAACGCGCCTTGGAGCGTTCCTGCTGGCCGTGATCGTAGCGGCGGCCACCCTGCCGCGCGCCTGGATCAACTATGGGCCTGACGAGAATGGGCCCAATAGCGCGCAGGCGGCGCTGAACCTCGCCCGGACAGGCGTGTACCGCACGCCGCGCGATCCCGGCAATCCGCTTTTCGACTACCTGCTGGCCCTGGTGGTCCCCCGAGCGAGCTACGTGGGCGCGAATCTCCTGGTCCTGGGCTTCTATGTGCTGGCGGTCGCCGCCTTTGCCTGTCTGGTCTGGGACAGCCGGCGGCTGTTGATCCCGGTGTTCGCGCTCACACCGATCCTGCTGGTCAACGCGGTTGCCACCATCGACTATGTGGCGGGGTTGGCGATGTTGCTGTGGGCCTACGTATGGGCGATCCGGCGCCGCTACGTCCTGGCCGCCTTCGTGCTCGCGCTGGCGATTGGGTTTCGGCTGCCGAACGCGTTGTTCCTGGCCGGCTTACTGGTGTTCATGGGGCTGCGGCGCGAACGGCGGCGCGACATGCTTCTCGTCGCGGGTTTGAGCCTGGGCCTGGGATTGCTGTTTTATGTCCCCATCCTGCAGGCCAACGGGCTCAGGATGCTGATCATCCCTGGGTCGCCACTGCACGGATTAGCCTATATCGTGCTCATTGCATATAACGGCATGCTGCTGTTTGGTCTGGTTGCCACAGTCGCTCTCGGTATCCTGCTGGGGCGCCACTGGCGGCAGGTGGCGCAGACGCTAGGGCCGACGGGGCGTGCGCCGGATCCGGCCGTCGTGCTGGAAGCACTCACCGTCGTCCTGCTGACCGCCCTGTTCCTGCTGCACGCCGACCAGACCGCGTACTTGCTGCCCGTGGTGCCCTTCCTGTATCTGCTGCTGGACCGCTGGTTGTCTCCCCGCGAGTGGATTCTCCTGGCGGTACTCATCGTGGCTGCCGGGCTGATTACGGTGGATCTGAAGGGCGGCACGAGTGGCCGGCGCACTTTCGCGCTCCGCCCGGCCTGGGGCAGCGTGGTGCGTGACTACATGGAGCGTGCGAAAATCGCCGCGCTGCGAACTCATGTCTGCGAGTTTGCGCACTCCGGCCAAGCGGTGCTCATGACCGGGCTGGGACAGGCGTTGACGGTGGAGAACCGGACCACCGTCTCCATCGGCTACGAGGAGCTAGATCCCCGGCTGGCGCCCGCCGGTATTGGCGAAATCCGCCATATCGCCCGGTGCGCGGACCGGCCCGTCTATCTGGTTTATAGTCTATCGCAAGACAACGTGCAACGCCTGCGCGCGGACGGCTACAACGTGTACATCTTCTCGGAATACGCGCCGAGCGCAGTGATCAACGATTTCGGGTATGATCCGGACGTGCTGAGCATCCCGGCACTCGACGTCGCGAGCAGCGCGGCCTTTTTGCGCGCCATTAGGCGGTGACTCGCGGCGCACGGCTGCGGCAAGACAGCGAGGATGGCCATTCACACTTCAGCCGCTACTCCCATAGCCGCCTCCAGCCCGACCTCTGCCGGGGGCGTACGCTTGTTATCGCGCTGGAAACTCCTGCTGAGCCTGCTCCTGCTGGCCGGGCTGGGCCTGCGGCTGTGGGGCCTGGACAGCTACAGCCTGTGGATGGACGAGGTCGAATCGATTGCGATGGCTCAGCGCGGCATCGCGGCCATTTTCAGCGATCGGTTTGGCTTTTACGCCAATCAAACCCCCTGGCACTACTTGCTGGTCTGGCTGACCATCCGGCCGGTCGACCCGGCGACGACCAGTGTGCTGGTACGCCTGCCGTCGGCGCTGGCGGGCGCGGCCTTGATCTGGGCGGTGGTTGCCCTGGGGCGCGAGATGTTCGGGCCGGCCGCTGGGTTGCCGGCCGCACTACTGGCGGCCGGCTCCACGTCGCTGCTGGGAGTCGCGCAAGATGCCCGGCCGTACTCTCTGCTGGCCCTCCTGACCACCCTGTCCGTCTACTGTCTGCTGGTGGCCCGGCGCACGGGCCACGGACGCTGGTGGGCGGCGTTCGCGGCAGTGACCATCGCCGACATCCTGAACAGTTATACCGCGCTGACCCTGGCCATTCCGGCGCTGAGCCTCTACTGGCTCTGGACGCTCGGGCAAGCGACCGCGCGGCGCCGTGTAGCGCCCCGCCGGTGGCGCTACGCGCTCCTCGCGTTCGGCGCGATCGCGCTGGCCGCCCTGCCGGCGTTGATCGAGTTAAGCCGGCTGGACAAGACCCCACCCGACTTTAGCCAGATCCGGGCAATGCGTGGGGCGCTCGGTTTGATGCTGCGAGATTGGCTGGCGCAAGCCAATATCCCGTTCCATCTCAGCGAGCCGCTGCAATGGGCGCTCCTGCTGACGGCGGGCCTGGGCGTCATGGCAGGAGTGCGCGGCGCGCGGGCCGATCGGCAGGGCGCCCTGATTTGTGGATCACTGCTCCTGCTGGCACCGGCGGAACTCGCCGTGCTCAGCACGACCAATACGCTTAGCGCCCGCTATGTCGCGTTTCTGCTGCCGTTCTACTACCTGCTGGTGAGTAGAGGCGGCCTGGCTCTGTATGGAGCGGCCCGACGAAACCGCGTCCTGGCGGTGGCGGCGGGCGTGGCCGGGATGGCCGTGCTCGGGCTGTTCCTGGCGGGCAGCTATCGCTACTACCAGCCGGGGGGGGAGAGCGCAACCCGCTACAAGCCCGACTATCGGGCCGCGGCGGCGTATCTGGCGCAGCGCCTCACACCCGCCGACGTCGTGGTGTTTGTCGACGATCCACCCCACGGCGTGGACGTCAGCCGGTTCTACTGGCAGGGCCGGGTGGCGGCGCAGGTATACGATGCGCGCGACCCGCGCCTGGCCGCCTACCAACCGCGAGGAGAGGTTTACTGGGTCATTGGATTCTTCTATTATGATCTGGATCATCAGGCGGCCCTCGCGGCTCCGACTCAGGGCTGGGCCGAAGTCGCCCGCTTTCCCGGCGTTGTCGTCGCCCGCGAACCTCCCGGCAACGCCGCCATGGCGGACCGCCTGGATCGGCTCGTCGAGAAGCTGGAGGCGCTCGACCGGGGTGCTCCGGCAATTGGCACCCTGCGCGGCTCTGTCTACCAGGATCGGGGGCAGGTGGCCGCCGCGCTGGCGATCTATCAGGGGCCGGCGGGTCACGTCGGGCAGTTGGGCGCGGAACACCTGCAGACCGCGCAGGGGTTCGCCCGCCTCGGGCTCACGGAGCGGGCGTGGCAACAGGCCATGTTGTCGAAATACAACCAGGCCGCCAACCCCGAGCTGCATCGCTGGCTCGCTCAAGCGCTCACCGCCACGGGCGCCACCGCCGCGAGTCGCACCGAAAGCGACCTTGCCGCGGCATTGGCACAGCCGCAAGGAAGTCGCTAGCGCAGATTCCCATCCCTGTTCCAACTCTAGCTGATGGTCTAATGGATCAGCCTTGATCTGACCACGGCCACTTATCGGACAGCACCGCCAGGCGGGTAAGCGCGCACTTCTGCTGCTGTTGCCGGCTGACTGTGCAACGGCTCCAACAACTGCGCCGCATTTTCGCCACAGCCAACTGCTTTCTGGCTCTGAATGTCTGCCGCGGTGTCTTGCCCAAGCAGTACTTCCCAGCATGGGGCCGCTCCTTGTTGGAGCAACGTCTCTATACCCCCACCAAAGAAGGTCTGGTTGCAGGGCGTGCAACAAACGAATCAAACTTCCGCTATTTTGACAGCCGCTGCGCTGGCGGAGATCGCCCTGCCTACAACTGCCAACAGTAATGATCGCACGGTACCTGCTGCCAGGCCACCCAGGTGCTCCTGCTCCACAGGGTCAACAAGTCCTACCGCCGCTGGACATTGGGTCCGAAAACCATTTTGCCTCCCTCGACCAGTCAGCGTGCCGTTCTGACCCACTCCTGCCCTACCCCCGCCTACACTACCTCCGGCTTACCGCCTCGCCCGCCCCGGCAGTCCGCAGTTTAGCAGGGACTGGCCAGTCCCCTTTCTAGTTATGTGGCCCGCGTGGGTTGTGCGTGCGAATGTCACGACCTGTGCCGGCGGCCGCTGTTGATCGCGTTGATCATGCGCGGCCGCCCCGACTAACGCTGCTGTGCCGGACACGTGCAATAATGTGCCTTTTTCGTGGTCTAGAGCCGCCCGCCGGATTACTATGGACATAGCCGCGAGCCACCAGCGTGGAGAAGGCGCCAGGAAGATCGGGTTGCTGATGGCGAGGCTACATCATCCGAAGTAGGGCCTGCGGGATCAGGAAAGCAGTCGCGAAATCCAACGCTCATCACACACTCTCGTACGAGCCAGTCCGTCTGACTTGCAGAGGGAGAAGCTTGATGCACCGTATGTTCATCGCCAGGCCCTATGCAGGAGAAATGGATCTTGCGCCATTGTGTAATCTAATCAACGCTGACTTTGCCGTCGACTGGCCCGACCGAAGTATGTCCGAGGATGATGTGCGCCGTCTGCTCATCGAGGCGCCGGGCGTAGACCCAGGGCGGGATGTGCGCCTGTGGGAGAGCGACGATGGGCAATTAGTCGGGGCCGGGCAGTTATGCGGCCATCCGCGCGGGCTGGCGGTGCGCGAACTGGGATTTGGGTGGTTCGTGCATCCAAGTGTGCGCAGGCGAGGGCTGGAAGCATCAATCCACGCCTGGGGCCTGGCCCGTCTGGCCGAGATCGCGGGGGACCAGGGGCTACCCGCCCGGCTGGTGTGCCGAGCGTGGGCCGGGGCCGCCTATCGCCATGCCGTGCTGGATGTGCAGGGCTACCGGGCCGTGCGCTACGGCTTCAAGATGACCCGATCGCTGGCCGATCCGCTCACGGAGCCGGTCTTGCCCCCTGGCTATACGCTGCGCCCCACCGGCGAGGCGGCGGATGTGGCGGCCTGGGTCGCCCTCTATAACGCCGCGTTTGCTGATCACTGGGGCTTTCGCCCGTGGACGGTGGCCGAACACCGCCACTGGTTGCGCGCGCCCTATTATCGTACCGATGGCGATCTGCTCGCGGTGGCCGCGGATGACCGCCCGGCGGCTTTCTGCCTGTGCTGGATCGACCCCGCCGCCAATCGCCGCCACGGCCGCAACGAGGGGTGGATAGCGCTGCTGGGCACGCACCCGGCGCACCGCCGGCGGGGCTTAGGCCAGGCCCTGCTGCGCGCCGGCCTGCACTGGCTGCGCGCCGCCGGCGTGGCTACTGCCGCGCTCAAGGTAGACGTAGAAAACGCCACCGGGGCGCTGCGACTCTACGAATCATGCGGTTTTGTTCAGGCGGATGGGCAGGTGATCTACCAGCGTGACTTTTAACCGTGACCTAGCCGAACTCTTAGCGGGAATGGACGATACGGGACGTCCGCTGATAAAGGGGGAGATTATGCTGCGTATTTGTATGAACATCGCTGATTTTATCGAGCACGAGGTCATCGTGTGGCTTGAACAGTTAATCCAAATAGTGGAGACGGTATGCCGTCAGGTGACCGAACAGCTTGAGCAGTGGCAACGCCAGTTTGAAAACCGCTGCCAGCAGGTGCAGCGTCAAGTCTGTAGCTGGCTGCCGTGGCCGCTCGATTCGTTTTGCGATTGGATCACGGAAACGGTCTGCCAGTTGGTCGAGGTCCTGGTCAAGGTCATCATCACTGTGGTGAGAACCGTATGCGAGATCATCACCTCAGTGATCCGCGTGTTCGTGCGGGTGGTCCTGATGGTGGTCGTCGTGGTCCTGCGCGTGGTGTGCTTTGTGGTGAACTTCATCCTCAATTGGATCAAGATCATCATCGCGGCCATTACGGGTATCCCGGAATTCCTTACCTGCCTGCTGGGTCTACGCATTCCCAAGCACCTGCATATCTGCGTCACCGTGCTGGCTGATCCTGACGGCCGACCCGTTGTGGACAATGCCCAGGTATCAGCGGTTGTGCGCGAGGCGGCGCGGATCATTTCCAACCGCATGAATGTGCGGGTTCACGAGCACGGGCGCAAGATCGTACAGGTGCCGGAAAACCGGCTCGACGTGACGGCCTGCGATACCCGCCAGCTCTTCTCGACGGAAGCTATCGATCTGACCAGCGAGGGAGAGCGGAGCGGCAAATTCGGTGACATCTTCGGCTGTGGCGACGCTATTGTGGATCAGGCAGAGGAACTGATCCATGACGTGCTCGACGTGATCTTTATCCGTAACATCGTCGAGGGCGATGACATCGGCTGCCATATCCCCGGCACCAACTATGTGATTATTGACCGGGCAGCGGACGGGCTGACGCTGGCGCATGAAATCGGGCACGCCGGCGATCTGTGGCACGTTTCGGGGAAGAACAACTTGATGAACCATGTGACCAGCGGCGATGAAGTGGAGTCCTGGCAGGTCTGCATCTTCCGCCGTTCGCGGTTTGTTGTTTACGGAGTGTGAGGAATCCTATGAGCAGTGAACAAATCACTTTCACCGCGGGGCCGGGCCGGCCATCCCAACCGTGTCTGCGCTGCTACATTTCGGCGCTGCTGACTCCGGTTGTGCTCCTGATCGGAACTGTGACCGTTGCGCGGTGGTTATACCGGCGGCTCCCGCGCAAGTGATGCGCGGAGGCGGGGTAGACGCCCGTGCCGGCCAGAGCCTGGATTGGGCCACGCAAGGCGACCCTTTCCGAGAACGCATCGGCCCTGCCGGCGCGATTTTGCGCGGGGCGAGTAGCATCCGGTGATGGACCAACCGAACCCCGCGGACTGCGGCGGGAAGGGCAAACCGGGACAGGCCCCCCTCCCTGCCGCGGGCCGGGAGAGAAGTTGGTCCATCACCGCGATGCAAAATCGTGCCGCGCACCCCGCCACTTGGAGAGGTATTGCGACCCGGTTCGATCTGTGCTACACTGCATTCGCCACATCTACTTTATCCTCCGCAGTGGCGCAACGTTCCGGGACTGTGCATTACTCCTCAACCACTCGTCCGGTCCAGACGACCGGACCTGATCGCGCCCCGCACCCTGGGCGCAACCGTGTAGGAGGACAGCTACCATGGATGAATCCGGGACAACTCCTAAACCCACCCGTGTCGCCCCCGACCCCTTCGACAGGATCTATCATGTCGTCGTTACCGACGGCACAGCCGGGAAGGTGGAGGATGATCCATTGCCGCCCGAGGCATATCAGCAGGTAGATTCAGGCCCACCTCTCAGGTTGGAGCCCCCTCCACTGAACCGCATCCAACCGGAGCTGGCGGCCCGGATCACTAACTCAGATGCCGAGGCAGCAGTGGAGGTCATCATCACTTTCGCCGAAAACCTCACCCTGCCGCCCTATCCCCAGCCCCGCTGGTATCCGGAGCGTCCGGTTCGTGGCGAGGGCGGGACGCCTGCCGTGCCTGAACAGTCGTCGGACAATCGACTTTCATCCA
>DASSGZ010000526.1:0-3491 GCA_035693165.1 Chloroflexia bacterium | reverse complement strand
GGGGTTGACGGTCACTGGCGTGTTGCCCGCCGGGCTGCGCGCCCGGCTGGAGAGCATCCCCAACCAGTTGCAGATCTACGACGTGCGCGAGGTAATGATCACGCCGGAGAACTTCAGCCAGGTCGAGCGGCTGGCCCACTGGCAGACGGCGGGCAACATGTTCCTGTCCGACCCCTGGCTGGGCATCGGCATCGGCAACTTCAACGTGGCCTGGCCGCGCTTCTCCATCCAGGGCTGGCCGGTGTCGAAGGGCCACGCGCACAACTACTACCTGCACGCCCTGGCCGAAACCGGGGTGGCCGGGCTGCTGGCCTACCTGGCCGTGCTCGGCGTGGCCCTGGCGACCGGCGCGCGGGCCATTCGCCGCCTGTGGGCCGCCGGGCGCGGCTTCGAGACGGCCCTGCTCATCGGCGCCGTGGGCGTCGTGGGCACCATCATGGGCCATAGCGTATTCGAGAATTTGCATGTGCTCAATTTCGGCATCCACTGGGCCGCCGTGATTGCGCTGTTTTACGTCACGCCCCGCGCGGTGCTGCCCGCCCGCGCCGGTGGCGCGTGAGTTGCTGGATGCCCATGCCGCCCGCACGCACCCGCGCCGGCAGGGCCTTATATTGCCGCTTTTCGGCCGGCGCTTTCAAGGGCCACCCCGCGCGCTATCGCTATGCCGGGGCCCTGGAACGCAGCATTGGACAGGAGGAAGGTCCTATCAAAGAGCCCACATCGTTGCATGATCGCCCGGTCGCCCTGGAACCGGACCCCCCGGCGGACGACCCCGCCGCGCCTGCCGCTAACGAGGCCACGGCGCCCCCTGGCGCCAACGGCGCGCACGCCCGGCAGGTGGCCGCCGAACTGCACACCACGCCCGAAGACGTGGTGGCCGCCGAGGCCGAGGCCCCGGCGATGGCCGGCAAAGTGGAGGAGATGGCCGAGGATCGGTCCTGGCTGATCCACCGCCTGCGCGACCCGCGCACGCTGCTGTCGTTCGGGCTGGCGATCGCGCTGTTCGTGTTCATTTTCACCCGCTTCAACCTCGACCCGGCGGAGGTCTGGCAGACGATGAAGCAGGCCAACCCGGCCTGGTTCCTGGCCGGCTTCGCCGTCTATTATGCGGCGTTCCTGCTGCGCGGGCTGCGCTGGCAGAGGCTGCTGAGCAACGTCGGCTTCTCGCGAGCCAAAAAGCCGGAGATGCCGGGGGTCGGCGGGTTGATCGAGATCATCTACCTGAGCTGGTTCGTCAACTGCATCGTGCCGGCCAAGCTGGGCGATGCCTACCGCAGCTACCTGCTCAAGCAGAGCGCGGGCGTGTCGTTCTCGCGCACCATCGGCACCATCCTGGCCGAGCGCATGATCGACCTGTTCATCCTGTTCGGGTTGCTGCTGGTGTCGGGCTTCCTGACGTTGCAGGGCCACATGCCCGGCGTGATGACCGGCGTGCTGGCCCTGGGCGGGGCGATGATCGTGGCCCTGGGCGTGGGCCTGGTGGTGCTGCGCATCATGGGCGACCGCGTGCTGCGCCTGATCCCGCAGCGCTTCCAGACGATGTTCACCAGCTTCCAGCACGGCACCCTGCTCAGCTTCCGCCGCCGTAGCCTGCCGGTGCTGGCCGGCTACACGGCGGTGATCTGGCTGCTGGAAGGCGCGCGGCTCTACGGCGTGGTGCAGGCGCTCGACCAGGGCCACCTGATCACCCTGCCGGTGGTCATCTTCATCGCGCTGGCGAGCTCGTTGCTGACCACGCTGCCCTTCACGCCCGGCGGCATCGGGCTGGTCGAGGGCGCGGTGGTTGGCGTGCTCAAGCTGTTCGGCGTGGACGATAATACCGCGATCAGCATCGCGCTGCTGGACCGGCTGATCAACTACTGGAGCATCGTGATCGGCGGCTTCATCGTCTACCTCCTGTCGCGCCGCAAGTAGGATCGCCTAGTGCGTATCGGCATCGACTATACCACTGGGGTCTGGCACGGGGCGGGCGTGGCCCGCTACACGCGTTCGCTGGTGCGCGCGCTGCTGCGCATGGACCGCGCGAACACGTACACGCTGTTCTACGGGGGCGCGGGCCTGCCGCGCGACACGCCCGAATATGCCTTCCTCACGCAGTTGCTGGCCCACCACCGCAACGCCCGCGCCCACGAGTTGCCCATGTCGGCGCGGATGCTGGGCATCCTCTGGAACCGCCTGCGCATGCCCGTGGCCGCCGACCGCATGATCGGCGGCGTCGATGTGCTGCACGCGCCCGACTTCATCGCCCCGCCGGTGCGCGGCGCGCGCAGCGTGATCACCATCCACGACCTCAGCTTCCTGGTGCTGCCCGACGTGACCGACCCCGGCAACCGCGCCTACTTGCAGCGCCACGTGCCCCGCGCCGCCCGCCAGGCCACCCGCGTGGTCGCCGTGTCCGAGACGACCCGCCGCGACGTGATCGAGTGGTTGCAGATCCCGCCGGATCGCGTGGTCACGGTCCACAACGGCGTGGACGCGCAATTCCACTCTTACGCGTACGGCGATTTACAGGCCGAAGCCCCGGCGGCCCGCCGCCGGCTGGGCCTGCCCCCGCGCTACCTGCTGCATGTGGGCACCATCGAGCCGCGCAAGAACCTGGTCCGGCTGATCCACGCCTATGCGCGCCTGGTGCAACATGGCCGCGACGCCGGGCACGACCTGGTGCTCGCCGGGCGGCCCGGCTGGATGTACGACTCGGTCTACCAGGCGGCGGCGACCAGCGGCGTGGCCCAGCGCCTCCACTTTCTGGACTATGTGCCCGAAGACGACCTGGCCCTGCTCTACAACATGGCGACGGTGTTCGTCTATCCCAGCCTCTACGAGGGCTTCGGGCTGCCGGTGCTGGAGGCGATGGCCTGCGGCACCCCGGTGATCGCCTCGCGCACGCCCGCCCTGGCCGAGATCGGCGGGCAGGCGGTGAAGCTGGTCGACCCGGAGGCCGAGGAGGCGATCACGGCGGCGCTGGAGGTACTGCTGGAAAGCGCGGAGGTGCGCCGCAACCTGCACGAGGCCGGTCTCCAGCGCGCCGCCCTCTACCCCTGGAGCGCCGCCGCGAACCAGATGCTGGGCCTGTACGAAAGCCTGGCGTGAGCCGGCGAGTGGTCAGTGGTCAGGAGACGCGATAATCTAGATTGGGCGTATCACGCTTCACTACACGCGACGAGACTCTTCGCTGCGCTCAGAGTGACAGGGGATAGGATGGACGCTGCGATACACGCGACGAGACTCTTCGCTGCGCTCAGAGTGACAATCCTTCACGTTACCGACCACTGACCACTCGTCCCGTATGGAACGCAACTTGCTGAATCGGGCCGGGGAGATGGGCCGGCGCGAGGGGAAGCGCGCCGGGAGGCGCTCCGGCGAGTCCGCATGCATAAGGAGAGAGACGGTGCAGAACGTACTCAATAACACGAAGAAGCACGCCGACTTTTTTACCTGGTTTGAGGAAGCGGCGAACAATAACGTGGCTGCGGCCCGGCTCCTGGACGAGT
>DASSGZ010000525.1:0-2467 GCA_035693165.1 Chloroflexia bacterium | reverse complement strand
GCGTGGACGACGACCTGCGCGCGGCGCTCTCGGTCCTGCTGCGCACCGGCGCGCCAGCAATTGTCGTGCAGGAGGATGGCGCGCCGGTCGGGACGCTCGCGCTGGAGCAGATCCGCGACGCCGCGCGCAACCAGGTGCCGGCATGATCCTTGTCGTCAGTCGTCGGTCGTCAGTCGGCAGTTGGTGAGAGCATGAGTCCTCCTCTGTTCCCCGCCGCGACGCCCGGCCCACTGGAGGGCGTGCAGTACATCCGCGCCAACCCGGATCTCGTGCGCGAATACCTGCTCGCGCACCTGCAGATCACCGGCGCGGCGCTGGCGATCGCCCTCCTGATCGCCCTGCCGCTCGGCACGCTGCTCGCGAGCCGCCCGCTCCTGACCGGGCCGGTGATGGGGCTCCTCGGCCTGCTCTACACGATCCCCAGCCTGGCGCTGATCATCCTCCTGATCCCCTTCACCGGCCTGAATGCCAAGAGCGTCACGATCGCGCTGATCATCTACGCCCAGGTGATCCTGGTGCGGAACATCGTCGCCGGGCTGACCGGGATCGACCGGGCGATCCTCGAGGCGGCGCGCGGGATGGGGATGAACGCCTGGCAGCGCTGGTGGCGGGTGCAGATCCCGCTGGCGCTGCCGGTCATCCTGGCCGGCGTGCGGATCGCGGCGGTCGTCTGCATCGGCATCGCCACGATCGGCGCGAAGTTCAACGCCGGGGGCCTCGGCGTCCTCCTCTTCCAGGGCATCTCGCAGGGCGGGCGGGCTGATAAAATCTGGGCCGGCGCGCTGGCGGTCGGCGGGCTGGCACTCGTGGTCAACACCGCGCTGCTGCTGCTCGAACGCGCGCTCTCGCCGGCGACGCGCGTGCGGAGCGCCGAGCGCCGCCTGGTCGCCCGGCGCGGGGTGCCGCCGGGGACGGAGAGCGAGGTGATCGGTGAGGGGGCGGGCATTCGCGGGTGTGCGGTAGCCGTCAGTCTTGCGTGGCGTGGCGGGCGACGCGGTGCCCCGGACGCAAGTCCGGGCTTGTCTATTGGGGCGGGGTAGAATGGGGGTGCCGTCGGTGCCGGCACGGCGGAGCCCGTTACCGGGCCAGGTCCGCGAGGCCGTCCCCTAGATCGGGCGCGTGCCGGAGCCCACCGCCCAAGCTCGAAGAGCATCGGAGCGGCACGACGCTCCAGGCACAAGCGGGAGCCCGGCGGTGCCCGACGGCGGGCGCACGCGAAAGGAGGCCCCGGTGAGTGCGGCGACGGACACGGTGACGACGTGCGTGGGGATCGACGTGGCGGCGGAGACGCTGGCGGTGGCCGTCCTGGGCCAGCCGGCCGAGGGCGTGCCCAACACGGCGGCGGGCTGGCGGCAGGTGCTGCGGCAGCTGCGGCAGCGCGGGGCCGCGCCGGAGACGACGCTGTTGGTGCTGGAGGCGACGGGGAGCTACTGGATCGGCGCGGCCAGCGCCTGGCACGCGGCGGGCTGGGCGGTGGCGGTGGTCAGCCCGGCCAGCGCGCGCTACTACGCCCAGGCGCGGCTGCGGCGGGCCAAGACCGACGCGGTGGACGCGGCGACGCTGGCGCAGTACGGGCGGGACCTGCGCCCGGCGCGCTGGACCCCGCCCCCGGCGGAGATCCAGCAGCTCCAACTCCTGCTGCGGCAGCGCGACGACCTGGTGGCGATGCGCGTGCAGACGACCAATCGCCTGCACGCGCTGGCCCAGTGGCCCGACCTGCCCGCCGACCTGGCCGACCCGCTGCGCGCGGTCCTGGCGGTGGTCCAGGAGCAGGTCGCCGCGCTGGAGGCGCGCATCCAGGCGCACGCCGCCGCCGCCGGCACCATCGCCGCCGAGGTGCGGCGGCTGGAGGCGGTGGTGGGGGTCGGCTGGGTGACGGCGATGCTGGTGCTGACCGAACTGTGGGTGCTGGGGCCGGGGGCGACCCCCGCCCAGGCGGTGGCCTACGCCGGGCTGGACCCCGCCCCGCACCAGTCGGGCACCTCGGTGCGGGGCAAGGGGGGCATCAGCAAGACGGGGAACGCCCGCCTGCGCCAGGGGCTGTACATGGCGGCGGTGAGCGCCGCGCAGCATAACCCCGTCCTGGCGCCCTTCTACCAGCGCCTGCTCGCGCGCGGCAAGCTCAAGCAGGTCGCCCTGATCGCGGTGGCGCGCAAGCTGCTGGTGCTGCTGGTCACCCTGCGCCGCGAGCAGCGCACCTACGACCCGACCTGGGCGGCCCGCCGCCCCAGGCCCGCCGCGCCCTGAGACAGAGCATCTAGGGGCCTGCCGCCACGAAGTCTACTGAAGTACACTGGGGACGAGGACGCGGTGCCCCCACGGGAAGGCTATCGGCCAGGAGCGCGCCCAGTCCACTTCAGTGGACTTCGTGGCGGCCGCAGCCGCCCCTAGCGCCGACTTGCGTCGGCGGCCCGCTGCTTCGCAGGGAGTAGGCACCCAGAAAGGGGCAATTGCAGCGCATGACCAC